>JASHQT010000139.1 GCA_030039005.1 Bryobacteraceae bacterium
CCGCCGTATAGTGAAAACACCGTGCTCAAGGAATACTACGACCTTCACAAGGAAGCCAACGGCGATACGTGGTTCACGGTGACAACCATCGTGCAAGATCCTACTTATCTGACGGAACCGTTCGTCACCAGCACCGATTTCAAGAAAATTCCCGACGGCCAAGGCTGGAGCCCCACTGCGTGCACAGCCAAATGAAACGAGATATAATCATGACCCGAAAGATGCCCCAAAGACTTTTCACCGCCGCTCTGCTGATCGCGGCCTCCGCTACGGTCTCAGGTACTTTGCAAGCCCAATTCGGCGGTCCTCCGCCGCCGCAGCCGGTTCGCCCCGGCAAACAAGTCGCGCCCGAGGATCTGACCGGCTATTGGGTTTCCATCGTCACTGAGGACTGGCGCTGGCGCATGGTCACGCCTGCCAAGGGCGACTTCACCAGCGTGCCGCTCAACCAGGAAGCCCGCAAAGTCGCGATGGAGTGGGATCCGGATAAAGACACCAAGGACGGCAACGCCTGCCGCGCTTACGGCGCCGCCGGATTGATGCGCGAGCCTACGCGAGTTCACATCACCTGGGCGGACGATAACACGCTCAAGGTGGAGACCGACGCCGGCACGCAAACGCGCCTCTTCCATTTCAACGCCCCCGCGACGACCAAGGAAGCTGCGAGCTGGCAGGGCTACTCGGTTGCGACTTGGGACGGTCTACGGCCTCCGCCGCGTGGCCGTGCCGCCGCGCAGCCGGCCCCGCAGGGCGGATCGCTCAAGGTGGTCACAACCGATCTGAAGCCCGGCTATCTGCGCAAGAACGGCCTCCCGTACAGCGCCAACACCGAGCTGACCGAGTATTACGATCGCACCAACGAGCCCAATGGCGACTCCTGGCTGATCATCACCACCATCGTGCACGATCCAGCGAACCTGTTCCAGGATTTTGTCACCAGCACCCACTTCAAGATGGAAAAGGACGGCTCGAAGTGGGACCCCACGCCCTGCGAAGCTAAGTAGGCAGGCCATTACGGAAGTCGGAATCTTCTGAGCGCTTCCCACGTCTTAACGTGCAATTGGAGGTAGCTTTTGAAGCTCTTAGCGCTCCTTTTCCTGAGCGGCCTGCTGGCCCTGGCGCAAACGCATCAGCACATGCCGCCGCCCGAAGGCCAAACCGTCGATCTCGCCAAGCTCCCGCCGCCCATCCATATCGACGGCATCGGCCAAGCCCACATTCCCATCATGACCAAATCGCCGGAGGCGCAGCAATGGTTCGATCAGGGACTCGCGCTACTACACTGCTTCTGGGATTACGAAGCCGAGCGCGCATTCGAACAAGCCGTTCGGCTAGACCCCGATTGCGCCATGTGTCACTGGGGGCTATTTCAGGCGCTCGATTTCCTCGGAGTTCACGAACAGGCCAAAGCCGAACTGGCGCGCGCGAACGAACTCGCGCCTAAGGCCACCGATCGCGAGCAACGCTACATTCGCGCGACCGCGGTGCAACAAGAGAAAAAAGGCGAAGAGGCCACCCAGGCCTTCATCAAGGAGATGGAGGCGCTCGAAGCCCGCTATCCGGACGATCTTCAAGCCAAGCTCTTACTCGCCGGAACATTGATCTCCGGTTATGACAGTCACGGCGATCCGCACCCCAACGCCCTCTACGGTGAGGCGCTGCTGCGCAACCTGCTCCACGATTACCCGGATAACGCCGCGGCGAATCATTACTGGATTCACGCCGTCGAAGGCAGCGATCATCCCGAGTGGGCGCTCGAAAGCGCGGAGAAGCTGGCCAAACTTGCGCCTGCCTCGGGCCACATCGTTCACATGCCGGGCCACATTTTTTATCGCTTGGGCGATTACGAGCGTGCGCGCGAGGTCTTCCTCCAAGCCCAGCACGTCGATCGCGATTACCTGGACGCCCAGCACGTCAGCGTTCCGGACGATTGGAATTACCCGCACAACCTGAGCTATCTGATCGCGGCTTGCGCGGAAGCTGGCCGTTATCGCGAGGCAGTCCAGCATGCCGCCGAGCTCGAAGGGCTCGCCGACGATCCGGATGGATCTACCAATCCGGCCTTCTATATTCTGCAAATCGGAAGCTCCGCCGCGCGTCTCGCGCTGCGCTATGGTCGCTGGGATGACGCCATCAACCATCCCATGAATTTCAGTGTTCCCGATGACAAGCTGGGTGTTCCCGCCCGCGGCTATCGCGATGGACTGGTCGCCTACGCGCGCGGAATGAAGGCCGCCGAAGCAGGCAATCTTGCAGAAGCCGACCGCCAGTCCGACGTGCTCGATGCGCTGCTGTGGCGCGTTTCCCGGGAGAAGGTGGAACAGCAGGCAGGTGTTCGGGACAGAGTGGTGAAGATCCTGGGAACCGCTTCGCTCGATCTGCGCGGGACCATGGCCGGTTATCGCGGCGATGTTGCTGCGATGCACCGCCTGCTCGATCAGGCCGTTGACCAGGAGCGCGATCTCGGTTATGCGGAGCCGCCACAGTATGCGCGTCCGGAATCCGAAGCTTTGGGCCAAGCGCTGATTCGTGCTGGAAAATACTCTGAAGCGCGCGAAGCATTCGCCCAGGAACTCCGCGAGCGGCCGAAATCGGGGTTCGCGCTTTATGGCATCGCGCTGGCGTGGGATCGGGCAAACAATCGCGCGGAGGCATCGAAGGCGTATCAGCAATTTCTGGAGGCCTGGAAAAACGCCGATCGCGATCTCCCGCAGATGCAGGCAGCGCTCACGGCTGCAACTAAGCATTGACTTATATAAGTAATAACTGATATCATGCCTTCATGGATGCTCTTCGCTTCATCGGTGCGGTGACGCGCGAGGTGCGCGCGATCGACAAGGATGGCCGTCCGGCGCGGGTCGTCGCGGCTGCCTGTTGTTACGACACGACGGTCGAGGACGTGTGGGACTGCATCACCAATCCCGAACGCCTCCCGCGCTGGTTTCTGCCGGTCTCGGGCGATCTGCGCCGCGGCGGCCGCTATCAATTGCAAGGCAATGCCGGCGGCGAAATCACCGCGTGCCATCCGCCGCGCCGCCTCGAGCTCACCTGGGAGTTCGGCGGGCAAACAAGCTGGGTACGGGTGGAGCTTGCGGCGTTATCCGATGGCGGCGCTCAGCTTCGGTTGGAGCACACCGTACCAGTTGATGATCATTGGAACCGGTATGGCTCCGGTGCTGTCGGCGTCGGATGGGAGTTGACGCTGCTGGGCTTATCGCGGCACATCGCACGTGACTCGACTGGTGGGCCGCCGCCGGACATGAAAGACCTGGCCCGGCGCAGCAGCGAAGCATGGGGCCAGGCTTCGATCGCGGGCGGCACCGGCGAAGAAGCCGCGCGCGCAGCGGTCGGGCGGACAACAAAGTTCTATGCAGGCGTTTGATGTTTTGGGCGATCCGGCGCGGCGCCGGATCCTGGAACTGCTGGCGCGCCGCGACCGCTCCGCGGGCGATCTGGTGGAGGCGGTGCAAAAGGAATTCGGGATTTCGCAGGCCGCGGTCTCGCAGCATTTGAAAGTTTTGCGCGAGAACGGATTCGCCACCGTCCGCGTCGATGGAGCCCGCCGGGTCTATGCGCTGAGCGCCGAGCCGCTCCAAAGCGTCGATCAGTGGCTCGGCCAATTTCGCGGTTTCTGGGAGCAACGCCTTAAAGCGCTCACCAAAGAAGTGGCGCGCGGAAAGCGCGAGCGCGGTAAATAGCAGCTATTTGCCGCCGAGGCTCTTGTATGCCGCTTCGACGAACTTATCCGTGGTCCAGAAACCCTTGGTCGATCCATAGACTGGGTCGTAATCGCGCGTGGGTCGCGCGGCCTTCACCTGATCGAGCGTCATGCCTTGCTTGATCATGGCCTGAATACGGTCGCGAATAATGGTCATCATTTCCTGGTAAAACACCAGGTCCGCCTGATCGCACAGCCGGCCGTGGCCCGGAACGATCATGGTGCCGCCCTCCTGCTTGCCCGCCGGAATGGTGAGCGCGATCAAACGATTCAACGCGTCCAGGATGCCCTGGTAGCTGCCGCCGCGCGCCAGATCGATGATCGGATAGCTGGTGGTCACGAAAATGTCTCCGGCGCTCACCACGTCGGACCGGCGGAAGAAAACAAAACTATCGCCATCGGTATGCGCGGCCGGCTGATGGATCACCTGGATGCCTTCGCCGTTGAAATAGAAATCTTTTTCGTCGGCGAAGGTGTCGGTGGGCCAGGCGCCGGAGGGAAAGGCGGGCTGATTGCCGTCCTTCATGCTCATGCGATCGAGGATGGTCTGATGCGCGATCACCGCCGCACCTTGGCCTGCATCGGCGATGTCGCCCGTCACGTTGCCGCCCACGATGGTGCTGCCGATGCCGGCGATCTTTTCGTTGCCGCCGGTGTGATCGGCATGCACGTGCGTATTGACGACGTAGCGGATGGGGCCATCGGAAATCTTGCGGATCGCCTCGATCACTTTGTCAGTCATATTCGCGAGTCCCGTATCCACCACCAGCACGCCTTCTTTCGAAGCCTGCACCGTGATGTTGCCACCGGCACCCGAAATCATATAAACGTTCCCCTGCACGTGCTGGGTGTGGACTTCGCCTTCCGGCAGATCGCTCGCCGGACGGATCGCGTTTTGTTCCTCGGCCGGCGGGGCATCCGTGGCTGCCACGATGGCCGCAACGTCCGGTTTCGCCGGAAAGGATTTCATGGTCCTGATGTATTCGGGATACATGGTTTCCGCGCCGCCGCGCGTGGCCGCGAAAGGCACATGGTAGCTATTGGCGAACTCGGCCAGGAACCTGTTATCGCCGGGCAAATGATTCGGAACCGTGCCCTTGGGACGCGGCACTTCCACTACGGCCTCGCACGGATAGGGAGCGATTTGCTGGCGGGCATCGTAGACGAAATCGGTGGTGCGGACGAACGGCTCGGTCAGATAATCGGGATCGTTAATGATCACCATCACGGTCAAATGGTCGCCGTGGCGGAACAAATGTTCGGTGATGGTGGCGTTTTCGCTGCGCGGGATGCCGTTACGGCGGATCCAGCCTTCCTTCAGATGAGTGGTGGTGATGGTGAGCACGTCGCCGTCCCACTTGCCCGTGGAAAATCCTTGCCAGGTGTGCGGGGCGTCGGCGGCAGGACGCGGGCGGCCGTCCATCCAGATGGTGCGTTCGGGCGCCTGCCAGGAAATGTGCGTGTGATAAGCGATCACTTTCTGCGTGTCGCGATCCACTTCCTTCCAGATGCGCAGATTGGCCGGGCCGCGCCAAGCGTAATCGGAGGGGTGCGGGCGGCATTGATTCTCGGGGAGGGTGAGCAGGGAGGCGTCCCAGCTATCGCCCCGCAGCCGCGCGGCGTTGTTGATGGGAAGCCCGAGGTAATCGCCGATGTCGGGTCCGGGGATGCGCTCGAGGAAATCTTCCTGGAACTGTGGCGCCCACTCGCCGGAGGGATCCATCTGGGCGAGCAAGGGAACGCCGGCCAGGACCGCCGTGAGGAAAAGCAGCGTGGCATTTCGCATTTCACACACCTCTCGTAGGATGCCATGCTATCACGCGGATTGATGCGTGGCTTGCGGGAAGCGGACAGGGATGAACAGAATCGTGACGGTAGGGTGTGTGACTTTGCCGGACGTGTAACCTCGCCGGAAATGGCCGGGTCGTTACTATCGACCACCGGCGCGGCCTACGGCTTTGCCTCCTCACAACTGCCATCACGAATATCGTCCAGGTACGAGTCCAGCTCCCCGCCTCCTGCCAGGCCCAAGTCCAGACCTGCGGCGGAGTAGAGGTAATACAGGAAAAAGGGCCTGCCGAGGATATCGTGCTCGTGTCTCTTCAGGACGATAAGATCGCCTCGATACTCTTTGGGGCACTGGATAATGTCGTACCCCACTACCTCGTCCGATAGGAAGCTGGCTTGGCCACTTGCCAGTTCAATCGAGATCAGCGTCCCGGACGTTGCATACTCACTTGAGATGAGGAAGAGCTTGCGATGGGCCTCGTCAAGCTCCGGACGGCCAAAGTAGGCGCGCTCGCGGCCGTGGTACCTCGCGGGGCCGGCATATAGCAGCCTGACCATGTGAGTGCCCACATCGATCTCGTAAACCGAGTTGCGGAACCTGTCCTCGGCGGGGTGCCGGAGAAACACCACCGTGTGTCCGTCCGGGGTTAGCCACGGATCTGAATCGCGTCCAGTCTGAGTCAGCAAGGTCTTGTGCCCGGATGCGTTGGTGAGGACGATTCGTCCGTCTTCGGTGCCAACCCGGCCCGGCCGGCTGCACTGGCGGTGCGGATCGTCAACACCAGCAGAAGCGATGCGCTAACACTAGCCCGCACCATGTTATTCCAGTTCCCTGCCAGCGGACGATACATGAACAGAATCATGACACCTGCGGTGGGCAAAAACCATCAGGCGCCGATCCGGGATTTTTTCCGAACCGGCGCCTCAAGAGAAGGAACGAATGATTTTGCGGGCGGTCTTACCGGCCGAAGCTGAACAGGTCGTACAGATCCGTCAGAGCCGGAGAGTTCAGCGGCACGTACGGATTGGTCGGGCTGGTTGCCGGGTTGGGGAAGTTATCGCGGCTGCGGGCGGTGATGCGGCCGAGGCCGAAATTGCGCTCGATAAACTTGTCGATCGAGACATGGTCGGCATAAGCGTGGGAAATGTAGCCGCCCTGGGTATAAGGGGACACTACGATCAGGGGAATGCGAGTGCCGTCGCCGAAATAATCCAGCGGCTGGATGTAGCCGGAGTCGTAGTAGCCGCCGCCTTCGTCGAAGGTGATGAAGATGGCGGTGCTGGCCCAAAGATGCGGGTTTGCCTGCACGGCATCCACAATCTTCTGCGCGAAGCCCTCGAACAGGTCCAGCTTTGATGACGACGGATGTCCGTCCACCAGGCCGCTCGGCTTTACGAAGGAAACGTTGGGCAGCGTGCCGTTTTGAATATCGGAATAGAGGTTGGCGGTGTCCTGAAGGTGCGCCGCCACCTGGGCCGGATTGGACATGATGGACGTGTCGTACTGGAACGGATTGCAGATGTTGCAATATTCGTCGCTGTCGGCGCCCATGGCGGCGTAGTTGAGCTGGTATTTATCGGTGAGATAGTTGTTCCACTGGTCGCCGTAATACTTCCAGGACATCCCCGCCTCGTTCATCACGTCGCCGATGCTGCGCCGCGAAGACGGCGGAATGGTGAACACGGTGTTGTTCGGGTTGGTATCGGTGTAGGCGTTGCTGCCGTCGCCGAAATAACCCGGATTGTAGTTGTTCAACAGATAATAATGGCCGGGTTCGCAGTTGGGATTGATGGGCGTCTTAAGCGACTTGAGGTAATTGACGATCGTAGCGACGCCGGGCTGGGTGAGATCGGAGCAGTTGGTGTAGGAACCACCGCCGTAGGACGCCGAACCGTAGGAACCTCCGCCATACCCGTCTTCCGTGTACCAGTTATTGGTCCCGGTGGCCGGATTCGGGTTCTCTACTTCATCCACCGTACCGGCGTTGGGTGTCCCCGCATCGACCAGCGTGTTGTGCGGCGGAGTGGTGGCGTTGCCGTTGCCGTCACTAAAGTAGATCGCGTCGGCGTGGCCCAGCATGATGTGATTGGCGCCGGTCCCGCCGATCACGGACTGATGGAAGTTGTCGCTCATCGAATACGTGTCGGCAAGATATTTGAAGTATGGGACGTCGCCTTGCTGGACGTTGTAGAATCCCATGGACGTGGAGCCTTCGCCCGTGGTCTTCACGCCGGTCGAATATTCGGTGCTGAAATTCGACGCTTGCGTCTGCCCGTTCGTTCCGGCGCCGACGGTTACTTCCACCCACGGGAACAGGCTGGAATCGCAGCCGGAGGGATTAGCGGCGGTGGCTTGGGTGGCGTCGCAATTCATCTGTTGCCACATCTGGTAGAAGCGATGGACGGGGCTTTGCGCGTAGGAATCGTAAGTGAACGTGGTTCCGTTCGTCAGTTGGAACGGGCCGGCCGGCAGCGAAGTAACGTTCGTGATGCGCGTATCCGGCGTCCCGGACGCGAGGCCGCTCGCGCCGGCTCCGCCGGTGGTCAGGTATTGATAATAGCTGGCGGGCAGACCATTTTCCGATTGCTGCGCCAGCGTCAGGCTGTTGTTCGGTACGTAGGAGGTGCCGGAGGGGCCGCCCACCAGCGGCGCGGGCAAAACGTTGCCGGCGAATGCGCTCTTGGAGGGATTCAGCAGGAATGTGTCGGGCGCCTCATCGGTGGCCGCGCTCTGCGCCGCCTTGGCGAAGTTCTTTCCCGGGCTGCCATCGGCGTTGACGATGCCTTCCGAGAGCAGATTCCAGACGGTGTTGCCGGGTTGTGGCTGGTAGGTCGCAAAGACGTGGTCAAAGCTGCGGTTTGCGCCGATGATCACGATCACGTGCTGAATCGCGAGATCTGAATGCGGGCCCGCGGCGGATAACGGAGCGACGCTCACGGTCGTGCCGGCGATGAATTGCAAAAGCGCGATGGACGCCATGCCCAGGCGCAGACTTTGGAACGTCTTGGATGCGATGTGGTGTAGGGACATTCGTTCTCTCTTTTCTGTGAGTCTTGTAGCCAACGCCGTCCAGTATTAGCTACGAAAGTTGCAGCTCAATGTGGTTGGCGTGAATTTAGGGTTAAAGCGGGGAAGCATTCTTGTTACCGCTCTCGCGACGCGCGCGCCGCCGGTTCGACACGAATGAGCCCCATCATGCCGCCATCTTCATGCTCCAGAAGATGGCAATGATAGGGGAATGTGCCGACGGTGTTGGGATCGCGAAAATCCATGCGCAGCCGGACGCTCGGATAAACCAGCATGGTGTCCTTGTAATAAGGAACGTTGACGGTGTCGCGCAGGAACGGCTCGTTTACGGGACGGCCCAGGTAATCGAGCAGAAGGAAATGCAGTTGATGAATATGAAACGCATGCAGCTCGTTCGAGCGGTTCTCAATAATCCAATCCTCCACCGTTCCCTGCTGGGCGACGATATCCGGCACGCCGGATTGCGGATCGAAGACGGCCGGTGTTTTGCCGTCCACGGTAATGTAGAACTCGGTGGCGCTGTTGGGATTTTTCGGATCGGTTAATTTTTCTGAAAAGTACAAGTGGCGCGTGCGGACGGGCGCCACATCGCCCAACCATGGCAAAGACGACGGAGCTAGGGACTGGGTGAAAGCGGGGAGTGTGGAGCGCGGCTCGGGGGCATCCGCTGAGGCGGTGACGGTGGCCAGCGCGCGATTGGGATCGTTCTCGCCGCCCGGTCCGGTATCGACGGTGCGCGTGACCAGCAATCCCTGAACCCCAACCGGCGGCCCTTGCACGATGAATTCCATGCGGGCACCGGGTGGGATGCCGAGATGTGTCGGCCAGTCGATGAAATCCCCTGAAGTCCGGTTGTAGTTGAGAGGCACTCCGTCGAGAGCGACCAGGCCCAGCGGCTGGGGCCGGCGATTGAAGAGCACCGCCAGATTTAAATACGTGATGGCGGAGGCATTCAACACGCGCCATAACTGACGCTCGCCGGGTTTCATTGCGATCCTGGCCGGCGGATAGTCGGGGTAGGGAACCGGCACGTAGTTGATCGACAAATCCTTGGCCGGTTTGCCGAAGCCGGTGCCGTTGTTGGCTGCGTCGCCGTCGCGATCGAGCAGCAGCTTGGGAACAACGGGTTCGAATTTTGAGGGCGGGGAATTGGGATTGAGCAGGTCCTGATCGCGAATCACCAGCACGCGTTCCGGGAGGCCCGCGACTTGCTTGTTGGCGCGCTCGATTCCCTCTATGATCAGCGCGCCGGACGCTCCGCCCAGAACCTGCACCTTGCTGAATCCGTGGATGTGCGGGTGATACCAATAGAGTCCGGGCGGCTCGCCGGCGGGAATGCGGAAGCGGTATTCGAACGGAGCGTCGTGCGGACTGATGGAAGTGCTGAGCACGTCGTCTTGGTGACAGACGGAGGGAATGGTCAAGCCGTGAAAGTGCAGATTCGTCGCGGTTGCGGTCATCGCGCCGCTGGCGCAGGGATCGTCCTGTTTGGCGGCGCCGGCGTGCGTGTGCGCGTGCATCGCAGTGGCGGCGGTCGCGGTCAGGTCATTTTTTGTCAGATCATTCTTTAAATGCAGGATCAGCAGATCGCCGGGGGCGAGCCTTAACGTGGGCGCCTGGTTGCCGTTCGCGTCGACATAGCAATAACGAGTGGAGCCATCGGCTTCCCTGTTGTGAATCGTGAGATCCACCTTTAAAACGCCGTCGCGGCTGCGCAAGTCCTCGGGTTCGGGTACGGTGCTGCCGACAGCGGGACGGCCGCAGGCACTATCGGGCGGTTCCTTGGCGAGGAGCCTGCCGTGCGACAGCGGAACGAGCGCGCACACAACCGCGCCGAGCAAAAATTGTTTCACGCCTGCCTAGTGTCTTACGGGCAGGTCAATATTCGATGAATCTTATGTGAAACGCCGATGACGTTATTGCCGAAAAATGGTGGCGATGGCGGTGACCTGCTCGTCGAACGCGCCTTCGTCGGAAAGCGGTTCTAGCTCCGCGCGCATGGCCGCTTCGAACGCCGGCCGCCGGTCGCCCAGCACCTCCGGCGAGGTGGTGGATAGCGAGAGCGCGCGGCCGATCAAATCCGATATCGTCACACGATGGCTCTCGGTGACCTCCACTTGTTCGGACTTGTGGAATCTGGAGCCGCGGAACCACTCGTCGAGATTGATGTGATAACGGCTCTCATCGGGATCCGACGACCACGCATGGCGGACGTCATGAAATTTGCCGGCCCAACCCTGCGCCACGGCGCTGTGGGCTCGCGTGCCGCAAATCGCGATCCAGCCGGTGGGGTGCAAAATGCGCTCCAGCACGGCGAGCGCTTCGTCGCGATCGAACCAATGCAACGCGCGGCCCACGGTGACGGCTTGAAAACAGCCGATGTCGCGCGGAAGATCTTCGATGCGCGCCTGGATAAGATCGATGTGCACGCCGGCGCGGGCCGCCTCCACGCGTGCGGCGGCCAGCATTTCAGTTTCGATATCCACGCCCACGCAGCGTCGCACATAGGGCGCGAAGCCGATGGCGAGCGAACCCGGTCCGCAGCCGATGTCGATCAGCCTCGCGTCGGTGCGGCGGTCCTCGGTATCCAGGAGTCCTTCGCGCCGTGCCACTTCCAGGAAGAAGCTCGCCGGGTAGGGTTCGCGATAACGCGCGTAATACGGTACGGTGGAATCGAATCGGCCCACGTCAGTCCACCGGAATTCTAGCAAAGCGAGCGGCGGACCGGAGTCCATCCGGCGCCGTATTGTTATGCTGAGCTAGGGGCTGCCTGCATTCTTGAAGATCGCTCACATCGACACCGGCAAGGATTTTCGCGGCGGCCAGGATTTGTTGTTGTCGCTGGCTCGCGGATTGAACCGGCGTGGTCACGTTCAGCTTGTGATCGCGCGGGAGGGCAGTCCGCTCGCGGCGCGCGCCGGCGCCGAGGGATTGAAGACCATCGCGCTCGGCAGATTGGGTGGTCTGCGCCGCCTTCTGCGCGAGGAGCGTTTCGACATTGTTCACGCGCATGACGGGCGCGCGCAAACGATTTCGTTCCGCGCCTCCATGGGGCTGCCCGTCGTGCGTGTGGCCAGCCGTCTGGTGGCGTTCCCGCCGCGGCATCCGCTGGTGCATCGCTGGAAATACAGCCTCACCGCGCACGGAGTGATCGCACTGTCGCAGGCCGTGCGACAGGTGCTGCTCGACGCGGGCGTGCCGGATTCGCACATCGAAGTGATAGTGCCAGGGATCGAACTGCCCGCGAAGCTTCCCGACCTGCGGATGAGAGCCGCGGCGCGGGCCCGCTGGGGTTTCGGCAATGACGAATTTGTGATCGGGCACATTGGCGCGTTCACGCGCGAGAAAGGCCAGGATATTGCCTTGCAGGCCGCGATTGATCTGGCCTCCAAGCTTCCGCGCGCGCGCCTGCTGCTCGCAGGCGATGGTCCCGAGCGGTCCGCGCCGGGCATGGTCGAGCTGGCACGCCTAGCTTCCCGCGTTGCGCAATTGCCCGGGTTCGTCGATGACATGGACGAATTCTATGCCGCACTCGACCTGTTCATCATGCCGTCACGTGCGGAGGCCTGGGGCCTGACCGCGCTGCGCGCCATGGCGTTCGGCTTGCCGGTGATTGCGAGTAATGTCGGCGGGCTGCGGGAAGTGGTGGAGCAGGGCAAGAGCGGCTGGTTGTTCGAGCCCGAGTCGCCCGCGGCGCTTGGCGAAGCGATCATCGAGGCGGCGTCCGATCCGGGGCGCTTGGCTGAGTTCGGCCGGCGGGCGCGCGCTCGCGCCGAACAGTTTTCGATCGCGCGGACGGTGGAGCGTACGGAACAATTTTACGCGCGCTTGTTGGCCGGGGCCGGTCAGGCGACAATGGAAAATTCGGAAAATTCAGTTCAGTCCGTAACATGACGTGGAGCGGCAAAAATGTTGTGGTTACCGGCGCCGGCGGATTCATCGGCAGCCATCTGGTGGAGCGGCTGCTCGCGCTAGGCGCGAACGTAACCGCGTTCGTCCGCTATAATTCGCGCAACGACGCGGGATTTTTGGACCTCCGGGCTCCCCGTACAAAAGACATACGGATTGTTCCGGGCGATATTCGCGATCCGGAGGCCGTCCGCAACGCGCTGGAGGGCGCACGCGCCGTATTTCACTTGGCTGCGCTGGTGGGGATTCCCTATTCGTATGTTCACCCGGTAGAGGTGTTCGAGGTGAACGCCAACGGGACGCTCAATGTCCTGACGGCGGCTCGCGATGCGGGTGTGGAGCGCGTGGTCACAGCGTCCACGAGCGAAGTTTATGGCAGCGCGCGGTATGTGCCCATCGACGAGAAGCATCCCAAGCAGCCGCAGTCGCCGTATTCGGCGAGCAAAATCGCGGCCGATGCCGTGGCGCTAAGTTTTCACGCCGCATTTCAACTTCCGGTGACAGTGGTGCGGCCGTTCAATACGTATGGCCCGCGTCAGAGCGATCGCGCCATCATCCCGACTATCATCAGCCAGGCGTTGACGCAGCCCGAAATCACTATCGGCAACACAGCTCCTACGCGCGATTTCACTTACGTTAGCGACACGGTAGAGGGATTTCTGCAGCTCGCTGCATCGGATGCGACAGTGGGCCAAGAGGTGAACCTCGGCACGGGTTCGGAAATTTCTATCGGCCAACTCGTGGAGCGCATCAATGTGATCATGGGGGTGATCGTGGGCCGCGAGCTTCCGGTGCGCCAAAAAGACGAGCGCGTGCGGCCGGAGTCGAGCGAGGTGAATCGCTTGGTTTCGAATAATTCCAAAGCGCGCGAGCTCACAGGCTGGCGGCCGTGCGTGGGGCTCGACGAAGGCATCCGGCTCACCGCGAAATGGGTGGAGGAACGTTTAGACATGTACGATCCGAACGTGTACCGCATTTGATGCGGGCGCAATCATGAGAGCAATGATCCTGGCAGGCGGGCAGGGGACGCGGCTGCGCCCGCTGACGTTCTCGATTCCCAAGCCGCTATTGCCGGTGGGCGAGAAGCCGATCCTCGAAATCATCATCGAGCAGTTGCGCGACGCCGGGATTTCCGACATCGTTCTCGCCACCGGTTATCAAGCGGAGTTGATTCGCGCGTTTTGCGGGGACGGATCGAAGTTCGGCGTGGCGATCAGGTACGTGCACGAATCCAAGCCGCTTGGCACAGCGGGGCCGGCGAGCGCGCTGCGGGAGCGGATCGCACCCGGTGAGTTGCTGCTGGTGATGAACGGCGACCTGGTTACGGATCTCGATTTCCGCGATTTCATGAAATCCAGCCGTGCCAGCGGTTGCGAACTGACGGTAGCGTACGCGAGATATACCTACCGCTCGCCTTACGGAGTCTTGGCGGTCCGCGATGGATCCGTTCACGGGGTCACTGAGAAACCCGAGACCGAGTACGCCATCAGCGCGGGGATTTATTGTCTGAGCGGTCTTGCGATTGAGATGATTCCGCGCGACACGTTTTTCACCATGCCTGATTTGATGAAGAAGCTACTCGCGGTGGGCAAGCGCATCCACGCCTATCCGATCCCCGGAACGTGGATGGGACTGGAAAGCATCGAGCATTTCAACGAAGCGGTACGGAAGCTTCAGCCGGAGTGACGGCCGCCGCGCGGCTGGATTGCGCGTCCCACAACGCGACGTAGCCGCAGCCCAGCACCGCCAGGAACATCGCGAGCACTTCGCTGTTATTCAGATTCCAGGAATACCAGCCGCTCACGAGTATTCCGATGATGGCGGCGATGGCGCCGTGCAACATCCAGCGAGCCTCGGAATCCCGCGGCAGTCGCGCGAGCGCACGCGCGAAATCGAACACCGCCCACCCGATCATCCAGAACAGAGCCAGCGCCGTGGGAACGCCGCGCTCGGCGGCGTATTGGACGTAATCGTTTTCCAAGTGCCCGTAGTACTGGGTTGGATCCGGCTGGGGCATATCCGGACGGATGTAATTCCGGTATTGGCGCCACACTTCTTCGGGACCTACGCCCAGCCAAGGGTGCGCCTTGATCATCTCCCAACCGATGCGGCGCAACTCGGCGCGATGCGCGTTGGAATCCGTGCGGCCTTCGTGCGGGGATAAAGCGGAGACGGCGCGCTCGCGAAGATCGAGGGGATTGGCGATCAGCAACGCCGCGATCGCGACCGGCACCGCCAGAAGCGCCCACTTTTTCCAGAACCAGATCAGGTACACGCCGCCGCACAGCGTTCCGAGCCACATGCTGCGCGTCCAGGTAAGGGCGAGGGCCGCGGCGATCGGGACGGCGGCCGCGATCAGCCAGGGTTTCCATGCCCGATCCCGAGCGAAAAATACCAGCGCCGCGATGATGAGCAGCGCCATCATTAGCTCGCCGCTTAACGTCATCCAATGGCCCATGAATCCGGTGACTCGATGGTCCACGTAAGCGGTATAAAAGTTCTCGTGGGCACGCTCGGCGGCAGTGTAGTGCGCGAAGAATTGGCGGATCGCCCAGAGCGAGGAAAGGACCGCGGCGGAGGCCCAACCGATCGCGAGCCATCGAACTTGCCGGACGCCGCGGACCCCGCTGGTGACGACAAACAGCATCAGGTAGACATAGAACTTGCGGATTTGCGGCAGGCCGTCGCTGGGGTGCCCGGAAGCAAACAGCGATGCTATTGTTCCGGCGAGAAACACCGCCAGCGGCAGCCAGAGCGGTGGCACGCGCCAACGCCGCGCGATCGACAGCCCAATCACCACCGCGGCCATCAGGATCTCGAAAACGCGTATGGAAATGAGCGTTGTGACCGCGGCCGCGCCGGCGAGCGAAAACATCCAGTCCATGCCAATGCCCTCATGATACGGCAAGTCGGCTATCGTAAACGTTAGGAACTCGCGCTCGCCATCGCCAATGCCCGACGACACTGTCTTGACTGTCAAAGAACTGTCCGTAACCCTGGATGCCCAGCCCCTGCTGCAGAACGTCTCGTTCGCGCTTGAGCAGGGTGAGGCGTTGGCGGTGATCGGGCCTAACGGGGCGGGCAAGACGGTCCTGTTCCGGACGTTGCTCGGCCTGCTCCCGCACACCGGTTTGGTCGAATGGCGCGAGGGCGTCCGAATCGGCTACGTGCCGCAGAGGTTTGCGGTGGATCGCTCGGCGCCGATCTCTACGCTGGAGTTCTTTCTGCTGCAATCGCCTGGCTTCTGGCGGCCGAAGGCGGGATTCAAGGCGGAATTGGAACAGGAACTGAAGCGCATGGGCCTGGACCGGCGTGTGCTGCGGAAATCGCTGGGAGAACTATCCGGCGGCGAAACGCAGCGCGTGCTGATCGCCTCGGCTTTGCTCGAAAAACCGGACGTCCTGCTGCTCGACGAACCCACCGCGGCTGTGGATGCGGGTTTCGAAGAGACCGTCTACGCGCTGCTGCATCGCGTCCAGACCGAGCGCGGAACCGCGCTACTGCTGATCTCGCACGATCTGAGCGTGGTCTATCGGTACGCGCAACGCGTGCTGTGTCTCAACAAAACCGTGGTCTGCCAGGGCGCGCCTATGGATGCGCTGAATCCGCAAGCGCTCGCGACGCTCTACGGCGAGTCCAGCTTTTATCACCACGAACACTGATGCTCGCCGCCTCCTCGCACGCCTCCTTCTGGATCGCCTTGCTGGTCGGAATCGCCTCCGGCAGCGTGGGCCCGTTCATTCTCTTGCGGCGCATGGCGCTGGTGGGCGACGCGTTGTCGCATGTGGCGCTGCCGGGGATCGCGCTGGCGATCATTTATAAACTCGACCCGTTTTACGGTGTGATCGTGTTTCTAGCCGGTGCGGCGTTCGTGATTTTTTGGCTGGAGGGCCGCAGCCGAGTGCCGCCGGATGCGATCGTCGGGCTGTTGTTCACCGCCAGCCTGGCCATCGGAATCCTGATGATTCCGAATGAAGACGTGGTGGAATCGCTGTTTGGCGCGTTCCCTGTGCTGTCGCTGCCGCTTCTGCTTGCGATCCTCGCGGCCGCGGCCGTCTTGTCGGTGCTCTGCTTCTACTTCGCCAAGCGGTTTTTGTTTCTGATCGTGTCGCCGGATTTAGCCAAGGTTCATGGCCTGGGCCGGGGGTATGACCTGGCGCTACTGCTGATCTTCGCGCTGATCGTCGCGCTGGGGATCAAACTGGTGGGGACGCTTCTGATGGGCGCGCTGACCATCATTCCCGCGTCCATCGCCAAGAATCTCGCGCCGAGCATGCGGCGTTACGTTGGGCTATCGGCTATTTTGGGCGGCGCGATTTCGGTGGCTGGCGTCTGGCTGGCGGAAAGCTTCCAGTTCCTGCCCGGCCCGGCGATCGTTCTGCTGGGCGTCGCGCTGTTCCTGGTGAGTCTGCCGTTCGCGCGCCGTGGGACGGCGTAAGCCGCGCGATTGCGGTTCCAGGCGAGCCCCGTGGAGCTCTGCGGCAGTCGGCCGTTGGCGTGCGTAGAGCTCGACCCGGAATGCGATCGCGACGCCGGTCGTAATACCCCGATTAGATTTCTGGAGCACTGAAGCCGCTGCCCGGCGCGCTGGCCCTGGGGTGAGTCGAGGCGGCATCGCGGCCCTCCCATCGAGCAAGCGAAGAGTCAATCTGGAAACCTGGATTGAGGTGGACTTGCGGGTCCGTTTCGCGGGGAGGATTTTGCCCGTGGACGAGCCGATCGCTGATTGCTGGGGTGTGATCGCGGCTGAAGCCAAGCGAAAAGGGAAACCACTGGCCGTCATTGACGGATTACTCGCGGCGACGGCCATCCACCACAACCTGGTTGTGGTCTCGCGCAACGCCGCCGATTTTCCGGGCGCGCAAGTCTTCAATCCCTGGAAACGTTAGCTCGGCACCCAAACCCCTCATTGCCGTTCAGCGCGGGATCGCTGCCTCTCGATCTTAGTTGCAACTCACTTGCTGATTTTAGTTGACTTGGGCCTGCCGTTGTCATAATCTGGACCAAAGTGATCCTATATCAGTTAACATATTTGTTATCTATTACCAAGGAGATAGATTCAGCCAGAGAGAGTTTTCTTTGCCGGTTCGAACGTAGTTTCTAATGACACTCATTAGCAGAAATACATCGGGGCTGGCTGCGGCTATCTTGTTGGCCCTGTTGGCGCCGGGCCTCCCAGCGAGCGAGGGCGGAAGCCTGTTGGGAACGATTACCGATCCCAACGCGGGCGCGGTTCCCGGTGCGAAGATTACAGCGACGGAGGCGGCCACCGGCGTCAGCCACAACGTGGTCACTGATAGCCGCGGATTTTATTCGTTCCAGAACCTGGCCGTGGGCCGATACGATCTCCAGGT
>JASHQT010000012.1 GCA_030039005.1 Bryobacteraceae bacterium
GGCGCGCGCAAACAAGTTCCGACGTGGCGGCTGGGGCGCGCGCAAACCTGGATGCGCGGGCACTTGTGGCTCGGTTTGCTGAGCCTGCTGCTGGTCCTCTTTCATGCGGGCTTCCATTTTCGAGGGCCGCTAACGTTGATCATGATGCTGCTGTTCTTCATCGTGATCGGCAGCGGCATCCTGGGCGCGGCGATCCAGCACTATGTCCCCAGCCTCATGACCTCGCGCGTGCCGCTGGAAACCATCTACGAGGAAATCCCGCACGTGCGCTCGCAGCTTCGCGAGGAAGCGGATCAATTGGCTGTCGCAATATGTGGACCGCTGGATGGCCCGGTAGAAGAGAGCTCCTCCGTTGCCGTCGAGATCGAGTATGACGACCGCATGCGCTTCCGCGAGGTTTATCTGCAAAAGGTCCGGCCCTATTTGGACCATCCCGAATCCGCAACCGCCGAGTTGGCCGATCCCTTGCGGTCTGGCGAAACTTTCGACGCGCTGCGCCGCTTGCTCTCGCCGCCGGTGCACGGTGTGTTGGATGATCTCGAAAACATCTGCGAAGAAGAGCAGCAGTTGAGCCTGCAAATTCGGATTTACCGCTGGCTGCACGCCTGGCTACTGGTGCACGTTCCGCTTTCAATTGCGCTGCTGGTGTTGGGCGCGGTGCACGCGGTGGTCGCTCTCAGGTACTAGAATGCCGGGACGCATCCGCACGACGAAAAAGCTCGCGCAGCGCCTCGATCTGAACTATTTCAAGACGCTGCGCGGCATCCCGCGCTGGAGGCGGATTCTTTCGGGAGTGTTCGTAATTGTGGGCCTAGGATGGCTGGGCTGGCACGCCATCGCCGGAAGTCCGAAGCCGTATAATGCGGGGCCGCTCGCGCATGCGCATGCTCTGCTGGGGCAAAAGTGCGGTGCGTGCCATGTTTCGCAAGCCGGCTTCCGCGAAAGCGCGACTGATCAGGCGTGCCTGGGCTGCCATGACGGCCCGATCCATCATGCCGATCAAACTTTCACGCCCGCGTGCTCGAATTGCCACGTGGAGCATCAGGGCGCGTTTCGCCTGGCGAGCACCAGCGATCGCGCGTGCACGCAGTGCCACGCCGATTTGAAGGCTACACACGGGGAATCGAAGTTCGCATCCAACATTCGCGGGTTTGACGCGAGCCACCCGGAGTTCGCGGTGCTGCGTTCGGGCTACTCCGATCCCGGCACCATCAAGTTCAATCACGCCGTTCATCTGAAAGAAGGCCTGCGCGGCCCGGACGGTCCGGTGCAATTGAAGTGCGGCGATTGCCACTCGCCTTCGAGCGGAACAAAGCGCGACTACATGGCGCCCATTAATTACGAGAAGCATTGCGAGTCTTGCCATCCGCTGCTTTTCGACCGGCGCTTCAGCGAATCGGCGCCGCACAAAGATCCGAAGATGGTCTACGATTTTGTGCACGCGAAATTGGCCGCGTACATTGCCGCGCATCCGGCTGAGATCCCCCTCGTCGATGAGCCGGACAAGCGCTTACCCACGCGTCCGCCGCAACCGCCTGCTCGCAATGCCGCCGAATGGGTAGCGCAGCGCATGGCCGACGCGCAATTGCTGCTGTGGCGAAAATCCTGCAAGGAATGCCACGCGATGAGTTATCCGAACGGTTTCGATGCGTTGCCGGTGGTGGCCAAATCGCAAATCACGGCGCGCTGGTTTCAGCACGCCGAGTTCGACCACCAAGCGCATCAGATGGTGCAGTGCGAGTCCTGCCACAAGGCGCGCACCAGCCGCGAAACGTCCGACGTGCTGATTCCAAGCGTCCAGACCTGCCGCGAGTGCCATCACTCGGGACCGGATGCCGCCGAAGCGCGCTGCTTTGAATGCCACACGTATCACGACTGGAGCAAGGAAAGGCCAGTCGTGGGCCGCTACGCGGTCAGTCAGCTACGGTAGTGGCGAATCGTCTGCGTCTCGCCGCATTGATCGGCGGCTTGCTCTGTTTTGCGGCTTGTAAACCTGCACCGCCTCGCGAAGCCGCGCGGCCACAAGTGGGATGGCGGCCGATCGCCGAATTCTCCGGCCGCGGCGATTCCCAAACCGAATCGTTCGATATCTCGAGCACCGAGTGGCGCATCAAGTGGGAAACCCAAGGCGCGGCCTCGGCCGGCGCCGGGTCCTTCCACCTCGTCGTGCACAGCGCCGTCAGTGGGCGGCCGATCCAGGACGCGGTGCACCAGCGTGGCAATGGCCATGGCATCGCCTATGTCACCGAGGAACCCCGCCTCTATGAGCTGGTGATCGAATCGAGCGGATTAGATTGGTCCGTCAAGGTGGAAGAGGCCGTCGTCGGCGTCCCGCGATAGGTGTATAATTCCTTCGGCCTGAATCGCCGTAACGCCAACAAAGGAAGTGACTTTTATGCCAGACAATGGTCGCGTAGAAAAGACACCTCACCAAGGAGACGGGACCCCTCAGGGCCTGTCTCGCCGGGCCCTGATCAAAGGAGTGATCGCCGCGGGCGCGGTTTCCTCCTCCGCTTATTTGTTCCGCAGCACGCTGGTCCACGCCGATCAGCCGGCCGCCGGAGCGGTGGAGCGGCTGGTCACGCTCAACGTCAATGGCCAGCAGCGCCGGGTGGACGTGATGAAGCAGGAGACGCTGGCCACCACGCTGCGCTACAAGCTGGGACTCACCGGCACCAAGCTCGGCTGCGACCGCTCGGAATGCGGCGCCTGCACGGTGCTGATCGACGACGTCCCGCATTATTCGTGCTCCATCCTCACGCACACCGCGCGCGGCAAGCAGATCACCACCATCGAGGGACTGGCCGCCGCCGATGGCACGCTCCATCCGGTGCAGCAAGGCGTGCTCGATGAACAAGGCTTTCAGTGCGCCTTCTGCATGTCGGGGTTCATCATGGCCACCGTCGGATATTTGAAAGTGAATCCCAACCCAACGCGCGCTGAACTGGCGCACGGTATTTCCGGCAATCTGTGCCGCTGCCAGGATTACGACAAGATCCTTACCGCGATGATGCGCGGCGCGGAAAACTTGAGAAAGGTGAGCTAGCTATGTCGACCACCCCGCCGAAAAACAATTACAGGTTGATCGGGCACGACTACACGACACCCGACCTGATCGCCAAGGTCACCGGGCGCGCCAAATACGCCGAAGATTATCGCGCCGAGGGCATGCTCTTCGCCAAGCTTCTGCTTAGCACAATGCCGCACGCGCACATTCGCAGCATCGATACGTCCGAAGCACTCGCGATGCCGGGCGTGAAGGCCATCCTGACGGTCGACGATCTTCCCGCGCCCGCCGACGCGATGACCGATCTGGGCCAGGTGATCCCCGCCAACAAGCTGGGCGAGCGCGGCCTCACCAACGATCCGGTATACCAAGGCGAACCGATTCTTGCGGTCTGCGCTGTCGATGAATACACCTGCGCGGAAGCCATTGAGCGCATCAAAATCGATTATGAACGGCTACCGCATGTGGTCGATCCCTTGGTCACGCTGCGGCCCGGAGCGCCCAACGCGCGCGTCGAAGGCAACGTGTGGGTGCGGCCGGATCCTTCCCCCGCGGCCAAAGGCGCGCCGCCGCCTCCTCCGCCCGCGCCGCTGGTGCAGGAGCTCAAGTGGACCGAGGAAGATTTCGCCGCGGCCAAAGACGGCCAGCTTCCCATGGGCAAGGCGACTGATCATTGGTCGTTCGGCGATTGGGAAGCCGGACTCAAGAACGCCGCTTTGGTGCTGGACGAAACGTTCGTCACGCCCAACACCAGCCATCAGACGCTCGAAACGCGTTCGGCGATGGCGTACTGGCAGAACGGCAAGGTGTACGTTCACTGTTCGACACAGAGTGTCGCGCAAACTGTTCCCGCCATCGCGCGCTGGCTGCACATAGATGCCAACGACGTTGTGGTGATCAGTGAATACACGGGCGGCGGATTCGGCAGCAAGATCACCAGCGCCATTTCGGCCATCATCCCTGCGCTGCTTTCGAAAAAAACCGGCGCGCCGGTGATGATGCGCATCAGCCGCGAAGAGGAGCACTACATCGGGCGCGCGCGGCCTAGCCTCCATGGGCGCCTGAAGGTGGGATTTACGAAAGAAGGCCGCATCACCGCGATCGACATGTTCGTGATCTGCGACAGCGGTCCGTACGATCCGCAGGGCGACGCCAACCAATCCGGCCGCATGGTCTCGTTGATGTACCAGCCGCCCGCGATGCGCTGGCAGGGGCTTTCGGTGCTGACCAATACCCCGCCCCGCGT
>JASHQT010000140.1 GCA_030039005.1 Bryobacteraceae bacterium
GCAACCGTCGCTCGGGCGCGCATTCCGGCCGGGCGAGGACCAGCCGGGACAGGACCATGAAGCGATTCTGAGCGATGGAATCTGGCGCAGCCGGTTTCGCGGCGATCCGAATATCGTGGGCCGCACCATTCGTGTGGATGACGTGCCCACCACCATCGTTGGCGTAATGCCGCCCACTTTCCAATTTCCCATGGGCATCGATCTTTGGACGCCCATGGCTCTAACGCCGGAGCGGCGGACGTCGCACACCGCGCAGCTACTGCAATCCGTCGCGCGGCTGAAGCCCGGACGGACTTTGGACCAAGCCGCGGCCGAAATCAACGGCATCGCGGGCAGGCTGGAACAATCCTTCCCCGAGACCAACAAGAATCGCCGGTTTGTGGTGTGGCCGGCGCTGCGCTTGTTTCTCGATTACACAACGCACCAGTACCTAGTCTTATTGATGGGCGCGGTCTTGTTTGTGCTCCTGATCGCCTGCACCAACGTCGCGAACCTGCAGTTTGCGCGCGCAACCGGCCGGATTCGCGAAGTAGCCGTGCGGCGGGCGCTAGGAGCAAGCCGTGGGCGGCTGATTACGCAACTGGTGGTCGAAAGCACGCTGCTTTCGTTCGGCGGGGCTCTGCTGGGACTGCTGGTGGCGCAGTGGGGCATCCGCTTGCTGCACTACGGAATGCCGCCGGAAGTGGAACGCTACGTCCTGGGCTTCAAGGATCTCGAATTGAATGGCCGGGCCTTGTTATTCACTGTAGTGGCGGCGCTTGCGAGCGGCATCCTATCGGGACTAGCGCCAGCCTGGCAAGCTTCGAAACCGAATGTCACGGACGCGTTGCGCGAAGGAGGCCGCGGGACTTCCGCAGGGCGGGGACGGCAACGAGTGCGCAATATTTTGGTCGCCGTCGAGGTCGCGCTCGCGGCGGTATTGTTGGTGGGCGCCGGGTTGATGGTCCGCGGCTTCCGCGCGCTGGTGATCAACGGCAATGCGCTCGAGCCCGAAACGTTGCTCACCTTGCGGCTGGCCGTCACGGACAACAAATATCACGAGAAATCGCAGATTGTGGAGTTCTACCGTCAAGTCATCGATCGTATTCAAGCGCTACCCGGCGTGCGCTCGGCCGCGGCCATTAGCGCACTTCCTTATAGCGACCACGAGGAAGGACGGAATTTTACGATTCAAGGCCGCGCGATCGAGCCGGGCAATCCGCCCAACGCCATGTACCAGGTGACGAGCCCGGAATATTTCGAGACCCTGCACGTGGCGCTGCTCGACGGCCGGCTGCTGCGCGAGAGCGACGGCGAGTCCGCGCCGCCGGTGGCCGTGATCAGCAAGCGCTTGGCTGAGCGTTGGTGGCATGGAGAATCGCCCATCGGCAAACGCATGCGCATCGGCGATAGCGACTCCAAAGATACTTGGATGACGATCGTGGGAGTGGTGGCGGACCAATGGCACAATCCTTACGAACGCGCGCCGCGCGCCACCATCTACGTCCCCTGGCAACAGCGGCCATCACTCGGGATGGATATCGGGGTGCGCACGGCGAGCGATCCGTTGGGCCTAGCGCCGGCGGTCACCGCGGCGATTCATGCCGTGGATCCCGACCAGCCGATCACCGAAATGCACGCCATGACGAAATCGATACACGACAGCGCGTTGGGCCTCAATTACGTGGCGACGCTCATGGGCGTGTTCGGGGGGATCGCGCTGCTGCTATCGGCGATCGGCGTGTATGGCGTCATGGCGTATATGGTTTCTGAGCAGACCCGCGACATCGGTATCCGCATGGCCATGGGCGCGGCCCGCGGGAACATATTGACCGCCATCTTCGGGCGCGGGCTGCTGCTGATCGCGGCCGGCCTCGCCGTGGGCCTCCCGGCCGCTTACGGCCTCGCGCGATTGCTCGCTTCGCTGGTCTATGGAGTTACGGCCACGGATCCAGCGACGTTTATCGGTATTCCGCTGGCGCTGGTGGCGGCGGCCAGCCTGGCGATTTACGTCCCGGCCCGGCGGGCGATGAATATCGATCCGATTGTGGCGCTGCGGTATGAGTGACCATACCGGCTCCCTCACGGTCGCGGCTCAATAGAAGCAACCTGATACCATTGTTCCCAGCGACAGCGCATCCGGGAAGGAGTTTTCATGGTATCGATGACCATCAACGGATTGCGGCGCCAGGCCGATGTGCCTGCCGACACGCCGCTCCTCTACGTCCTCAGAAACGATCTCGAGCTGTCCGGGCCACAATTCGGCTGCGGAATGGCGCAATGCGGCTCCTGTTCGGTGCTGCTCGACGGCAAGGAGATCCGCTCCTGCATCACACCTGTGTCGGCGGCTTCCGGCAAGGAAGTTACCACGCTCGAAGGGCTTTCGGCGCGCTGGGCCAAGCAGAAAAACCTGTCGAAGGCGGATGCTGAGAAAACCCTGCACCCGGTGCAGCAAGCCTGGATTGAAGAGCAGACGCCTTTGTGCGGGTTCTGCCAGAACGGCATGATGATCAAGGCCACGGAACTGCTGGAACACAACTCCAGCCCGACCGTCGAGCAGATCAAAACCGCTTTCACCACGTCCGGGCCCTCGGCGCATCTGTGCCGCTGCGGCAGCTATATCGCGATCATCGACGCGGTGCGCCGCGCCGGCCAAATCATGACGGAGAGGAGCTAAGCCATGGCCATCGGGAACGAAAAATCCGTCAATGTCTACGGCGCTACTCTCTCTTACGGCACTAAACTCACGCGGCGCGAGTTAGTGAAAGCCGGCGGGGCGCTGCTCGTGGGCTTCGGGATTGCGGGCGCGGCCGTTCCCGCCAACGCAGCTACTCCGAAGAGGAAGGCCGTCAAGGCTACCAACAAGAACACGCTGGACCCGACGCTGCCCAGCTCGTGGATCGAGATCCATCCCGACAACACCATCCTGATTCGCACCGGCAAGAGCGATTTCGGTCAGAGCACGACGTTTACCGCGTACCGGCAAATCGTGGCGGAAGAGCTGAACGCGCGCCTGGAGGACGTCACGACCGTGATCATGGGCGATACCGATCGCACGCCGGACGGCAGCGGCGCGTTTGATTTTCTCGGACGCGGCACGCCGAATATTCGCAAGGCGGCGGCGTACACGTATCAGGCGCTGCTGGAGCTGGCTTCCGACCGGCTCAGCGTCCCGAAGGACCAGATTTCGGCCAAGGACGGCGCCGTTTCCGCCGGCGGCAAGAGCATGACCTACGGTGAACTGGTGCAGGGCCAGCAGTTGAAGCTCACCATTCCGGTGATGGGCGATCTGACCAGCCCCATGGGACTGACCGTCACCGGCGAGCCGCCGATGAAGCCGGTCAGCCAATACACCATCATTGGCAAGCCGTTCCCCAACAGCGTGATCGCCTCGAAGGTTTCGGCGAAGGAAATATGGGCCACCGACGTTCGCCTTCCCAACATGCTGCACGCCAGGATGGTTCATCCCAAGACGCTCGGTTCCACGTTGATCTCCGCGGGCGAATTGGATAAGACCAAGTTTCCGAACGCGAAGGTAATCGTGAAAGGAAACCTCGTGGGCGTGGTTGCGCCGACAGAATGGGAGGCGGTTCAAGCCGCGCAGCAGGTCGCCTCCGCTGCCAAATGGACGGACTGGAAGGGCCTTCCCGGCAACGCGAATCTGTTCGACCATTTGCGAAAAGCCGACTGGACCACCACCAAGGTCACCAAGAGCGACAAGAGCCGGGGCGATGTGGCGCGGGCGTTGTCGGGAGCGCCCAAATATCTCAAGGCGACGTACGAGTTCTCGTTCATGAAACATGCGCCGATCGGACCGACCATGGCGGCGGCCGACGTGCGCGAAGACGGAACGGTCTACATCTACACGCACAACCAAAATCCGCAGGCGCTGCGCGGGGAAATCGCGCAGATGCTCGGCACGACCATTGATCACGTAGTGGTGCGGACGTTTTCGGGTCCGGGGCATTACGGACGGTCGAATGGCGGCAACGCAGGCGCCGAAGACGAAGCGGTGATTCTGTCGAAAGAGCTCGGCCGGCCGGTGCGGGTGCAATGGATGCGGCCGGACGACTTCCAGTGGTCCACGCAGTCACCGGCGTCGATGTCCGACGTCGAGATCGCATTGGATGCGAACGGCCGGATCGCTGCGTATCAGATCGATCACTATATGCCGGCCATGCAGGACGACCGGCCGGTGGGCGCGGTGCTCGCCGGGCTGCCGACGATGCCCGCTCCAAGCGAGAAGGGTGTGTTCATCGGGTCGACGGTGAACGACATTTCCGATCCCTGGATCTATGACGGCGTCTCCGTGTTGATGGAGCGCGGCCATGGCACCTATCAGGTGGGCCAGAAAGAATCGCCGCTCGCCATCGGGCTGCGCGATCACAGCATGCGCACACCGGGGCAGTTCCAGCAGAATTATCCGCGCGAGGTGGCCATCAGCGAAGCAGCGGCGCTGGCCGGCGCGGACGCGATCCAATTCCGCATCGACCATGCCACTGAAGATCGCGCTATTGGCGTGCTGAAGGCCGTGCGCGAGGCATCGGGATGGGAGACGCGTCCGTCACCTAGCCCCAATGCGGCGGCTAGTGGCGATCAGCCTGTGCGCGGACGCGGCGTCTCCATCATGTTTCGCGGCGGGACTTACTGGGCGTGTGTCGCCGAAATCGCGGTGACGCCAAACACGGGCGCGATCCAAGTCGAGAAAATCACCATGGCCGTGGATCCGGGAATCGTCGTCAATCCGCTGCAATTGAAGCGGCAGGTGGAGGGCGGCTCCATCATGGGCGTCAGCCATGCGTTGCTCGAAGAGGCCCCGTTCGACGAGAGCGGGATCACCGCGCGCGATTGGCGCACCTACCCGATCCTCAAGATGGCCGACATCCCGGAGGTCAAAGTGGTGCTGCTTCACAAGCCCGAAGTCGGCGCTTACGGCGGCGGATCGGAAGCCGCCAACGCGCTGGCAGCGCCGGCTATCGCATCGGCGCTGCATGACGCGACCGGGAAGATCGCGCGGCGTCTTCCCTTGAAGCCCGAATACGTTCAGGCGATGCTCAAAGCGTAGCCGGCGAAAACTTAATATCCATAAGGAACAGCGCAGCCGGGATACGTTTCCCAAACGCCGTTTTGATCATAAAATCCAGGGGGATTGCAAACCGGCGCGGCATATCCGTACCCGTACGGGTAAACACCGACGCCAAGTCCGAAGCCGTAGCCTCCGCCATAATAGCGAGGCCCTACATAGTGCCGCACGTTGCCGCCGTAGTAGCCACGCCCGCCGCTAAATCCGTGCGCTGGGGCCGAAAACCCGCGCGCCGGCGCTGAAAACGTCCGGCCTGAAAACGAGTGCCCGCCGCCATGTCCGGCGAACCCACCGCGCCCCCCACCATGTTCCGCGGCAAGCGCCGATACCGGGCTGAACGCGGCCATCGCGCCGATCAATGCCAATGGCGCAACTACCCTTTTCGCCAACTTCAACCATCTGTCTTTCATAACCACCTCCAACCGTCGCCTTGAATCAGGCACGCCGATGGCCTTCGGCAAAGGGTTGAAAACATGAGCTCAATGTTCACGAGGAGGCGTTGAAAACCACCATAGCGGTGGGATGGGACCACCACCATCCCGGCCCTTCTGGGGCACTTTCTCCTTGACAGCTTAGGAGAGCTGCCGTATACTCCTGAGTATCTTAGGAGAGCGCAATGCCACCCAAGACAACCGAAGCCCAGCTTCTTCCAGGAACGCTCGACCTTCTGATTTTGAAGGCCGTCTCGCTCGGCCCTCTGCACGGCTACGGAATTCTGCTGCGCATCGGCCAGATCTCGGCGCAAGCGCTGCTCATCGAGCAGGGAGCGCTTTACCCGGCTCTGTTTCGGCTGGTGCGCCAGGGCCTATTGAAAGCGAACTGGGGCGTATCGGAGAACAATCGCCGCGCCAAGTTTTATGAGCTAACGCCGGCGGGCCGCAAGCGGCTGCGCGAAGAAGCCGACGGATGGAATAGGCTGGCTGCGGCCATGGCCTCGGTGCTGGCCGCGGAAGCGGAAAAAATATGAACCTCCTGAGCAAGCTGTTGCAGCGTTCTCGAGTGCGGCAAGATATCGACGAAGAGCTGCGTTCGCACATGGAGCATCGTGCCGACGACCTGGAACGTTCCGGCCTCACGCGCACCGAAGCCGAACGACTGGCGCGCATCGAGTTCGGCGGCCGCGTTCGCTTCGAGGAGGAGTGCCAGGAAGCGCTCGGCGGCAACTGGCTCGAAACGTTTGTGCAGGATCTGCGCTTCAGCCTGCGGGTTTTGCGCAAATCGCCCGGGTTCACCGTCGCCGCCATTGTGACGCTGGCCTTGGGAATTGGCGCGAACGCGGTGGTGTTCGGCGTGATGAATTCGCTGGTCCTGCGCCCGCTCAACGTGCCGCAGTCCGAGAGCCTGTGGGGGACGGTCTACGGAAATGGGAGCGACACCGGTTTTCAGTCCTACCTCAACTATATCGACCTGCGCGATCGCAACCGCAGCTTCGACGGCCTGGCGGCTTGGAACTTCGAAGCCGCGGGCGTGGATGCGGGCGGAGATCCTACACCGGCGTGGGGCTGCGCGGCGAGCGGAAACTACTTCAACGTTCTCAACGTTAAGCCGTACCTGGGACGTTTCTTCCACAGTTCGGATGAGCATGGCCCGGGAAGCGCTCCGCTGATCGTGCTGGGCTACGCGTATTGGCACAGCCATTTCGCCGACGACCGTCGCGTGCTCGGCCGGATTGTGAAGCTGAACAAGCATCCCTTTACCGTGATCGGAATAGCGCCGCCCGAGTTCCACGGGACACTATTATTCGCTGCCCCCGATTTCTTCATCCCCATGGTGAATGAAGACCAGGTGAATGGGGAAAATGCTCTCAACGTGCGCGGTGATCGTGGCGCCATCTTCGAGACAGTCGGACATCTCAGACCCGGCGTCACAACCGCGCAGGCGCTCGAAGACGTGAAGGCGGTGGGAGATTATCTGGCGAAAGCCTATCCGAAGGATTTCGGCCAGAAACACTATGTCCTGGCGCGTCCCGGCCTCACCTCCTTCGGCCGCCCGCTGCGCGCGTTCATGACGGGCGTGGCGTTGCTTGCGGCATTAATCCTGCTCGCGGCGTGCGCGAATCTGGGCAGCCTGTTTGCGGCGCACGCGGCGGACCGCTCCCGCGAAGTGGCTCTGCGCATCGCGCTGGGCTCCAGCCGCTTCCGCATCCTGCGCCAACTTTTCACCGAGGCAATTCTGATTTCGCTCGCCGGAGGGGCCCTTGGACTGTGGGGCACCGTAAACCTGCTCAAAAAGCTCAGCGGATGGCAGCCCTTTCCCGGAACTCCGGTGCATGTGCCGGTGAGTCCCGATGCAAGAGTTTACGTTCTCGCTTTCGCTTTGGCCCTGGTCAGCGCATTCCTGTTTGGGATGATCCCGGTGCGCCAGGTGCTCAGGGCGGATCCGTATCAGATCGTCAAAGCCGGAACGGCCGCGAGCTTCCGGCGGCGCATCACCGCGCGTGATCTGCTGCTGGGCGTGCAAATCGCGATCTGCGCCGTGTTGGTGACTTCCTCCATGGTCGCGCTGCGCGGCTTGGTGCGCTCGCTGCGCGCCGACTTCGGATTCGAACCGCGCCACACGATGCTAGCCCTGGGGAACCTGGCGATGGCCGGCTACACGGGCGATCAGATCCCGGCGATGCAGAAGCGCATGATCGAGGCGGTGGGGACGATCCCGGGAGTCGAACATGCGGGATTGGTCAACAACTACCCGCCGCTCGTGTTTGCCTCTGGAAGCAGAGTAACTGCGTTCGGCGATCGCGCCACCGATCTGCGGCCATCCAACGCCATCGCTATGCCATACCACTATGAAGTCTCGCCAGGATACCTTCAGGCCGCGCATACGGCCTTGATCGCTGGCCGGGACTTTAGCTGGCACGACGACAAGAACGCGACGCAGGTGGCTGTCGTGAATCGGGAATTTGCGGCGCAGTTTTTCGGATCGGCGGTCAATGCCGTCGGCGGACATTTTAAGCTGCAGGACGGAACGCGCGTCACCATCGTGGGTGTCGTGGAAGATGGAAAATATCTGAGCGTCACCGAAGATCCTCAGCCCGCGATATTCACGCCTTTCCTGCAATCTCCCGCCAGCCAGGCCTATGTGATCGTGCGCTCCACTCGCGATGCGCATGAGCTTGCCGCGGCCATGCGAACGAAGATCCGCGAGCTTGATCCCGGGCTGTCGGTGGATATCCAGACCTGGAACACCCTGCTGCAGGTAGCGCTGTTTCCCTCGCGCGTCGCCACGGTTGCACTGGGCGTGCTGGGCCTGATGGGCGCCATGCTCTCGATCACAGGGATCTTTGGGATGGCCGCTTACTCCGTCAGCAGGCGGCTGAAAGAGCTGGGGATTCGCATGGCTCTAGGGGCGCAGCGCAACGAAGTGCTCCAGGCCGCGCTGGGACGCGCATTCAAGTTGCTGGCGTTCGGCTCGGCGGCGGGGCTCGTCTTAGGCATCCTGGCCAGCCGGGTGCTGGCGGCGATCGTGTATCAGGCCACTTCGCGCGATCCGCTGGTGTTAGCCGGCGTGGTGCTGATTATGGCGGCGCTCGGGCTCGCGGCCACTTGGATTCCCGCGCGGCGCGCGCTAGCGCTCGACCCATTGACGCTGCTGCGCGACGAGTAAGCCACTTATTGCCAATACACCCAGCGATGCGTCGCCACGACGTACCAGCACAAACAGCCATTGGTCACCGCGTGCGCGAGGATGCAATCGGCCAGGCTGCGCGTGCGAATCATCCACCAGTTGTAGGCGACGCCGGCGATCAGGCCGACGTCCCAGTACGGGCCATGTTCGGAGGCGAACAGCACCGCCACAATCCAAAACGCGCTGGCCTGGTACGCGCCCAGCGGGATCTTCTCAAATTGCGGCGAAATCAGCCAGCGCATCAGCCACGCGCGCCAGAACAGCTCTTCGAGAATGGGAACGAAAATCACCGCTTGCAGAATGCGCGGCCAGAGCACCCAAGGTTGTAAGAGCACGCTTCCCGGAATCGCCACGGCGAGCTGGCCCAGAATCGAGTTCTGAAACAGCCAGTGCTCGCGATAATGCGGGAACAGAACATCCGGTCCCACCCAGATGATGAAAACCGCGACACCGAGAATCACGGTTTCGACCGGCCGCGACGGCTTGAGGTGGATTACCTGGCGCGAGAAGCCGATGAGTACGCCGGCCATCAGTAGGTCGCGCACGATGAATTCGGCGCCTGCGGGAAGAGGAAAGTACTTCTGCAGCGCCAGAAATCCAAGAAAAACGGCGAACGGCAAGACGTAAGGAACGTGCCGCCAGATACCGCTGGGTTGGTTGGCCAATCGAGTCCGATGATAGCAAACCGCCGGAGGGCCGCCGCATCACCGCGGCGCGTCACGTCATTGCCTTATTTAAGGGCAGCCATCAGAGCTCCGGTTTGGCGCAGCAGATCCAGGCGCGCGTTCTCCACCGCGTGCTGCGCATCGTAGAACGTGATCCATTTCTCCTGTTCGGCGAGGCGTGCATTGTCCACCTGCTGCTCGGTAGCTCGGCCTTCGCCGAGTTGGGCCAGGAGAACCGAAACCTGGTCGCGAGTATAATCCAGGTCCAGGCGCGCCACTTCCTCCGCGGATCTGGCCTTCTGCAAATTCTGGTAGCTCTTTTGCGTGTCGAGCTGGATGCGGTTGCGCAGCTGATTCATCTCGGTCCGCAACTCCTGAATGTCGATCTGCGCCTGGGTCGCGAGGCCTTTCGAGGCCGACCCAACCAACAGGGGGATCTGGATGCCGACGCCCAGCTCGCCGTTGTTGCGCTGGAAGCGCGTGAAGAAATATTCGTAGTCGCTTTTCGTAAACAACGCGTACTGCGCCACCAGGTCGACGCTTGGCAAGCGCGCCGCATGATACTCTTTCACCTCGAAGCCCTTGGCCTGAAGCTGCGACTCCAGCTTGCGAATATCCTTGTTGTTTTCGAGGGCCTGTTCTACGGCTCCCTGTTCGCTCTCAGGAACTTCGAAGGCTGCGCGCTCTTCGGCGGCGGGCTCGACGCGGTCGGCGGCGGGATAGCCTAAGACCACGGCCAGCGAGGCTTCCGCGTAATCGAGATCGTCGCCGAGGCCCAGGAGCCGTTCGCTCGCGCGCGCCAGATCCACCGCGACGCGCTTGTTCTCGATAGGAAGCTCACGGCCTTCCTGGACCTGCGCGCTCACCGCGCCGCTCACCCGCTGAAGATTTTCGACTTCGAGCTGGAGAGATCGCTTGCTACGGGCCATCTCTTGCGCATCCAGGAACAGCGTAGCGGTCTGATACACAACCTGATCGCCCTTGGACGCCGTATCGATCTCGGAGCCGCGGGCCACTTCGCGCACACGAGCCAGTTCGTACGTCTTGGGCCGGTTGAACAGCGCCATATCGGTGCGGGTTTGAATGATGGAAGGCGCCGCGCCGTCGATGCTGAGCGGATAGCCCCACGGTTTGGCCAGTCCGCTGCCGGCGTAGACTTTGGGGACGAACGGGTCCTTGGCCACGCGAATGGCCTGCTGCGCCTTTTGCTGGTCCAGGCGGGACAGCACCAGATCGGGGTTCTGTTTTAAGGCGAGATCCACGGCTTGGCGCAACGTGAGAGGGTGCACCTCCGCAAAAGCCACGGCGGTACTAACACAAAGGAGGGAAATATGTTTCAGCACTCTCCCAGGTTAGCCGACGCTCGCCGCGCCTGGAAAACAAGGGAATTAGCCCCAGCCATGCAACAGTTACGCGTGTGGAGGAGTCCAACAGACGGAGGAAATGAGGATGCTCGGTATCATATCCCGTAAAGTCTCCGTGGCCGGCGCCGTGCTGCTATTTGCACTCACCGGCGTGGGTTGGACTCTGCAGGCGCAGGATTTCGACCGCGCCCGTGACCTGGTGGAGCGGGTGCAAAACGACCTGGCGCGCGCCGAGGATTTCACGCGCAACAACGAAAAGGAGCGCGTGCGCTACGAAAACGTGCAACATCATCTCTCGGAGTTCGACCGCGACTTGCGTCACGACCATTTCGATAAAGGCAAGCTGGACGATGCAATCAATAACCTGAAGGACGTCGTGAGAAACAACACGCTGGAATCGCGCGATCGCGACGAACTGGCCCGCGATTTGAGCGATCTCCGCACGCTGCGCGATTTACGCTAATTGCGTCCACCATCACTCAGCGTGTTCCAAAACCCTGTGCCGGCTGGTGGTCTCGCCGTCCGTGCCGCGCAGCTCGGAGAAGACGCTGGTGGACAGCATCGTCATGGCGGCCAGGATCAACAGACCGTAGTGAATGCCATGGATCATCTCGTGCGGCGTCGTGCGCAAGTGCGTGGGGATGAAAACGGCCGCCAGCAGCGATGCCACCGCGACTCCAAAGCTCATGGACATCTGTTGCATGGTGCTGGCGATGGAACTGGCTCCGCTGGTTTGGGTGAGGGGAACGTCGGAATACACCAGCGTGTTCATGCTCGTGTATTGCAGCGAGCTGAAGAACCCGTAGCAAAACGCGAGCGCGATGATGTGCCAGAGCGGCGTTCCGATCCCGATGGTCGCAAAAAGCGCAATGAGCACGGCCAGGATCAGCGTGTTGGAGATTAATACCGCGCGATAGCCCAGGCGCGCGATGATGCGCGGCATGGTCATCTTCAAGCTCATGGCCGCGATGGCTTGCGGCATAATCAGCAAGCCCGATTGAATCGGCGTGAAGCCCATGCCTACCTGATAGAGCAGCGGAAGAATAAACGGGATCCCGCCCAGGCCGATGCGTGTGAAGAAACTTCCGCTCACCGCCGAACGAAAGGTTCGTATGCGAAACAGGATCAGATCCAGCAACGGAAACTCGGTCTTCGAGGCGTGCAGGCCGTAGCCGGCGAGCAGCGCGATCGAAATCACCAGCAGCCCCAGAACTTCCCGCACGCTGAGCGAATGCTCGCCGAACACCTCGAGCACGTAGGACAGCAGCGCGATGCCGGAGCCGAACAGGATGAGACCGAGCAAATCGAGCGGATTCGATTTCTCGCGATAATCCGGCAAATGGAAATGGACGAGTATGAGCCCGATCAGGCCGATCGGAATATTCAGGAAGAAAATCAGGCGCCAGTGAAAGTAGCCGACGATCAAGCCGCCGGCAATCGGTCCGAGCATGGGCCCCACCAAGCCCGGGATCGCGACGAAACTCATGGCACGGATCAGCTCGGATTTGGCGAATGTCCGCACGATGGTGAGGCGTCCAACGGGCACCATCATGGCGCCTCCGCAGCCTTGCAGCACGCGGTCGGCCACCAGCACGTGAATGTTGTTCGACAGGCCGCAGAGCAGCGATCCCAGAGAGAAAATGCCGATGGCGGAGGCGAAGACGCGGCGCGTTCCGAAGCGGTCCGCCATCCAGCCGCTGATGGGAATGAATACAGCCAGGCTCAGCGTGTAGCTGGAGAGCACCGCTTTCATGCTGAGCGGCGCCACTTTCAGCGCGTCCGCGATGGTGGGCACCGCAGTGTTCAGAATGGTGGTATCGAGCGACTCCATGAAGAACGCTACCGCCACCAGCCAGGGCAGCAGGCGTTTCGTTGCAGCGCTCACTTCCATCGAGTCATGTCCACGCAGTCAGATTCACGCCGTCACGCTATCGCAGGAAGGAGAAACCGGCATAGAACACGTTGTTGTCCACACCGGGGTTAACCGCGCTGGTGAAGCCGTTCGAGATATGAAGAAATTTGTAGCCAAGGCTTATGGTATGACGCTCGCCGGTTTTAATCCGTACACCGCCGCCCAGATCGATCAGAAAGTTCAGCCCCGTGGCGCCGGGTACATTGATGGGAATCGGTTCGCTCGATGCGATGATGCCTTCATCGGTTTCCAGGAATGGATAGACTTTGTGGCGCCGTCCGAAGTCCGCCGTAAAGCCGAGCGGCGTGACAGCGAATCCGTACACCGCGTGGCTGGGGACGAATTCGGGCAGATACTGCGCGGGCAGCAAAAGAATCGTGGCCGGCATAAGTTCGCCCGTGTAAGCGAAGGACACGCCGGGCCAGATCCAGCAGCGGTAGCTGTAGCTGAATCCAGCGGCGATGAAGCGGCGATCTGAAGTGGTTCC
>JASHQT010000141.1 GCA_030039005.1 Bryobacteraceae bacterium
GTGCTCCACCTGGTCCATGGCTTGCTTTTCGAGCGGGTAATTCCTGGTGCCGATGGTCTGCGTGCCTTTGAAAGCCATGTGCTCAAACATGTGGGCGATGCCGGTTTCGCCACCGGGGTCGTCCACCGAACCGGCGTTGACATAGGAGTGGAACGAGACCACGGGCGCTTCATGGCGCTCAAAAACAATGAAGTGCAGGCCGTTGGCGAGGGTGAACTCGGTGATGCGTTTTTCAAAATCCTTGAGGGACTGCGCCGCGAGCGGCAATGAACACAATGCGGGGCACAACGCGAGAACAGCAATGCGGGATATGGACAATTTCATGCGGGATGCCGGCTTAACGCCTACTAGATATTGTAACGGGCTTGTCGTAGAGGATGCCGCTAGGTTTTCGTTTCAGGCGGGCGTGGGGCCGGTTCTGGGGTCCAGATGGCGGCCAGCGCGCGCTCGAAATTGCCGCCCAGGATCAGCTCGATATTGGCGTGCGAATAATTGCGGCGCAGCAGGCCATCGGTGAGATCGAAGATTTTCTGCGAATAATCGACGCCGTCGAGATCGAAACGTTTCTTAGGATAAATGTGCGTGTCGCGGCCGGTGAGATCCACGTCGGTTCCGAGGCCCACGTGCTCGACGCCGACGAGCGAGGCGACGTGATCGATGTGATTGAGAACGTCGTCGAGCGTGGCGGGGCCGGAGGCCTGGACGAAGTCGCGCACCATGGTGATGCCCATGACGCCGCCCTTGGCTGCCAGGGCGCGGATGGCTTCATCGGTCTTGCAGCGGGCGCATCCGGGCACGAGTGCGCGGCAATTGGAGTGCGTCACCAGGACGGGCTTGCGCGAAGCGGCGATGGCATCGAGCGTGGTGCGGTCACTGCAATGCGAAATATCCACGGCCATGCCGATGCGGTTCATGCGATCCACGATTTCGGCGCCGTACGAAGTGAGTCCGATGTCGCGAGGATCGGTGGACCCTCCGCCGAGCCGGTTGTCGTCGTAGGTGAGCTGGGAGACGCGCTGGCCGAGCGCGTAGAAGCGGTCGACGTCATCGACGGTGCGGAAGTGCAGCGAATTCTGCTGGCCGATCAGGATGCCGAGCCGGCCGCTGCCTTTCACGCGGCCGAGATCTTCCGCGCAATCGATGCGCAGGAAGTCGTCGGGGTGCGCGGCGAGGAAATCGTTCCAGCCGTCGATGTCGCGCAGGGAGGAGTCGTAGGCATCGGCGCCGGTGAAGCCGACGGCCGGGTGGAAGATCGTGATGCCGGATCGCCGCAGCTTTTCCAGATCGTGCTGTGTGAAGCTCGCCGGCTGCGTTTCCCAGGAAGACAGCTTGGCGTAGTTGAGCGTCAACAGGCCGAGCATGTCGATGACGGTGGAGCGCTGGACGAGATCAAGCGCGGCGGTGGCAAATTCGGTTTCGGATTGGGCGAAGAGGCAGAAGCGTCCTCGCTGGAGTATGGGCGCGGCGACAGCGGCCACAGCGCCCTTGAAAAGGGTACGACGAGAAAGCACAGGATGTTACTGCCGGATGGCTTGAGTGTATCACAGGGGCCGGCCATCTATAATCGAATCCGAGATTGCAGATGCGAACCGCGGGGATGATTGGCGGCCTTGGGCCTGAATCCACCATTGACTACTACCGCACCATCATCGCGCGCTATCGCGCCAGGAAGCCCGATGCGGGCTATCCCCGGTTGATCGTCGATAGCCTGGACGTCGATAAAGGCCTCGCGCTTATTAACGATGGCCGGCTGGGCGAAGCGGCGGACTATCTTGCGGCGGGCGTGGAGGCGCTGGCACGAGCGGGAGCGGATTTCGGTTTCATCGCAGCGAACACACCGCATCTGGTGTTCGACGAGGTCCAGCGGCGGTCAGCCATCCCTCTTATCAGCATCGTGCGCGCCACGTCGCAGCATGCAAAGGCTCTCGGCCTGAAGAGGTTCGGCCTGTTTGGAACCGGCTTTACGATGCGGGCGGGCTTTTACCCGGAGGAATTCCAGCGGCAAGGGATGACTTTAGTCCGGCCAGCAGAGTCAGAGATGGAGTTCATTCATCGGAAGTATATCGGTGAGCTGCTGAACAACCGGTTCCTGCCGGAAACCAGGACGGAGCTCCTGAACATTGCGCAAAGGATGAAGAACGAGGACGGCATCGAAGCGTTAGTTCTCGCGGGTACGGAGCTTCCCCTGTTATTGCGCGACTCGCCGCCCTCGGATCTTGAGCTTCTCGACACCACCGCGATTCACGTGGAACGCATTGTTGGCGAATTGCTGGCCTGAAATGGTCACTGGATCTTATCAAGGCCCTCGGTCAATTCGATGGAGACTCCCCACGGGTCCACGATCATGGCCGTGGAGATGTTGTTCATGGCTGGGTCTCTCTTCCGGTAAGGCCGCGTAAGCTTTATGCCCTTGGCTTCGAGTTCCTTCGAGAATGCCTCCAGGTTCTTCACTTCAAATCCCACGTGATCGACAACGCGGCCGGCGGTGGGCACGTGCGTGATGGATTGGTCGCCTTCCCAGCGGAAAAAGTTGAGGCTGTATCCGACGCCCGGCAACTGGGCGCCGATGTAAAAGTCGGTTTTGTTCGGGCCGAGAGTCGCGTTGAAGGCCGTCGCGTACCATTGTTCCATCTCGACATATTGCTTGTTGATGAAGTGGATATGATGGGCCACAATCGGCGGCGCGTCCTTTTGAGCACTGGTCACGAGTTCGATTTTCACCCCGTCAGGACCGAGAAAATACGCAAACCGTCCATACACCGCCGACGTGCCCGATGCCGCCGCCAGCGGCGCACCCGGCTTCGGCTCGCGTCCGGTGGTTTCCTGATATCCCGCGGCCGCCAGCTTAGTCGCCATCGCCGGTACGTCGGGAACCGCGAATCCGATGTGATCGAAGGCGGTGCCGCGGCTGGGGCCGGTGGGCTTCCGCACGCGCAGAAAAATGAACGCATCGGGAAATTCGATGACATCGATATCGCCGAACTTGATCGCTTTGCCGCCGAGCGTGTCGACCCAAAACTTCTTATGGGCCTCGACGCTCGAGACATTGAGGTGATAATGTCCGATGCGGACCGGTGCGTCGGGATGACTCACGAGTTGCGCGAAAACAGGGAGCGGTGCGCAAGCCAGCGCCGCTAGAGCGAAAGTAGTGGATCTCATTGGATGTTGACGAGTCCTTCAGTCAGTTCGATATTTGTTCCCCAGGGATCCTTGATGAACGCGATCGCCAGGCCAAGCTGCGGGACCTTCCTGTAGGGGACATCCAGTTTGATGCCTTGGGCTTCGAGCTTTTTGGTGAACGCCTCGAGGTCTTTAACCTCGAAGCCGATATGATCGATCGCCCGGCCGGTGGTACCGACGGTTGGCGTTGGCGACGGGCTGAAGTTCAGGAAAACGCCGGGCAGTTGATCCTGCACGAACGCAGCCCCCGGATTGGACGGCAGCATCTTGGCGCCGAAGGTCTTGGCGTACCAGGCCTGCATCTCGGTATTCATCTGGCCGAAGAAGTGAATGTGATGAAGCTGAATCGGTGCTTTCTGCGTTTTCACTTCGACGAGCTCCACTTTGACATCCTCGGGAGCGAGCGCAAACGCGATGTTGGTGGTGGGACTGGCGGCCGCGATGTCATCGGTCACCTTCACGTTCGCGGCCACCGAATCCGCGGTGATCATTTTGAAGCCGTTCGCCTTGATTTTCGCGACCACAGGCTTGAGATCGGGAACGGAGAAGCCGATGTGATTCACTGTCGTGCCGATGGAGCCGCCGGTCGGCGCCTGCATCGGACGGAAAAAGATCAGAACATTCGGGAATTTGATGATCTCCTGCTGCCGGTCACCGGAACCAAATTTGACCACACTGCCGCCCAGCGTGTCGGCGTAGAACTTCTTCTGCGCATCCATGTTCGTGGTGTTCAGATGGTGGTGTCCGTACACCACCGGACCCTCCCCGGCAACCAGAATCTGCGCATTGGCAACGGCCGGCATCACCAGCAGGAGCGCTGGCCCAATTCCGGTCAATAAGCGTCTCATCAACACCTCCCTGGCCGCCAAGTTTACACGATATTGCCTACCTACTTCAGGTGACGCGGAACTGCAAGGTACGACGAGAAGCCAAGGGACTTTATTGCCGGATGGCCGAAGCGGAGCAAGGGCCAGGCGGGACCGAGGACTGGCGGATCGGTTGCCCGGGGCGACGGCGGGGTCCCCGAGCGGCTGGCCGACGATACCCCATAAAGTGTATCCGCACCCAAGCCGATAGCTATAAGACCAAGCACTTAAGCTGGCTAACCCTTCGTGTAAGCAGCGAGGCGAGACGGGGTATTTATGGGCGATGACAATTCCACGCGAGCGCGCCTGTCTATTCCCGCAAGAATTTATGTCACGGCCACGCTGACGCTGGGCGTCGCTTCCGGGATTCACGGCCTCATGGCCGCCCACACCGACTCTCTGGCACGGCTGATCTGGTACCTCGTCTTATGTCTAGTATCTTCAGGCTTGAAGGTCTCCCTCCCGGGAATCGCCGGAACCTTATCGGTTAATTTTCTGTTTATTCTTCTCGGCCTGGCGGAATTAAACCTGGGCGAAACGATGCTGATTGCCTGCGCCGGAGCCCTGATGCAGTCACTGTGGAAAACCCGGGCGCGCCCCCGCTTGATTCACGTCGCATTCAGCTTGTCCTGCGTGGCCACCGCCGTTTTCATGTCTCACGCCTTGTATCATTCGCCACTGGCTAGGTACATCAGTTCGGGGGCGAACGCCATCGTGCTGCTGCCGATGGCGGCGGCCTTCTACTTCCTGAGCAACACCTTGCCAGTCGCCTCTATCGTGGCGCTGAGCGAGCAAAAACGGCTCGCCACGGTGTGGAAAGAATGCTACTTCTGGTTCCTGCCTTATTACCTAGTGGGCGCTACCATCGTCTGTCTGCTGCATTGGGTCAACGGCATCATGGGTTGGCAGATTTCCTTCCTCGTTCTGCCAGTGTTTTACCTTATGTATCGATCCTATCGGTCCTATCTGGATCGATTGGAGGCCGAAAAGAAGCACGTTGAAGAGGTTAATAAGCTGCAGCATCGTACCATTCAGGCGCTGGCGCTGGCCATTGAAGCCAAGGACGCGACCACGCGCAACCACCTCCAGCGGGTGCAAGTTTACGCCCTTGAGATCGCCAAAGAGCTAAATCTGAACGCGGACGAGATCGAGGCGCTTCGGGCGGCTGCCTTGCTGCACGACATCGGCAAGCTGGCGGTTCCCGAACATATTATTTCCAAGCCCGGCAAACTGACGGCTGAGGAGTTCGAAAAGATGAAGATTCATCCGTCGGTCGGCGCCGAAATCCTGGAAGAAGTGGAATTCCCGTATCCGGTGGTACCGATCGTGCGGTCGCACCATGAGAAGTGGGACGGTTCCGGATACCCGCAGGGCCTAAAGGGCGAAGAGATTCCCCTCGGCGCCCGAATCCTTTCGGCGGTAGACTGCCTGGATGCCTTGGCTTCGGACCGTCAATACCGGCGGGCGCTGCCGCTCGACCAAGCGATGGCGGTAGTGGCGAGCGAGTCGGGCAAGGCCTATGATCCGAAAGTAGTGGAGGTTCTCGATCGGCGCTGCCACGATTTGGAACGAATGGCCAAGGCCCATCCTTCCATCCGCCGGAAACTGCCGACCGATGTAAAGGTCGAGCGCGGGCTGGCGCCCGCCAGCGGTTTTGAGGAGGCGGAGGAGTCCAGTCCGCTCCCCAGGCCGGAAGCGTCTTTCCTGGCTCAGATCGCAGAGGCCCGGCAAGAAGCTCAAGCATTGTTTGAACTGGCGCAGGGACTGGGCAATTCGCTGAGTCTCAACGAGACGCTCTCGCTGCTGTCGGAGCGTCTGCGGGCGATTGTCCCCTACGACGCGATCGCGATTTACGAGTGCCGCGAAAATCGTTTGCTGCCCGTCTACGTCTCGGGCACGGATCGCACGCTGTTCGCGTCGCTCGAAATTCCCATCGGGGAGGGTTTGTCCGGCTGGGTAGCGGAGAATCGGAAACCCATCATCAATGGGAATCCGTCCGTTGAGCCCGGCTTCCTGGGCGATCCCAATAAGTTCAGCACGCTGCGCTCGGCCTTGTCGGTGCCGCTGGAGGGCGTCAACGACGTGGCGGGCGTTCTAACGGTGTACCGGCTGGGCGCGGATGCATTTTCGCGCGACAACTTGCGCATTTTGCTCGCGATCAGCAGCAAGGTCGGGCTTTCGCTCGAAAACGCGCTCAAGTACAGCCAGCTCGAAAATACCGCTACTACAGACTTCCTGACCGGCCTGCCGAACGCAAGATCGCTCTTTATTGCCCTGGACGCGTTGTTGTCGCGCTGTGCGCGGACACAGGAGTCCCTGACGGTTTTGGTCTGCGATCTGGACGGGTTCAAGCAGGTCAACGACCGCTATGGCCACTTGGAAGGCAATCGCGTGCTGCAGGAGTTCGCCCGCAAGGTGCGTGGCGATCTGCGTGAATCGGATTGCGTGGCCCGTATGGGTGGAGACGAATTCGTTCTGGTGCTCCCGGGTCTCGAGCCGACTGCGCAAGTTCGGATTGTGGACTGGCTGGAGCGCGTTGCGGCTCATGTAGGCTATCTGGTCTGCGGCGCCGACACCCTGTCGGTGAGCGTCGGGGATGCCAAGTACCCTCAAGATGGCGAAGACGCCGAGGCACTGCTGACGCACGCGGACCGCCGCATGTACAAGATGAAGCGGGATCGCAAGTCCAGACCGGAAGAGACCCGGAGTCTGACGGCCGCGGACCTGAACCCTCCTGAATTGGCCCTCAAGTGACCGGCGCTCCGCCCGGGATATGTGAACCCAAAGCAACACCGCCGTGATCTCGCCCGGCGCGGGGGCCGGGGATCACGGCGGCAAAATGGTGAGGCTTTCAGGTTTACTGGTCTCCGTTAACGGCCAGCGTCGACGATTCGGCGGCCGCTGTTCCGCTGCCCCAGAGGATGCTGCTGCCCAGGATGGTGCTCAGGTCCTGTGGCGCGGAGGTGCCCCACAGAATGGAGGTTCCCCAGAGGATGCTATTGCCGGAGAGCACGTTGGTACCCCATACCAGGCTCGTCGAGAAGAGGGAATTCGTTCCCCAAAGAATGCTGCTGCCGCTCACCAGTGTCAACGCGCCGGTCGCGGAATTGTAAGAGATGTTGGGTGAAAGAGCAGATGCATTGGCAGGCGGGACATTGGCGTTATTGAGGGCCGCGGCGGCGTCGAGATAGCCCGCACCGACAGTGAAGACGTCGTAGTAAGTGGTGTAGACGATGCCAGTAACCGGATCGGTTGCCGTGGTGTACTCTGTGGCGGATGTGGGGCAGGTCGTTCCGCTGGGGCAAATCGCTGCCGGGAAGTTCTTGTCGGCCGTCAACATCAGGATCGCCTTCACTTGATCGGGCGTGAGGTTCGGATTCTGCTGCAGCAGAAGCGCCGCGCTGCCACTCACCATCGGGGTCGCCATGCTGGTGCCGCTGAGCTCAAAGTAATACGAAAAGAATCCGGAGATCGGGAACATCGAATAAAGCGACGGCGAGATGTCGTTCTCCGGATACAACTGATCGAGCGTGCTGCCGGCCACTCTCAGAGACATGATGCGGTTACCCGGCGCCACCAAGTCGGGCTTGACAACATGGTCCAGAAGCGTCGGTCCTTTGGAGCTATAGCTGGTCATCTTGTCATCGGAGCGCGTTAATGTGCCGACCGTATTCATTGCGCCCACTGTGATGGCGTAAGGGCTATTGCCGGGCGCCGTGATAGTTCCATAGCCAAGCGTGCCTTGCGAATTGTCGCGCCCGTCATTGCCGGCCGCAACCACCACCACGAGACCCGATTGCCAAGCCTGTTGCACCGCCTGGCACAACGGATCGACGGTGTAGGATTCCGTGATCGGGCGTCCCAGGGACAGATTGACGACCTGAATGTTGTACTGATTCTGCAGGGATATAGCCTGCTGGAGAGCGGCAATCACGGAGCTGTCTGTTCCCTCGCCACTGGCGTTCAGCACTTTCAAATTGATCAGATTCGCATTGGGTGCGATTCCGCGAATGGTGTAAGTAGATCCCCAGCCGCTCGACATCGCGCCATCACCGGCGACGAGACCCGCGACATGCGTGCCGTGGCCATACTCATCCGTGGTGAGTGAATCGCCGGGAACAAAGGTTTGGTTGTAAACGATGCGACTATTTCCCCCCCAGGCGCCATCCAGGTCGATTTTCGGACTGATCCCCGAATCGATCACCGCGACGCCGATACCGGCGCCGTTATAGGCCGCTTTCGCCGACGGCGAACTCAGCCCCAGCACGCCCATCCATCCATAATCGATGGTGTTGATGGTGGTGGTTGAGGCTTTGATCTTATGATCGCGATGCACCGACTCCACCGCTGGGTCGTTCGCCAGAGTTTCCAGTGCGGACGCTGGAACCGTATAATGAGCGCCCTTGATTATCTCGAGGTCGCGATGAAACGTTCCGCCCAGTTGCACAACCCGCGCGTGATCGGTTTCGCTCGGTGTGTCGCGATACTGAACGATGACGTCAACCACCGCGCCAGAATCCAAGCCTTCCAGCTCCGCGGCAAGTTTGGTGCCCGCGCGCAATTGCGCCGATAGTACCAAAATCGCCAAGAACCAGAGCGCAACCTTTCGAGTCAGAAATCCCCAAACCGCACTTTGCAGCTCTGCATTGTCTCTATTTGACGGGCTCGCCATACGAGTGCAATCTCCTCCTGTGTCCGCACTATATGCATCCCGCGCTCCAACCGGCGAAATCGCGCAAGCCTTTGATATATCGGGAGGCCGATGCCGGCAAGAGGTTCTCCAAGGACAATCTGTCCCATGGTTGAGACAGAGCCATTGCGACAAAAAGGAGCTTCCATAAGCCATTCGTCGTTCGAGTACCGCGGCTCTACCGTTTCGGTGCAGCTGATCGCTTTGCGAGGTGCAATATATTCTGAAAAGGCGCTGACTTGTCTCGCGGCCCTGGGAAGCAGTATCCTTTGGGCGGAAATCGAAATTAATGGCGTCACCGCCCATTGAGAGCCGGCCAATCAAGAGCCAGCAACAGGTTTCGGCTGCGCGCGAGGAGATCCTCGCCAAGCTGCGCGAAAGGATCGTCGGGTTCGCGGCATCTAGAATGCAGAGGGATGCGGCCGAGGATCTGGCGCAGGAAGTCCTGATCCTGCTGCACGAGAAGTACGGGGAACTTGACCGCTTGGAAGACCTGCTTCCGCTGGCGCTCAAAATCGTGCGATTCAAAATGCTGGCGTATGCGCGGAAGGCTCGCAGACACGGCGAGTTCACGCAAGTTTCCCCGGATGAGATCCAGGTGCCGGACAGGCATTCCGATGCGCTCAGTGCGCTCGAGCAGCGCGAGGCGCGAGAGCGATTGATCGCGGCGATCGGGCAGTTGGGCGAACGATGCCGCCAGCTGCTCGCGTTGAAACTGGAGGGGAAAAGCTTCGCCGAGATTCAGGCGATTTTGGGCGCGGGATCGCTCAACACGGTTTACACCTGGGATTTTCGCTGCCGGCAGCAGCTTGCCGAGGCGCTGCGGGAACGGGACGAGAAATGACGCAGGACGAGATCCGCAGACTGCTGGGAGGTTACGCGACGGATGGGCTCACACCCGACGAGCGGCGGATGCTGTTTCAAGCGGCGCTGGAGGATCAGGAGCTGTTCAACACTCTGGCGAACGAAGACGCGTTGAAGGAATTGCTGGACGATCCGGTGACGCGCGCGCGGGTTCGGACGGCGATGCAGCCGCGGCGGCGGCAGTTTCACCCGCGGCGCTGGCTGCTCGGCGTGGCGATCCCGGCGGTGCTGGCGGTGGTGCTGATCGTGATGATGAACCGGGCGGGTGCGCCGCGGTTGGTGGCAACGAATGAGGTAAGCAACGAACCGCAGAAGCCTGCACCGGCGCCGACGGCGCCTGTATCTCCTGCTCCGATTGCGAGCGCTCCGGTCGCGGCTCTCAAGGCGCGCAAGCCAAAGCGTGCGGTACGTGTCGAGCGGCCAAATCCGGAGCCGCCGCAGGCTGAGCCGTCGCCGGCGAATGCGGCATCCGCCGGGGTGGGCGGCGCTCCGCAGGCGCGGCCCAGGGCGCTGGTGTCCGCGCTGGCCGCGTTGCGCGCTCCGGGTCCGCCGGCGATTCCCGCAAGCGTCCGGCAGCAGTTCGCGGAAGGACCTCGAAGCGGCGTTCCCCTATACCAAGGCCCGTTGGTGCAGTACGCGGTTCTGCGCAGCGGCCCCGAGGGCCGCGCGATTCGTGTGCAGGTGACGACCGGCATCGCGGGGTACCTGGCGCTGTATGAAGTGGACACCGCGGGGAACTCCACACGCGTGTATCCAGCCGGCGAAGTTGCGGCGCGCATCGCACCGAACGTGCCGATTCAGATTCCGGCGGAGCCGATCGAGATTCGCGAAGCCGGAGCGAAGCTGCGGCTGGTGGTGCTTCAGGCTCCGGTGGTTCAAGCGCAGAGGCCTGCCGTCCAGGAATTTTTGCCCAGAACGCAGGGCGCGCTCGGCGGGGCCGCGGTCCAGGCGACGCCGCTGGTGGTGGAAATTCCGCTCGCGCCCTAGGGCGCCGTTTCCAAGCGCTGGAGCAGGACGAAGATGCGTCCAGCGGCATCTTGATTTCCGCCGAAGCGCAGCTCATTGTAGGCGCTGGTGAAATCTTCTACCAGCAGCGCAAGCTCGGGCTCCTGCAACACGCGCGCGAATTCGCAGGGTGTCAACCAAGCCGGTTTTTCGATGCCGCGGCGGCGCAGCGCCTTGAGCATGCGTTCGTAGAGAATGGTCGCGTCCGAGGGATGCGCTTCGCCGCGCTGGACCTTGAGCATCCGGCGGCGCATGCTCCACCAGCGCCAGCCATCGCGCTGGAGAAATTTGCCCAATCCCGCAAGCGCGAGCACGCCGAGCAGCACGAGCGACAAATCACGCCAGCCGCTCCACTTCAGCCTGCCCCACCAGTGCGGCTCCATACTCCAATTCCATCCGAAGCGGCGCCCGGACTCGCCCACGCGCGCGGCCAGTTGAAGCTGGCGCTGCAGGTCGTAGTTCAAAACCCAGTCCTGCCAGAAAACGTCGACGGCATCGAGATAGAAGCTCAGGCGCGTCCACGGCGCGAGGTGCGCGGCGTTAGGATCAGGCGGAGTCGGATCGAGCGTGGTCCAGCCGCGAGCGGGGAGCCAGGCTTCCACCCAACTGTGAGCGTCGGAACTGCGGATCAGTTGCGATTCGCTGATGGGATTGTAAACGCCGCTCTGGAAGCCGGTGACGACGCGCGAGGGAATGCCGATGACGCGCAACATTACGGCCAGGGCGGAAGCGAAATACTCGCAGTGGCCCTTTTTGCGATGGAACAGGAAAAACGCGAGCGGATCTTCGGGTTCGGTTTGCGGAAGCTCGAGCGTGTAGCCGTAGTGCGTGCGGAGATATTTCTCGAGCGTGCGGGCCTTTTCGCCGGCCAAGGTTTCGCCGGCCACCACGTCTTTGGCCAACGCGGGAATGCGCGGGTCCAGGCGCGGCAATTGGAGATAGGCGGCGCGTTCGGCGGCCGGCAGGGGATCCACCAGTTCGGGTTCGCGAGCCGACTCCGGCGATTGCAGAAGGCTGTAAACCTGATAGGACACCGTGCGGGAATCGTTGAACGGAACGCTGTAGTTTCCGTAGGGACGGCGGATCACGGGCGAATCGATGCGCAGATATTGTGGTGTTCCGGCAAAGAACAAGGCGTCCTGCGCCAGATCGTTCAGGTAGACAGCGTAGGAAATGTAGCGGCCGTCACGATGCAGCGACTGATCATCCAGGCGCAGGAGCTTGGCGCCGTCGGGCTGCAAAATGTGGCCGGGAACGGGACGGTTGAACCAGGAGCGGCCATCGAACGAGGCGAGCGCGGCGCCGCGCCATTTCAAAGAGAGCGCGCGGTCTTCCGGGTGATCCATTTTCACGTGCATCACCGTGATGCTTTCCTGCTTCACTTCGCCGATCTCTCCGAGCGTCACGTGATCGGAAAATCCGACCAGATGATAGCGGTGCGAGACTAGGTGCTGGAAGGCGACGCGCGCGGTGCGCGGCAGGAAGAAGAACAGGCCGGCCGTGATGGCGAGGATAGCGAGAGAAACGGCCAGCACGACGCCGGTCAACCGGCCAGTGACCGCCGCGACGGAGATTCGGGCCGGGGTGAGGCCGCGTTTGCGAGCCTGGCGGATTTCGCTGCTGGTGAAGGTGGCCACGCCCAGGACCAGGAAGAGCAGCAGAAAGACGAAAAAGTTGGAACTCAGCGAGACGATGCAAGCGGCGAGCAGTTCCAGAAGCGCGATCACCTTGAGGAATAAATAATCGCGATCGCTATGCCCGGTGAGAATTTTCACCACGGCCACGAAGAAGACCAGGTGAATCGCGGCCGGGATGAAAAATCGGGAAATAAAGAAATAATCGATGGGGTAAAAGGCGATGTAGGCGAGCGTCGCAAGCGTAACGGCGATGGGCGGTGGATCGAACTGGATGAGTCCGGTGACCATCAGAGCGCGGATGAGCAGGGCGGAAGCGGTGACGGCCATGGTGGGGACATCAAGATAGCCGGACCCGGCCACGGCGAGAAAGCCGCTGGCGAGCAGGCCGAGCAGGGACAGCTCGAAGAAACGGTCCACGGGCGACGGTGGTAACGTTGCTGCCGCGGACGCCATAATCTCATTCTACGTCCAGGCCGATTGTTATTATGAGATCTGAATCTATGAAGTTGGAGGCATTTTGACCCCTACCACAACGCGCGAACCCGAAGTCCACGCGGTAGATCCGTCCAAGCGGCGGATGGCGATTATCATCGTGCTGGCCTGCACGCTGCTGGTGGCGATCGGGCAGTATCTGATCAAACTGGGCGCCAACCGGCTGGCGCACGCCGGGCTCTTGGCGACCGCGATCGGGATTTTCACGATTCCGCAGTTGTTCGCCGGCTACTGCCTGTACGGCGTGTTTACGGTGCTGTTCGTTTACGCGCTGCGGCATGGCGAGCTGTCGATTCTGTATCCGCTGATCGCGCTGGGCTACGTGTGGGTGACCATTACGGCGGTGATCGCGTTTCACGAGAGCATGAATCCGCTGAAGATCGTGGGGCTGATCGTTATCATTTGCGGAGTGGCGGTGCTGGGCTATGGAGGGGGCGCGAAATGACGACTCCGGTTTCATCGATGGTGCTGATATTGGTGGGCTCACTGATCGGATCGGTGGGGGCGATCTTTTTGAAGCAGGGCGCGCACGAGCTGAGCCGCGATTGGCGCAGCTTTGCGTTCAACTGGCGGTTGGCGTTGGGAATCGGGACGTACATGGTCTCGTCGGTGCTGTTCGTCAAGGGAATGTCAGTCGGTGAGCTTTCGGTGCTGTTTCCGCTGGTTTCGGTGGGTTACGTGTGCACGCTGGTGTGGTCGAAGCTGTTTTTCAACGAAGTGATCACGCGGGTGAAGCTGGCGGGGGTGGGGCTGATCTTGGTGGGCATCGCGTGTTTGGGGTTAGGCGGGGGCGGGCACTAAATTATCGGCTCATTACTCGCGGTAGCGGGTTGCCCAAACCGGCGGTGGAACCTGATCGGCCGCTGACACGAAGGACTTGGCGGGATCACTCGACCTATAACGCACGGTTATTTTCCACTTCGGGATAAACTGCTTCGCATAATCTTTGGCCGAATCACGGAAGAAGAAGGCTCTCTTGTGAATGCCGAAATGCCGCTCGTCGTTGACGGAGTAGGTATACGCAATTTCGGCGGTCGGATAAAAGGAACTTGAAGGACCTGAAGTTTGAATTTCTCCCTCGACCCTCGGCCATATGCTCGTTTTGTAATCTCGAACCATCCGGAACAATGTCCGGAGCAGGAAAACGATGATCTCGTCTAAATACCATCCGAGCATAGCTTGGCGCTGATTCCGCTTGCTAGCGCGCGGCTCCCTATACTACGCGTGGCCGGCGGCGAGGCTTTCCGCACTCATCAAATA
>JASHQT010000142.1 GCA_030039005.1 Bryobacteraceae bacterium
CACGGGGATGTGGACCTGGTGCATGATCTCGCGGATTTTGGAAATGGGCGCCATGCGCGCGACTCCGCCTTCTTTGCGGATGTCGGCGGGGACGCGCTCGAGCGCCATGACGGCAGCGGCGCCGGCTTTTTCAGCGATCACGGCTTGTTCGGCGTTGGTGACGTCCATGATCACGCCGCCCTTGAGCATTTCGGCGAGGCCTACCTTGAGGCGGAAGTTTTCGTCATTCAACATAAGTTAAACTCCTGGGCTGGGAGGGGATCGGCTCCGGCTGGAGCCGTCGCCTCCGGGGTTGGGGATTGGGGAATTGGCACGTCATACTAAGGCGGCAGCCTCCGGGAATGAGTGCACGAGATGGACCGAATTGAGCGCTTCGGTAAAAATCCGGCCTAGAGTTTCGAGGCCGGTGCGGATTTCGTGCGGCGTCAGGCCGGCGAAGCTGATGCGCAGCGCGTTCGGCTGCGGCCGCGACACGGCGAAATAGCGGCCGGGCAGATAGGTGACGCCTTCGCGCTCGGCGCGCGGGAGCAACTCGGCGGCATCGAGCGTCGCGGGCAATTCGATCCACAGATTCATGCCGCCACGCGGGTGGGTGAACCTCGCGCCGGGCGGCAGGTATTGTTCGCAAGCTTCGAGCGCGGCTTCGAGGCGTTCGCGGCCGGCCGCAAGCATGCGCTGACGGTGCCGCTCCAGGCGTCCGGATTGGGCGAAGCGCAACAGCACCGCTTGCGAGAGCTGATCGGTGTGCAGATCGCTCCATTGCTTGGCTTCGGTGAGTTTTTCGATCATCAAACGCCGCGCGATGACCCAGCCGACGCGCAGACCGGGGAAAGCGACCTTGGAAAAACTGCGCAAAAGAATCGTATCGCCGGTTTCATCGAGTTGCTTGAGGGACGGGAGCGGATTGCCCTCGTAACAAAGCGGGCCGTAAATGTCGTTTTCAATGATGGTAACGCCCGCGGCTTGCGCGATCCGGAGCAACGACTGGCGAGCGGCCAGCGGCATGGTGGCGCCGGTAGGGTTTTGGAAATTGGGCGTGACCGAGAGCAGGCGCGGGCGGTCACGTTGGCCTTCATGGGCAACGATTCTTTCGAGAGCTTCGAGATCCATGCCGTCAGCGCCGACCGGGACGCCGACGACTCGTACGCCCGAGCGCTCGAAGACTTTGCGGACGCCAAGGTAGACGGGATCTTCGATTAAGACCGTGCCCTCGCCGATCACGCGCTGGAGCAGATCGAAAGCCTGCTGGCATCCGCTGGTGATCAGGATGTCGTCGGATTCGCGGGCTACGCCGTCTCGTGCGGCTTCTTGGACGCGCGATTGTTCGAGCAGGTAGCGGCGCAGCGGCGGATACCCGGCGGGCGAGCCAAGTTGGAGAACGGCGGCGATCTCGCGGTCGGCGATGACTTCGGCGCAGGTTTTGCGGAATTCCTCCAGCGGGAACAGCAACTCCGAGGGGCGGGAGCGCGAGAATCCGGCGGGTGCGGAGGGTTCGAGCGCTTTGGCGTGGCCGGTGACAAAGCTTCCCCGCCCCACGTGGCCGGCGATGAGGCCTTCGGATTCGAGCAATGAATAGGCGGCGGAGACGGTGGTGCGATTCAGTCCAAGTTGACCAGCCAATTCGCGAGTGGCGGGGATGCGGTCGCCGCGGTGCAATATGCCAGATTCGATCATTTCCCTCATCTTGTCATAGAGTTGGCGGAAACGAGGGACGCCGGAATCAGGATCTAATGGACTGATTGAGAGCATGCCAATCGAAGCTTCAGAGTAACACATTGGGTGGTGTGTTGGCGGTCGTGGCCGTACGCCAGGTGCGCGGTGCTCATTTCTTAACGACCGGAGGGGCCGGCAGTCCAGCGTGGGCCGGACACCTGTTCCGCTAGCTTGCCACCATCCCAGAGTAGCGGGCATACCGCAACACCAGCGGTGGCGAGTGAGTAAGAACAAATGTGCAGGTGTCGCCTTCGATGGTCAATGGCTTGGATCGGGGGTTGATGAGACAGGCCGAAGAAAATCTGAATGATTCCTGTGACTCGGCACATCAGCTCAGCCAGTGACGCGCTCAGGGGCTAGCGCTTAATTGTCACTGGGGCGCTCAACATGATCCACGACGGGCAACGAGACGACGGCCCGCGCGGGCTTCAGCTTGATTCCCCACTGCTCCCGGACGGCCTCCAGCATGGTCGGCCCCGGGAGTTCCGCATCCTGCGGAGGCGTTGGAGGCGTCTGAGCCGGCCAAGCGGTCTCCAGCGTAAAGTCCCATAGCCCTGCCAGACCGGTCTGGTCCACGACACGACGCCCAATCGCTCCACTGCGCCCACCCACATCCCCCAAGAAGTCTGCTATCAGATCCATTGAGGCCGCTCGTGAACCCAAGAGGATCACGCCATCCTGGATGGGCATCGCGGAGTAGCTGTAGCACTCTTTCGGATAGGTCTCTGGGTTCGGTTTCTCGCCGCACGATTGCCCCCGCTCATGCGGAATCAGCTTCGGGCCGGGCCTGCCGGGATTTGCCAGCACCATTGCGAGCACCGGGCGCTCTTTTTGTTCGAAGTGCAGCTTTAGGCCAAATCGCGAGGCCAGCAGCGCC
>JASHQT010000143.1 GCA_030039005.1 Bryobacteraceae bacterium
GCTGCGCGAGATGGGCACGCACCAGGAACTGCTCGCACTGCGTGGTATATATTGGAAGCTATATCAACTGCAGTACAAGGATCAGGAGATCCCCAGTGGCAGTTTGGCCGAGGAAACCGTAACGGGAGATTAGGTATTTCGGGGAGGGTCTTCTAAGGTCTCGCCCTATTTTGTTCCGCCCCCGCAACAGCGATAACAGATAAAAGACGTTGCCGTACCTAAGAGGAGGACGTATGTCCATGCTGTTTCTTCGCGGCGCCGTAGCCGCGGCATTCCTGGCGCTGCCCTTCGCAGGCCTCGCCGACACCACGCTGACTTTGTCGGCTGGTAACATTCTGGACTTAGATACGGGGCAGATTGCATCGAGCGGGGACCTCCTTTGGGACGGCACGAATCTGAACCCGCAGGGATCGGCCACGGCTGTGGATTTGCCGGACGGATCGTCCCTGTATTCGAGTATCACGCAAAGCACGATCTCGGCAATTGCGACAGGGCTTTCGCCCTCCCCCTTTGCGCCCTCCGCCGGCGACCTCATATTAGTAAAGACCAACGGCGGGAACTATTCGAAGATGGAAGTGAACTCCATCACCAGCAGCTCCATCAGCGTGACGTTCAAGACCTACACCGCCTCGTCCACGGGTGGTGGAACGACTTCCAACGGCCCCACCATCACCGGCGTGGTCAATAACTATAGCTACATCCCGGCCGGGTTCCCCAATGGCGGCATCGCACCGGGGACCATTATGGTAATTTTCGGCAGCAAGATGTCGCAGTCGCCACCAAGTGTCTCGCTGAATTCAAGCGCGGCGCCGGGACTTCCGAAGACGTGGGAAGGCGCGACGCTATCGGTGACGGTCGGGAGCACCACGGTGACGCCCGCCATCTATTACGCCACTCCGGGCCAGATTGCGGCCGTGCTACCTTCCGGCACGCCAACCGGCACAGCGAGCATCACCGTCAGTTACAACAACCAAACCAGTAATTCGTTCCAGTTCCAGGTGGTGCCGTATGCGCTTGGAATCAATACCTACTTCGGCAACGGGTCGGGCCTGCTGCTGGCGCTGCCCAACGGCTCGGCCTCGCTGATCAACTACACAAATTCGGCCAAGCCTGGCGAGATTATTGTCTTCTACGGCTCGGGACTGGGCGCCGATACGGCCGACAGCGATACAACGTTCACCAGCTCTCCGCACGCGGTGAGCACGCCGCTACAGATCTACTTCGGCGGCGTCGCGGGCAAGGTCCTGTATTCCGGTTCCTCCGGCTATCCCGGCTACGACCAGATCGACGTGCAGATTCCCGAGGATGCGCCGACGGATTGCTACGTGGGCGTGGTGGGAGTCACGGGAAGCGGCAGCAATGCCACGACGTCCAACTTCGGATCGCTGCCCATCAGCGCCAGCGGCGGCCAATGCACCAGCGCGCTGCTCGGGACAACGGGCGAAACCATCAGCACGCTGAGCGGTCAAGGCACTGTGACGGATGGCAGCGTGTTTGTCGGCCAGCTTGTCGGCCCGGCAATTCCGCCGGCAACCGGCACCCAGACCACCAACTTCGCCGAGGCCGATTTCACTCAAAGGACGGGCGCAACCTACTCAACGTCCAGCGGTACGGCGTACTCCATTGGAAGCTGTTACGTCAGCGAGGTTGTTTCGAGCACCAGCGTTGGAACGGTCACTACCACGGGATTGGATGCCGGCACCATCAGCCTGGCCGGGCCCGAGGGCACTTATCCGGTCCCGAAGCTTACCCTCGGGTCGACCTTCAGCGGACTTTATGAGGCGTCGCTTCCCGCCAACGCCATTCCCTCAACCGGCGGCACGTTCACGTTTACCGGATCGGGCGGATCTCAGGTGGGACCGTTTACCGCCAAGGTCGTTCTTCCGAATCCCATTCTCCAGTGGACCAACCAGGGCGCCGCGGCCACCATCACTCGCACGCAGGGCGTGACGGTGGACTGGACCGGCGGCGGTCCCGGAACCTATGTGATTATTTCGGGCGATTCCTTGGACCTCAGCGCCGGGATCAGCGGAAACTTCACGTGTCTGGCGAACCAAAGTGCCGGAACGTTTACGGTCCCGAGCTACGTCACTTTGACCCTGCCGCCCGGAACGGGGTCGTTGAGCGTCGAAAATGCCGCCAGCTTTGGGACGTTCACCGCGACCGGCTTGGATTACGGCGTCACGTTCGGCTTCACGGGCGTATCGGTCAACAGCACCTATCAGTAGGCCGACCCCTTTCGAATCGGGCCGGGGCCCAGACATGGAAGCTGGACCCGCGGCCCTTTCCTTTCTGGACAGTAACGAGACCCGCGATCTGTGCTAGACTATGAAAGACAAAAAAGAGATTAAGTTAAGACGAGGAGTATCGATTCGAGAATGGCCCTGGAAACCGATTCCAAGAAGCAAGTAATCACCACGTACCGAGTTCACAAGACGGATACCGGTTCTCCAGAAGTTCAGGTCGCGATTCTGAGCCAGCGCATTTTGCAGCTCCAGGATCATTTCAAGACGCACCGCAAAGATCATCATTCCCGCCGGGGATTGTTGTCGATGGTCGCGCGGCGGCGCCGCCTTCTGAAGTACCTGAAGAGCCGTAACCCGGAAAGGTACAAGAACCTGATTTCCAGCCTGGGCATCCGTCGTTAGGCGCCCGGGTTATCAGGCCAACCGCCCCGGTGGGCGGTTTCCCCCAAGCATCATCACTCCAAAGTCTCCTCTTAATCGAAACAGAATGGGCGTTAAGCGCCCTCTGGATTAAAAGGAATTTCAGCATGCTACATACCGTAGAGATTGACCTGGATGGTCAAAAAATTACCCTGGAGACAGGTAAGATCGCGAAGCAGGCCAATGGCGCCGTCGTGATCCGCTCCGGGGACACTGTTGTTTTAGTATCCGCTTGCGCGGCAGAGGAGCCCAAACCGGGCCAGGGATTTTTCCCGCTCACCGTAGATTATCGAGAGTACACTTACGCCGCAGGCAAGTTCCCCGGCGGCTTCATCAAGCGCGAGGGACGGCCTTCGGAGAAGGAAATCCTGACCAGCCGCTTGATCGACCGGCCCATCCGGCCGCTGTTCCCGGAAGGCTTCATGAACGAGACGCAGGTGATCGCCATGGTGCTGTCGGCCGATCCGGAGCGCGACCCGAGCACGCTCGCGATCGTCGGTGCCGGCGCGGCGCTGGCGATTTCCGACGTTCCGTTCCACCACGTCCTGGGCGGCGTGCGGGTCGGATCGGTGCAGGGTAAACTGCTGGCGAACCCGAGCTACGACCAGACGCGCGAGTCCAAGGTCAATATCGTGGTGGCGGGCACCGAGGAAGGCATCGTGATGGTGGAGGCGGGCGCGCAGCACGCCACCGAAGAGGAAGTGCTGGAGGCCATCGAGTACGGGCACACCTGCTGCAAGAAAATCGCGGCCGGAATCAAGGAGCTGGTGGCCAAGACCGGCAAGAAGAAGTGGGAAGTTGCGCCGCCCGGGGTTAACAAAGAGCTGTACGGGAAGATCGAGAAGCAGATCCGCACGGAACTCACCGACGCGCTCGATACCAAGAAGTATCCCAAGCTCGAAAGCTATCATCGCGTCCACGAAGCCAAAAAGAAAGTGGTGGAAGCGCTCGCCGAAGAAGAGCGCGAGGAAGCTGGCGATCTGTTCGACATGCTCAAGGAGCGCATCTTCCGGGATGAAATGCTGAAGGCGCGGCGCCGGCCCGACGGCCGAGCGTTCGACGAAATCCGGCGCCTGGATTGCGAGGTGGGCGTTCTGCCGCGCACGCACGGTTCGGCGCTGTTCACGCGCGGGGAGACGCAGGCGCTAGTCACGGTCACGTTGGGCACCAAGGACGACGAACAGCGCATCGAGATGTTCGACCTGGCCGAGACATCCAAGCGCTTCATGCTGCATTACAACTTCCCGCCGTTCAGCGTGGGGGAAGTGGGATTCATGCGCGGGCCGGGTCGCCGCGAAGTGGGGCACGGCGCTCTGGCCGAACGCTCGCTCTCGGCGGTCATTCCCGACGAGAAGAAATTCCCCTACACGCTGCGCGTGGTGAGCGACATTCTGGAATCGAACGGGTCGAGCTCCATGGCCAGCGTCTGCGGCGGCACTCTGGCGCTGATGGACGCGGGCGTTCCGATCGGCGAACCGGTGGCGGGCATCGCCATGGGTCTGGTGATGGAAGGCAAGGATTACGCGATCCTGACCGATATCGCCGGGGCCGAGGATCATTACGGCGACATGGATTTCAAGGTGGCCGGATCGAAGCGCGGCATCACCGGCTTGCAGATGGACATCAAAGTCCCCAACGTCACCACCAAGATCATGAAGGAAGCGCTGGCGCAGGCCAAAGGCGCGCGCCTGTTCATCTTGGACAAGATGGTGGCCACCATCGCGGCGCCGCGCGGCGAAATGTCGCAATACGCGCCGCGCATCTACACGCTGACCATTCCGACGGATAAGATTCGCGACCTGATCGGGCCGGGCGGCAAGATGATCCGCAGTATTGTCGACGAGACCGGAGTGAAGATCGACGTCGAAGACGATGGTTCGGTGAAGATCTTCGCCTCCGACGGCGAATCGGCGCAAAAGGCGATCCAGCGCGTCACCGATATCTGCGCGGTGGCCGAAGTAGGCAAGACCTACCTGGGCAAAGTGGTGCGGCTGGCGGATTTCGGCGCTTTCGTCGAGATTTTCCCGGGCACGGATGGGCTGCTGCACATCAGCGAGATTTCCGAGAATCGCATCAAAGCGGTGCGCGACGAGCTGAAGGAAGGCGACCAGATTCTGGTCAAGGTTCTGGCGCTCGAAGGCAACAAGATCAAGCTGAGCCGCAAGGCCGTGCTGAGGGAGCAGCGCGAAAAGCTGAAGACCGCGCCGACGGCCTAGGCAATGCACCACCCCGCTCGGGGCCAGAGACATAATCTGGTTCCCGGGCTGGGATTGGGGCTAGGGGCTGGCTAGGCGGTTGTGGGAGCGGCTTTTTTGCGGGAGGCGCGGCGTTTCTCTACCGGCGGCTGCCGGTCACTCTTTTTCAACGCGGGCAGCGCGATGGAGAGCACGAATTTTTTCTCGCCGTGGTCGTCGAATTTGATCACGATATATTCTTCCGTGCAGGACGCCACGGAGCCGAGACCGTACTTGTTATGCTCGATCTGTGAGCCTTGCGCGAAAGCTGGTTTGAATGCCATAGAGGACCGCCTGAATGTTATTGTAACATTTCCGGGCGAAACTGCTTGCGCGCCTCGCCCGCCAGATACAGCGAACCGGCGATAAAGACTACATCTTCCGGAGGAATCGCGCGGATTTGCGCGATCGCCTCGGCGGCGGAATGCGTGACGATCGCGCCCGGCGCTTCGATTTCTTCCGGAGGCATCGCGCGGGAATTGTTCGGCGCGGTCAAGATCACCCGGTGGGCCAGGGGAAAAAGAATGGACGTCATTTCCGAGACGGCCTTGTCGCGCAGCGCGCCGTACACGATCCATATGCGGCGTCCGGAATAGAAGCGCCGGATGTAGGCGGCCAGCGCCCGCGTTCCGGCCGGATTGTGCGCGCCGTCGATGATAATCTCGGGCCGCTCAGAAATGCGCTCCAGGCGTCCGGGCCAGCGCGCCTGTGCGATCCCGGCGGGTGAAATTCCCAGTTGCGCGAGCGCGATCGCCGCCACTCGTGCGTTCTCTACCTGGTGTTCGCCCGCAAGCGGGCACGTGACCTCCTGCCCATGTAGCCGGAAGCGGCTGCCGCGCGCGTCGATTTGCAAATCCTCGATAGGCCACTGGCGCGAGAACGTGACCGGGCCTCGGGCCTGTTCGCGAAGCACCTGCTCGGCTTCCGGCCGTTGTTCGGCGAAGACCGCGGGCACGCCTGGCTTCAGGATGCCGGCCTTTTCGGAGGCGATCTGCTCGATGGTACTCCCAAGAAACTTTTGGTGATCGTAATCGATCGGCGTGATCACGCACAGCGCGGGAGTGACGACGTTGGTGGCGTCCAATCGCCCTCCCAAACCGACTTCGAGAACCACGGTGTCGAGCTTTGCTTGAGTCAATCCGGCCTCGGCAAATACGACGAACGCCATCGCGGTGACGGTCTCGAAATACGTGGGCTGCATGTCGAGCTCGCCCGCTCGGATCATGCGCTCGGCGGTTTCGTGCACGCGATCGAACGCGCGGGCGAACTGCTCGCGGGTTACGGGATTGCCCGCAATTTGAATGCGCTCGGTGGGCTCGACCAAGTGCGGAGAAATGTAGAGACCTGTGCGCACTCCGGCGGCGCGCAATCCGGATTCGATCATTGCGCAAGTGGACCCTTTGCCGTTGGTTCCGGCTACGTGCACCCAGCGGCAAGCCCGGTGCGGATTGCCGAGCGCTGCGAGCAGCGCCGTGATGCGCTCGAGGCCGAGCTTCATGGTGAGGACTTCGTTGCCGAGCGAGTAAAGATATCGAACCGCTTCGCTGTAGTTCACGCGCGTGCGCCACTCCTGAAAAAGATGGGCCAGGCCGCGACGGCCAGAAGCAGCGCGCCGCCCACCACTTTGAGCTCGAAGATCCACACTGAGGCGATTCCCGGCGGCGGGACTGCTGAAAGAACGATCGCCAGCAGCGTGATCGAAAGACCCGCGGCGCCCGAGATGCGCTGCCCGAACTTGAAGCCGCTCGCAAAGATGTAGACGAACGGTAGGAACGTCGCGATCACGGTCAGATCGACTAAGATCTGGTACGCCGCGCGCAAGCTCTCGCCCAACTGCATCAGAAGCAATAACACGCTCGAAAGAACCCCTTGCATCAGGATGGAAACATACGGGGTACCCCAGCGGGGATGCAGTTTCGCGAACGCCGGCGGAAAATAGCGATCGATGCCGAGCGCGAAAGGCAGGCGCGTGTTTCCGGCGACGAAAGCGGTCAGTTGTCCCAGCATGCTCGCGACGATGAGCAGCGCGAAGGCCGGCGAGAGCCAGGCGGCTCCGAAGCGGAAGCCCGCCAATTCGCCCGCCTGTGCAAGCCCGGTGAGCGGGCTGATCTTTTCTGGAGCAAACAACGCGAGCAGCGCCGCGGTGCCTGCCATGTAAAAGGCGGCCGACCCCAGGCCGCTGGTCCAGGCCGCGCGCGGGATGACACTGCGGGTATCGTAAATCTCGCTGCCTAAAATCGGCGCGACTTCCAGGCCGACAAACGCGAAGGCGATTTGCGACCAGAAATTCAAGCTGTCGAAGGTGAGCCTGGGGATCAGGTGAAAGCGCGTGGCCAGTCCGTAGCGCGAGGCGATCGCAATGCCGAAGACAACCAGCAGCGCGGCGATCGCGTAACTCGCGAAGGCGCCCAACGTGGTGGCCCATTTGCCCGTGCGCATTCCGATCAGGTTCAGAAGAAACGCGATCCACAGCGCCGCAAGCGTGGCCGGAATGCCGTAACGTGCGTCTTCGGAGTAGCGGATGCCGGCCGGTCCGAACATGTAACTGGCTACCGCGACGCCGGCCAGCAGCAGTGTGGGGAAATAGCAGATGTTGCTGATGAAGTACAACCAGGCACACAGGAAGCCGTGCCACTCGCCGAACGCGCGCTTAGTCCAGACGTAGAGGCCGCCTTCTTCGGGAAATTTCCGCGTCATGGCGGAAACCACCAGCGCAGAAGGCAGGAAGAACGCCAGCGCGGCGATGAGCCACAGCGCCAGGGATTCGGGTCCGGCGTGCGCCGCGGCGGCCAGCCAACGGACACCCACGACGGCCGAGATATTGAACAGCACCACGTCGAAGAGGCGCAGCTCGCGCCGCAGCGCGGGTTGGGTAGCCATCACAAATAGTCAGCGTACACTATGAAGTAAGGGCGGCCCATGGCGACGACACTAACCTACGAGGAGTGGCTGCGGCTCCCCGAGGTGGAAGGGATCGAGGAAACCGTCAACGGCGAAATTCGGAAGACTCCGCCGTACAAACTTCCGCATGCCTTTGTCGTCGACGATATCGCAGGTCTTTTAAGGGAAAAGGTGGAACGCGGGGTCATTCAGGTCTACACCAGTGTTTTCGGTTTGGTCATTCGCCGCGATCCGGTGACGGTACGTGTCCCGGACCTTGCCGTTTTCGTTCGTGAGAACATCATCGAGCGGGATGGCTACATCCACTCCGCTCCCGAGCTGATCGTCGAAGTGCTCTCGCCGGGTAACACGCGAGCCGAACGGGAAGAAAAGCTCGCCGATTACGCCAGCCTCGGCGTACCCGAAGTCTGGGTGGTTTCGCCGGAAGCGCAGACGGTGGAGGGACTGACACTGCAAGACGGGCGGCTCGTCACTACTTCATTGCTTCGCGCCGGCGAACTAACGCCCAGGCAGTTCCCCGACGCGCGAATCGATATAGCGGCCATCTGGCCCAAATAGCTCTATCCCACAACAAGAAAAGCGCCGGATGCTCGAAAGCACCCGGCGCCGATCTTACTCGCAAATCGCGACTGCCTGCTCCTAACTTCCTACTTGGGGCAACCGAGGTTCTTCAGCTCGGGTTCGGGCAGTTCAGACGGGTTGTGCGCGCTGGCCGGCGGAGCCAGGCCTCTGGGAACCAGCCAGATCTCGACCCGGCGGTTCTTGGCAGCGTCCGTATTCTCGACCGCCTGACCTCTGCGCTCTTTCGGCGCTTCGGTGGAAATCGCGCAGGAGGTCGGCAACAAGGGCGATTCCTGCGTCGCGCCCACCCAGCTTCCCTTGATGCGGGACGGGTCAAGCGAGCTGCAGGTGCCGCTGCCGCCGCTGAGCACGGCCGCGGTGTTCATCACCCGCTGGCGATCCAGGTTGCGATTCCGGCGCGACCTGGGGCCGGTGGGCGCTTCGCTGGAATCGATATGGCCCACCAGCACGACATCGTAGTTCGGATTGGCGGTGAGCTGCGGGTATAGCTGCTCGATGATCACGCGCTTGCCGCAATTGTTCACGCGCGCGCTGTTCTCCGGGAACAGAATATCGCCGAAATGCCGCGCTTCGGCGCCCAGGTTCACGGTGATGTTGGCGGTGGCGCTGGCCGTTCCGCCCTTGGCGTCGGTCACCGTGGCGGTCACGGTCACCTGTTTGGACTGCGGACGGCTGCGGTCGGCCTCGTTGAAGGAAACCGAACTCGAATTGAATTCAGCTTCCGGACCCGAGCCCGTCACCGTGCCTTCGGAAGCGGCCCAACTGATGGTTAGGTTGCCGCTGCATTGCGAACCCATCGCGCTCGCGCGCAACATTGCCATCTGGCCCTGATCGAGCTCGGTGGGATTGGCCGCTACGCTGATGGTCGGCTGTGAGTACATATTGACGTGGATGGTTACGGGCATCACGTCGGCGCCGCGCGAGGCATTGGTCGAGTCGGCGACATGCAGGCCGATCCGGACATCGCCCGACGAGCTCGGCATGTAAGTGTAGGAAGCTCCGCTGCCGATCGCGCTTCCGTTGGCAGTCCACTGGTACGTCAATTGGTGGCCTTCGGGATCGGAAGCATTCGAGCTCAGCGTCACCGCGTCGCCCGGGCAAACCGTGGCCGGGCTGGCGTTGATGAGTCCCGGATTAATGGCTTGCGGCGCGGGCGGAGGCGGAGGAGGTGGAGGAGGAGGCGGCGGCGCGGGAGCTTCCCCGCGATGGCCGAGATAAAGTGTCAAGCCTCCGGTGGCCTGGATGCCGTTCAGGATCTTGCCGTTCGGAATATAGACACCTGTGGTGGTGGGAGGGCCGCTGGGCAGACCAAAGCGCGGGGCGATTCCGGCGAGGCCCCGGACTTCGAATCGCACCCCCATCCACTTGGACATCTGAAATTTGACTCCTCCGCCGTAGTTGCCTTGAAAGCGCTCGTCAGTGTTAAAACCGCCAAAACCCACGTCAGCGGGGAACTGCTGGGCCCATTTTCGAGCGTTCTTTCCCAGGACATCCCAGCTTCCGCCCGGTCCGGCAAACACATAAGGCCGGACCCTGCGGTCGCGCGGAGTAAAATGCACAACCACATCGACGGCCGGCTGCAGAGTATGGATCGGGAACGGCGGCTGGAGGACGGCCCCATCCGTGGGATTCGACAGGAAATTGTACTTATTCCAGGAATACGAGTTGAATCTTTCCTCGATGCCCACGTAATTCCAGAAATTTTCCGTGACGACGCCGCCCAGGATGACGGCCGGCTGGATCCTGCCGCCCAAGCCCGCCGGAACCCGCTGGTAGTCGGAATACCCGGCGTAGATCGTTAGTTCAAAGAAGTTGTTGAAGTCGTCGTTACTGCTATTGTGGGCCGCGGCGTTTTGGGCTCGCGCTGGATGTGGAACGCCCAGTACGCCCAAAGCAGCCAGCGCCAGAACTGGATACCTCCATACTGCTCGCATGTTTTGTCACCTTCCTCTGATTCATTTACTGCTTGGAATAACAGCGCGATCATCCCTGCGGGCCACGGTGGCCTGAGGGAGATCGAAAACCAAAGCCCCCCGCGCGGCGCTGAGCGCGAAAATCCGCTGGGGAAGATCGGGTGCGAACCACAGCATTCGAATGGCGGCGCCTTC
>JASHQT010000144.1 GCA_030039005.1 Bryobacteraceae bacterium
TAGCGCTCCCATTCGGTCGCGCGGGATTTGGTTGTTGGCGCGGCCTTCGCCGCGCGGGATTGGCGGCGCTTATTGCTCGACGAGTAAACGCTCACTGCAATAGGAGGCTCTAGTGGACAACGAGATCATTTCCTACTTCGAGATGTGTCAGCGCCAGGGATCAAGTCTTCAGCGGGGAATGAATTTCGAACTGGGCGGAGGTCACTCTGTCATTCCGATGTCGGTACGGCACAATGCCCCCTACGTTGACCGATTCGAGGACGATGGTTCGACGATCATCTATGAGGGTCACGACACTCCCCGTTCTGGGGCTTGTCCTGATCCTAAAGCAATTGATCAGCCGCAGTTCACTCCTTCAGGGACCCTCACGGAAAACGGAAAGTTCCTTCGAGCGGCCCTCGGCTTTAAGAAGGGGTTAGAGCCGCCGCACCCAGTGAAGGTCTATGAGAAGATCCGTGATGGCATCTGGTCCTACAATGGTCTCTTCCACCTGGTGGACGCGTGGCGCGGTCCGACGAGCGACGGACAGTATTTAAGTTTAAGTTGGTTGCGATCGAGGACAATAGCGAGCCTCAAGGCGCGAGGCCTCCGCGGTAGGTGGACGGCGCCGAGTAATTCCGACAATCGTCAAGATGGAGGTGTGGAAGCGCGACGGTGGAAAGTGCGTACTCTGCGGCGCGAGTGACGAGCTACACTTCGATCATGATCTGCCGTATTCTCTGGGTGGGACTTCGATTAGGGCAGAAAACGTACAACTGCTCTGTGCAAGACACAACCTTTCAAAGGGCGCCAAGATCCGTTAGCCTCGGGCTGCGGCGCCCCCTTGGCGATTGGCTTTGGGAGCCTGGCTTACTGCTTCGCGATCGCCGCTTGCGCGACGCTCGATAATTCCGTGGCGTGCCGCAAATCGTCGCGCGCGCCGGCCAGGTCGCCCATCGCACGGCGGGCGACGGAGCGGTTGACGTAGGCGTTGGTGTAATTCGGGTTCAGGCGGATCGCGAGCGTGCAATCGTCAATCGCGCCCTGGTAGTTATGCAGCCTGAGGCGCGCATAGCCGCGGGCGTTGAGCGCGAGAGCGTGCGTGGGGTCGATGTGAATGGCTTGATCGAAAGCCTGCACGGCCTCGTCGAACTTTTCCTGCTCGGATAAATAGCGGCCCTGGCGATAGAAACGATTGGCATCGTGGCCGCCAGACGCCGGTGCAGTGACCGCCTTTGCGGCAACCAGCGGAGGCGTGATCACCTGCGGCGGCTTCAGGGACGGCGCTTTAACCGCCGGCGGGATCGCTACCCGAGCATGTTCGACAGCGTGCGACGGTGCGATCGGCGGCTTCACCACCGGCCGCGACTGCTCTGCCGCCACGGTTGGCGCGGGCGTCGGCCCAGCTTCCGGTGCTGGCGTAGGCGCGGGTGCGGCCTGAGGCTGCGCGGGCGAGACAACCGGCGCTGGAGGCTGGGCTTCGGCGACCACCACGGAGGGCGCGGGCGGCGGCGATTGCCGGTCGATGATTTTCCGCGCGGCGTTCAGCAAATTGGCGGCCTCGGCGGGATTCTGTCCGATCAGCATCGCGCGGTCGATGTCCTCCACCGCCCGCTGCGGCACTGCGGTCGCCAAATAAAATTGCGCGCGGCACACGTACGCGGCGGCGTCGGACGGGTTGAGTTGGATCGCCTTGCTGCAATCAGCGAGCGATTCCTGAGCACGCCCGTGCGTGCGGAGAATCGCGGCGCGTCCCAGATACGCCTTGATCGATTCCGGCGCCAGGCGAATGGCTTCCGTGTAATCGTTCAGGGCGTCCTGCGCCTGGCCGGTCTGTTCGTGAATGCCGGCGCGCAGCAGGAAATTCTCCGCGCTTCGGGGATCGCGCTGGATCGCCTCGGAGATGTCGGCCAGAGCCTCCTTGGTCCGGCCGCTCGAAGCAAACGCCGAAGCGCGCATCGCGTAGGCGCGCGAATTATTGGGTTGCAGCTCTATGGAGCGGGTGATATCGGAAACAGCGAGCGCGAAATCGCCGAGATAGAAATGCGCATAGCCGCGATGCAGGAAGGCCGAATCGTTCTTGGCATCCAGGTCAATGGCTTCGGTGAACGATTCGACGGCCGAGCCGTAGGACTTCAAATCCTCGGCGCGGCGGCCGCGGTCGTAGGCTTCCTGGGCGCGCTGCCAGGCCGCGGCGGAATCCTTAGGAGCGGGGACGGTCGCGGTTTCCCGCGCCCGCGCTTCCGGCTTCGGGCTATTGGCCTCCCGGGCTGATTTTTGAATGGCCTTCGCTTCTTTCGCTTCCCGAGCGAGCTCCTTCACCGAGGACTGCAGATCCTTGATCTGGTTTTGGAGCTCGGAGAGCGTGGCCTGGAGATTCTGGATAGCTGCGCCGATGTCCGGCTTGGGGATGTCGTCACTGTACAGCCATCCACCGAAAACCAGGAGCACCACTACGGGGAGGATGTATCGCAGGCGATGCACCATTGCAGTTATGTTTCGGACGCTCGGAAAACCGAGTATAACATCTCATGCCCGATTTAAGGCATCGGTTTTAAACCTGGACCCAGCTAGCCCCGCGTACTACTCACTAAGGTGTTTGGGAGCTCACACTACCGGCTTCCCGGCGGACTGTGCCATAATCGCGGGGAAAGAAGGGGACATGGGACAAAATAGACAGCTTGCCGAGGGATTCTACGCCGCGATGGCACGCGGGGACGTTCCGGCCGCGATCGGGCTGATCGATCCGCAGGTCGTGTGGAATGAGGCTGAGAATTTCCTATACGCCGACAAGAATCCGTACGTCGGGCTGGACGCGGTGCTGAGCGGCGTGTTCGGCCGGCTGGTGTCCGATTGGGAGGGTTTTTCAGCGACGCCGGAAGAATTCGTGGATGGCGGCGATACCGTGGTGGTGTTCGGGCGCTACGGCGGGGTTTATAAAGCCACGGGCGCGAAAGTGCACGCGCAGTTCGTGCATGTCATGCGCTTCCAGAACGGCAAGATCGTGGGCTTCCAGCAGTACACCGACACGGCGCAGTTCGCCGAAGCAGCAGCGCGGCGCGCGGGCGCGTAGCCAGCGCTAACTCCCCAGCTCTTTTCGAATCTCCTGCGCCACCTGACGCGCCTGCTCGGTGGCGCCAATCTCAAAACTGATCGCGCCCACGCGCGGATGCCCTCCGCCGCCATAGCGCTCGCAGATGGTGGCGAGGTTGTGCCGGACAGGCTCCTTGGCCCACGGATTGGAGCCGACGGAAACTTTGGTCCGGAAACTGGAAGTGCTCACCGAAACCGTGTAGGTTGAATTCGGGAACAAGTAATAAGGAATGAATTTGTTGTAGCCTTCCAGGCCGTCCGAGATCAGGTCGAAATAGACTACGCCGCCGGCGTTCTGGGCGCGGTTCTTGATGATGTCGATGGAACGGATGTGCCGCTCATAGAGCGGTGCGTAGAGCTGCTGGATTTCTGGCTGCTGGACGATCTCGGCGAGCTTGCAGCGCCGCATCCAGCCGATGATCTTGTGGATGATTTCCGAGCCCTTCGCGCTTTCGATCACCAGCGTGAGCTGCATGGCGGGCGCTTTCAACTCGACGGCCTCCTGGGCGCTTGAGTACCGGGCGCCGTCGATGATATCGGCCCAGTCGACCAGTTCGGCGAGATCCGGCGCGGTGAACTGGAAGCGTTCGCGCGCGACGTCGGCAATGAACATGGTGCAGGAGCTGTAGGAGGGGTCGTAGAGCTTGCGGCCGCTGTGATCGTGCCGGAAGTGCTCGGCGTCCTCGGGGCTTAAGAACGCGCTCTGGTGGTGATCGAACCACCAGGTGAGGCGCGGATGGGGCGAATATTTGAAATCCACGATGGCGTTGACGTCGCCGTCGAACAGGCTGTCTTCAAAAAGCTGTGAAGCTTTGTGCGCCAGGCCGGTGAATTCGAAAACGGCGTCGGGCGCGTATTTTTCCTGGTAAAAGCGGCTGAAATAGGCCGCGGACGCAGCGCCGTCGAAACAATGATCGTGGTACAGAACTCTGACCCGCATGAAGCGTGGAAAACTATCCAGCTTGACGCAATTGGGGGTCTAAATGCAAGTGCCTGGGGTCAGTCACGGGTCAAATCCACTTCAACGCGGTCCCATTTGCCGGCGCTATTCGACGTTGTAGTCGTTGCGGATCGACTCCAGATTCTTGAGCGCGAGCACGCGGAACGGCGAATCGATGTCCGCGCAGAGCTTGCTAAACTTCACGGCGTCAAGGGCGCGGCCCTTGTCGGCCAGTTCTCCGGCGAGGGCGTAATTGGCGTAGCCCAAGTAAAAGTACGCCGCCGCGAGCAAGCGCGGCTCGTCCTGGATGTTCGCGAGCGCCGCCCGCAGATAACGGTCCGACAATCCATAGCGCGCCTGCTTGGCGTACACGACGCCGGCCATCCAGCTCGCCCAACCCGTATATTTGGCCCTTTTGTTGTCCCATTCCGCCGGCGCGATCCCTTCCGGCTGCGGCTTGCCGTCGAGCAGCTCCAAGATGTGCAGCGAGTAGCGCAACACCTGCGGCAGGTCCTTCTCCAGGCTCATGTCGTGATTGGCGACCACCATCAGGAAGTCGACGTTGTCGGGATCTTTTTCCAGGCCTTCTTGGGCGAGCTGCAGAGCTTTCTTGGGGTCGAGTTTCGCGAGCTCAATCACCGTGGGCTTCTTGGTCAAAGCCATGTACTTGCTCCCGGGGTTCCGCTCTTGTAGCGCGAGTGTGAGCTCGGCGCGCTTGAGGTCGTCGGTTTGCGCCGCGGCCAGCGTCGCGATGGTGTATTCGGAATAATCGCGAACCTCTTGCGCGTAAGCAGTCCGCTTGGTCCAGCCCGCGAGATCGTCCGGGCTGGAGGGCTTGGGCGTCTGGAGTACGCGCGCCGCCAGATCCCAGGCCAGCTCGGCATACTTGGCCTTGCCCTCGGCATCGTTCAGCGCTTCGGCGGCTTTCAGCGCATCATGCGCGGATTCCAGATCGTTGGGATCCGCGGCCAGCAGTCCCGCGGCGGACGCCAGCACGCGGTCCCATTGCATGGCATCCATATAAATGGGCAACAGTTGCTCGTAAACCCAGGCGAGGGATGTTCCTTGCGGATAATCGGCGAGGTATTTTTCAAGCAGCGCAAGCTTGCGGGGCGTGGTGGGCTCCTGCTGGATGCGTTCCAATAGCAGACCCTCTTGCGTTTCCGGATCGGCATCCAGCTTGTGCCGGTCCGCGGCCGGCGCCGGAAGAAAGACGGCGAACACCAATGCGGCCAGCAACAAAGTGAACGCGGCAACACGGGACTTCGCGGGTTTCACTTCCGGTGAATTCGGAAACTTTGCGGGGAAACTTTAGCGTTCCTTCTTAGTACGATCGGACCGGTGAATCGCGTAGGCGGAGGCTGTACGCGGGCGTCAGAGGCTCAGGTTCAGTTGGGCGGCGAGCGTGGCGATGGCTCCCTCGAGCGCGCCTTTGGACGCCAAGCCGGACGGCAAGCTGCCCTGCGCGAGGGTGGAATTGCCGCCGCCGCGTCCGCCCGCCGCGCCCAGCGCCTGTTTGAGCAGATCGCCCGCGTTGATACGGCTGTCTTTGGAACAGGCGAGCATCAGAGCGGGAGGGTTCTCCGCGGCTGCGAGGAAAATCGCCGGACCTGCGGCCGAAAAGCTCAGGGCCTCGGCTCTCAATTCTTCGTCGAGCGACGCCACACGGCGGAGCACCCGGCGGATGCCATCCGGCCCGCAAGCCGTTGCGGCGTACAACGCCCGTCCGCTCGAGGCGGCGAGTTCCATAGCCAGGCGCCGCCGGGTTTTCTCAGCGTCCTGCAATTTCTCACGCTGCGCCTCGACGAGCGCCAGGGCTTCGTCCAAAGGCGCCGAGAACAGGCGCGCGATCCCGGCGAGAGCTTCAAAATCGGCGCGAGCGCGCGCGACGGCGCGTCCGCCGCAGAGAAACTCGATGCGCAGATTGCCCCGGATGCGATCCAGTTTGCGCAACAGAATGGGACCGATTTCGCCCGTGGCGCGGACGTGCGTGCCGCCGCAGGCGCTGCGGTCCAGATCCTGGATGGAAACAATGCGGATCTCGCCCTCGCGCTCGGTGGGCTTGCGCAGGCCGAGATCTTCGGAAGAATGCTGGAAAGTGACGGCGACAGGCCGGTTTTCAAATACGATTTGATTGGCGCGTCGCTCGGCCTCGCGCAGTTGAGCGGGATCAAGCAGACGGGCGACGTCGATAGTGCAGGATTCGGCGCCCAGATGAAAACTGACCGTCGGCGCATCGAACATCTCCACCAGAACCGCCGAGAGCAGATGCTGGCCGGTATGCTGCTGCATGTGGTCGAAGCGGCGCGCGAGATCGATGCGGCCATCGACTTCGGCTTCCCTCAGGCGGTCGCTCAGAACGTGCGCGATGCGGTCGCCCTCGTCGATCACTTCCACCACGTTCGCGCCACCCAACACACCGGTGTCGAACGGCTGCCCGCCGGAGGTGGGATAGAACGCGGTGCGGTCCAGATACACGCGCAGCCGGTCCGGGCTCGCATCCACCACACGAGCCCGAAATTGGGTGAGATAGCTGTCGGTGTAGTAAAGACGCTCCGTCATTTCACGGCTAGCGGCACCGAGTCGCTCTGGACCGCGTTTTCCAGGAGCAGGAACATCGCGTTGCCGCTCTTGATGCCGGACGGCATCGTGACGTTGACCTGGTACAGGCCGACGAAATTGGGCGTCAGGCCGACGAATAAGGGCGTGGCGCAAGGCGCCTGGTAGAACACCGTTTCGGTACCGAAGCAAACCTGCGTTTTCCCCGGCACGGTGGCCAGGTTCGGCGGACCGGGAGACGCGGTTCCCGACGGCACCACCGGCGAAGTGGCCCCCAGGCCGAGCATATAAATCACGATGGTATCGCCCACGCTCACCGGATTGGAGGGTGTGCCGGTGAGTGCACCTTCGGGCGTCGTCATGATGCCATACACGCCGTCATACAAGATGAACTGGGGCGCCTGCGCGCTGATGTCCACATAAACCTGGTTTCCCGCCGTGCCGTTGCGGACTACTTGCACGGTTCCCGGACCGGCGGCGGCATTGATCGGGACCTCAAAATTCACCTGCCCGGCCGAAGTATAGTAGACCGGCGCCGCGACACCGTTGACCATCACCTGAACCTTGTCGAGTATGTTTTCGAGCGGCAGGCTGCCGGCCGCCGTGGGAGCGTCGTAGGTGAATTGGCTGCCGAACACCGCGGCAATGTCGCCCTGCGCCAGCCCGTTTCCAACGGAGAAGGTCCCGTTGTTGACCACCCCTCCGGCGGCCGCCACCGGCGGACCTTGTGCTGCGATCGTGAGTTGCACCGGAATGACGATATTGCCGTTGACGCCGTTGCTCGCCACCGTCACGGTTCCGGTGTAGGTATCCGGCGAAAGCCCGCTGGGATTCGCCGTTACTGTGATGCCTCCGCTGACCGTGGCCGCGGTGAGCCAGGTTCCGCCATTCGCGGCCGTCGCGGTGACGCCGGAAACCGCGAGCGTCCCTTGCCCGGCGTTCGTCACCGCGACCGGGTCACTCTGTGCCTGCGCTCCCTGCGCAATGTCGAAGGAAAGCGCGTTGCTGCTGGCCTGCGCAATGGGTGAAGTAGTGACGTTCAAGGTGACGGCGATCTGCCTATTGTCCGGCGAAAACGAGGAGCCGCTAATGGTGACGGTCCCATTGTACGCGTTCGCCGCCATGCTGGTTCCCGCACTGGCGGTGAGCGTAGTGACGTAGGCGCCGGTGGTGGTGCTGAGCGCTGTGGATGCTGTGAGCCAGGACGCGTTGGCGATTTTCGCCGTCACCGGTCTGTTGGTGGTAAAGCTAGCCGACGCCGAGCCGCCGGGCGCGGCGTAAAAGGTCAAGTTCGCTGGAACATCGCCGCCTACCTGCGCGGTGACGTTGATGTACTGCGGCGAATCGACAGCGCTCGGATCGGACAGCGTGATCGTCCCGGTATAAGTACCCGCGGCGAGCGAGGCGGTTTGAAACATGATCGTGACCGGATAACACGATCCGCGCAAAACGCACTGCTGCGACGCTCCGACCGTAGCAGTAAGCCACGCCACCGACGACGTCGCCTGCAGCGTCAGACTGCCGCTGCCCACGTTAAACGAATCGATGGTATAAGTGGGGCCGTTACTGCCAACTGGAACGGAAACAGTGAGAGCGCTCTGCGCGAGGTTCAGACGGGGCGCCGCATTCAGGGGCACGGAACTGAGAGGCGCGAGCAACAACAACGGCGCAAGAAATCGCACGCTCAAAAGATTCTTGAAAATCACGGAAGCTCCTTAGGCTGTGGGTGGTATCTTTCAGTGGATCAAAATCAGTGGATCAAATCCGGTTACGGGACGCGGGGGGCGCAGCAGCCGATGCAACCCGCGTACCATTGTTGCAAATCGTCGCACTGCCGTTAGACGGTGCACGGCCCGAGATGAGTTTCGCCACAATTGATGAGACAAACAGAAACATGTGAGGCGTGCGGATGGGTCAGAATTCTTTCGGCTCGATGATCTCGAAATTGGCCTTCAAGAATTGCCAATCCGGCAGTTCATACACGCGCATCTTGGTGGGAAGTTCCACGGTCACATCCTTCAAGTCGGTGGGGCCGAGCTTGGAAACGGTGGCGGGAAAGCTGATCAGCGGTGGATCGCCGGGCTTAGCGGCGGTGGTGCTGAGATTCACCGTCATCTTCACATCGCCGATGTCGGCTTCCGAGTGATTCACGATGCCGAACTGGATCACCAGGTGCCCGGGGCTGCGCTCGCGAATGCGCAGACCGACCAGTTCGAGGTACTTGGCGACGGGATTGGAAGTATTGCTCGCGGTGAAATGCATCGGCACCGCGGGCGCGGCCGCGCCCTGTTTATTCGAAGACGAAGCAGAGGAACATCCCGCGAGAACCACTGCGAGGAAAAGCCAACTAAACCGCATCGCCTTTCATGATGCCACAGCGCTCACATCGCGATGGGCGGGTCCCGACGGTTAGCTCAAGGCTGCACGGGACCGGCCAATTCCCATGCACAGTTCGGACAGTAGCGATCGCTTTCGCGGACTTCATGCCCGCAGTGCGGACACGCCGGCCGAAGGTCGCACTTGCATTGGGGACAGAAATTAAAGTCTGTGCGTACTGTGGTGCCGCATTGCGGGCAATGGAACGGCAGCGGCTCGCGGACCAGGAAATAGATGATGCAACCGGAGAGGGGTGCTCCGGGAAGGAACATGACCAGCAGCGTCCACAGCGTGGGACTCATGCCCCGTCGTTTGGCGTCGCGGTTCACGTAAGCGACCAGGAAGATGTAAGCCGCAACGGCAATCGAAACCGCGGCCACGGCCCCGGCAATGACCAGAGGACTATGGTCGCCAACGCCGTTCCAGTTGATCTTAACTGCGATGCCCAGTGCGATCACGTCTACCACCGCTACGGCCATCACCAGCCATCTGGGGATGATGCGAATCTCGTTGGAGAGCCGAAACCGTTCCCTGCCTCGGAAGCGATTCCGTCGCAGCGGGTTTCGAATGGATTCCGTCACTTGTTTCTCAATCTCAGACATACTCTCACCTCATTCCTTGTCGCGCTGCGCCGAATCTGGCGAGCAGCACAATCGCAGCCACCAGCGCGGGCGCCGTCCACCACACCACAAATCCCGTCTGCCAAACCAAGGACGGCAGCCCGGCGAGGCCACCGGCCCATTCGAATCCCCGCCAAATAAGAGGAGCGGTTAGGATTCCCAACACCCATGCGATCCCGCACACCACCCACATGGTCCAGGCCTCGCGAGTACGCTCCCGGGCTTCCTCCGCACGCAGGTACACGCGCAACTGAGCGCGCTCGGCAAGGCCAGCGGGAAG
>JASHQT010000145.1 GCA_030039005.1 Bryobacteraceae bacterium
GGTTTTCATACGCGAGCAAACGCTCGACGCCGGCGAGTTGGAGATCTACTGGAGCAAAATCCGATCGACCTTCGCCGGGCATGAGGTTAAGGTGCTAACGTCCTATGGACGTCACGAAGACTTAGAGGGACCGCCCACCGAGGGAACCGTCATTGCTGAATTTCCTAGCATGGAAGCAGCCAAAGCCTGGTATGAAAGCCCCGCCTATCGTGAGGTCCGCGAACACAGATTTAGGGGAGCACTTTATCGGGGGCTGCTGGTTGCAGGCGTGTAAGCCTGGTGCCGGATCGTCTGCCAAATACGCCAATCCCGAGAACGTCTGCTGAACGAGCACCCACTTCAAGGTCTCCGCCGCCCTGGGATCAATGAGTTCTGAGGTACGACATTGTCGGCTGACTATGTTTCGCTTGGCTTGCCAATCTTCGAGTGAAGACTAAGATGGGATGTGGCGCAGCCGATGAAAATGGTGACCGGTTTGCTTTTTATCAATGCGGGCGGGACACCTGGATTCGACGCATTACACTGCTTTCGGTCCGGCCGCGATTTTCAAGGGCGCCTGATCAGGCGGGACGACAAGTAGAAATGAGCCTCTTTGATCCCGATCCGCTGGCCAGCCTCAAGGACGACGCCGGACGGCCGCTCGCCGAACGCATGCGCCCGGAGACGCTGGAAGAATTCGTCGGCCAGCAGCACATCCTGGGACCCGGCAAGCCCCTGCGCCTCCAGATCGAGCGCGATCAGCTCGGTTCCATCATTCTCTGGGGACCGCCCGGCGTGGGCAAAACCACGCTCGCACGCATCATCGCGCGCATGACGCATTGCGATTTCGTCCCCTTTAGCGCCGTCCTGAGCGGCATCAAGGAAATCAAAGCGGTCATGGCCGACGCCGAGCGCAACCGCCGCATCGGCCGCCGCACCCTGATTTTCATCGATGAGATTCATCGCTTCAATAAAGCGCAGCAGGACGCCTTCCTGCCTTACGTCGAACGGGGCGACATCATCCTGATCGGCGCGACCACTGAGAATCCCTCCTTTGAAGTTATTTCCGCTCTGCTCTCTCGCACCAAGGTCTACATGCTGAAGCCGCTGACCGAGGACGAGATTCTCACCTTGCTCGACCGGGCTCTGCCGAAGGTCAAGATTGCCGCCTCCGAGGACCTTTTGAAGCAGATCGCGACTTACGCCAACGGCGATGCCCGCACCGCGCTCAACATCTTGGAACTGGCGTCCGGTGCCGCCAAAGACGGCCAGCTCACGCGCGAAGCCATCGAGGACACGCTCCAGCGCAAGACCTTGCTCTATGACAAGGCCGGCGAGGAGCATTTCAACCTGATCTCGGCGCTCCACAAATCCGTCCGTTCCAGCGACGTGGATGCCGCGCTGTACTGGCTCGGCCGCATGCTCGAATCGGGCGAGGATCGCCTCTATATCGCCCGCCGCCTGGTCCGCATGGCGATCGAGGACATCGGTCTTGCCGACCCCCGGGCGCTCGAACAGGCCATCGCCGTGATGCAAACCGTCCACTTCCTGGGCATGCCCGAAGGCGACCTGGCGCTCGGGCAACTGGCCATCTACCTTTCGGTCGCCCCCAAGTCCGACGCCTCCTACCAGGCCTTGAACCGGGTAATGGAAGCCGTGGAGAAACATGTGGCCGAGCCTGTACCCTTCCATCTACGGAACGCCCCCACCGCAGCCATGAAACAGTGGGGCTATAGCGCCGGCTATCAGCACGCCCACCAGTTCGAGGACGCTTTGCCCGATATGGAGTGCCTGCCCGAATCCCTTGTAGGCACAAGGTTTTACGAGCCGACAAATCGCGGCCTCGAGCAGCGCATCACCGAACGCCTGGAGGAGATTCGCTCCCGCAAAAAGCACACCCCACCCACATAAGTCATACCTTCGGGTACTACCACTTCCAACGCCAGTACCACTCCAAATTAGGAAAAATCCGCTATAGGCGCACTCGTCTCGCTGTCGCAATCTAAGGGTGCGAAAGAAACGGAAAGGACACAACAGCATGTTGGTGCCGGGATCGAACATGAGCTTGGAACGTGACAAAGACGACCGCCGTGGTGCAGACCGTTTCCCGATCGAGCGGGAGGTCCGCTACAAGATCTTGAGCCGCAAGAATAGCTCGGAAGGCGAGAGCGGCAGCGGCGTGACAGTGAATATGAGCAGCAACGGCGTCTTGTTCACCACGGATCGTTATCTGCTCCCCGGCAGACGCCTGGAAGTTTCCATTAGCTGGCCGGCCCAGCTAAACGCCAAAGTTGCTTTAAAGCTGGTGGCGCGCGGTCGCGTGGTTCGTTCCGAGGAAGGCCGCGCCGCGATCGAGATTCACCAGTACGAGTTCCGGACCCAAGCAGGCCAAGGTACGGTGGTTCAATAATCATACTTTCATAAACCCCATCGAAGTCCATCTTAGGGACGCATTTCGGGAGGTACACTTAGGGGAGACGAGCCCCGTAGGCTCGCCAGTACTCGGAGGAGGACCCCCCGCCCGGATGCGCAGCTTGGTCGTAGTTATTTGTCTTGGGTCCGGCCTTTGTTTCGCGCAATCCCCGAAGGCCCCCACTCTGGCGGAAGCGAAAGCTTTCATCAATCGCGCGCAGGCGAAGCTGCTGGAGCTTTCAGTCGCAGACAATCGCGCCGACTGGGTGAAGTCCACCTTCATCACCTACGACACCGAAATTCTGGCCGCCAAGGCCGATGAAGACCAGATCGCCGCCACCATGGCGCTGGCCAAGGAGTCCACGCGCTTCAAGGATCTGAAAATGCCGCCGGAGATGGCGCGCGAGTTCAAGCTGTTGCGCCTGTCTTTGACGCTGGCGGCTCCCTCCGATCCCAAAGAGGCTGAAGAGCTCACGCAAATCGCCGCGCGCATGGAGGGCATGTACGGCAGCGGCAAGTATTGCCCGCATGAGGGCGCCAGCAGCGGTGCGAACGAAGGTGACTGCCTGGATCTGGATCAGCTCAGCAACATCCTCCGCACCAGCACGGATCCCACGAAACTGCTGGACGCCTGGCGCGGTTGGCACACGGTTTCTCCTCCCATTCGGCCGCTCTTCCAGAAGTACGTGGAGCTCGGAAACCAGGGCGCGCGCGAGCTGGGCTTCGCCGACATGGGCGCCATGTGGCGCTCCAAGTACGATATGCCGGCCGACGCCTTCCCCGCCGAAATGGATCGGCTGTGGGAGCAGGTGAAGCCGCTCTACCTTTCCCTCCACGCTTACGTGCGCTGGAAGCTACGCGAGAAATATGGCGACCTTGTTCCAGCCTCGGGGCCCATCCCCGCGCACCTGCTCGGCAACATGTGGGCGCAGGAATGGGAGAATATTTATCCGCTGCTGGCGCCTAAGGACGCCGATCCGGGCTACGATCTGACGTCGATCCTCAAGGGCCGCGGAACCACGCCTCTGGAGATGGTGCGGTACGGCGAGCGTTTCTTCACGTCGCTTGGATTCGCGCCGCTGCCCCAGACGTTCTGGGAACGCTCGCTGTTCGTCAAACCGCGCGACCGCGACGTGGTTTGCCATGCCAGCGCCTGGGACGTGGACTCCGTCGACGACGTGCGCCTGAAGGCGTGCCTCGAAATCAACTCCGAGGATTTTTCCACCGTGCACCACGAGCTCGGCCATAATTTCTACCAGCGCGCGTATGACCGCCAGCCGTTCCTGTTTCGCGACAGCGCCAACGACGGATTCCACGAGGCCATCGGCGACACCATCGCGTTGTCGGTGACGCCGGAATACCTGAAGAAGATCGGTCTGCTCCAAACGGTGCCCGACAGCTCCAAAGACATCGGCCTGTTGCTCTACAAGGCGCTCGAAAAAGTGGCGTTCCTTCCCTTCGGCCTGATGATCGACAAGTGGCGCTGGCAAGTGTTTTCCGGCCAAATCTCGCCCGATCAATATAACGCGAGCTGGTGGAAGCTGCGCTTGGAATATCAAGGCGTCGCGCCGCCCATCCCGCGCAGCGAAGCCGATTTCGATCCTGGCGCCAAGTATCATGTGCCGGCTAATTTCCCCTACGCGCGCTATTTTCTGGCCGATATCTTGCAGTTCCAATTTCATCGCGCGCTTTCGAAGATCGCCGGATGCACGGAGCCGTTGAACCGCTGCTCGATCTATGGCAACAAGGAAGCGGGAGCTCGTCTCAACGCCATGCTCGCGATGGGCGAGAGCCGGCCGTGGCCCGAAGCGCTGGCAGCTTTGACCGGCCAGGAGCAAATGGACGCCACCGCGATTCTCGATTACTTCGCGCCGCTCAAGAAATGGCTGGACGAACAGAACCGCGGCAAGCCGGTCGGTTGGTAAGAGAAGTACGGTAATAGCATGAACGCCACCGAAACTTGTCCCATCTGCGGCGGCTCGGGTTGGAAGATCACCGAGCGCGACGGAATCTCGGGCGCCGAAAAGTGCGCCTGCGTGGATGTGGGGCGCGAACAGCGCATCGAGCAACGTGCCGGAATCCCGCCGCTGTACCGCAACGCCTCGCTTCAGAATTTCAAACACCAGGAGATGGCGGCGCTCCGGGTCGCGATGGACAACGTTCGCGTCTACATCCGCCAGTATCCCGCCCTGCCCGAGCCGGGCCTGCTGTTCTTAGGCCCTCCGGGAACCGGCAAAACTCATCTCGCCGTGGCGGCGCTCCGGGGATTGATCGAGCGCGGATTTGAAGGTATTTTTTACGATTTCCAATCGCTGCTCATGCTGATTCACAGGGGCTACGACAAAGCGTCGGGATCGAGCGAACGGGAGGCGTATCAATCGGCTCTGGATACCGAGATCCTGGTGCTCGATGACGTGGGAGCCCATCGCATCAACGATTGGGTGGAAGATACCGTGACCTCCATCATCACGCATCGCTGTAACGCGCGGAAAGCCACCATCGTCACCACGAACCTGCGCGATCCGGAAGCCGGCGACAAACGTGGGTCGGGCCTCGAAGAAGACCTGCACAGCAAATATTTTCTGGAAGAGCGCATCGGGATGCGCGCCCGCTCGCGCCTGTTCGAAATGTGCAAGGTGATCCAGATGCGAAATGCCCCGGATTACCGGCTCAGCAAGAAGCGCTAGAACCCAAAATTAGAACGACGACGCGCCGGGAATCCGCGCGGTCATCAGCATCAGCAGCGAAAGCAGCACGATCAAGCCCACGTACTGCGTGAGCACCACATTATCTTCCTCCGCCGGGTAATCGCGGCTGAACAATCGGTAACCGGCGCCCAACGCGATCAGCAGGAGAATGGTCTGGTGCGTGAACGCCCACATCGCCAGCGCCGCGCCACCCGCCATGCCGCGCTGCACGCGCGTGAGCGCGCGAAACCCGCGCCCGCCATCCAATTGCCAGATCGGAATCAGGTTAAACAAATTGAGCCATGCCGCGGTGTGCGCGATGGCGTACCAGACTGGAAGTCCTGTTGTGATGGCGGCAAGCCATGTGACCACTGCCGTACCCAATCCCCAGATCGGGCCGGCCAATCCCACGCGCGCGTCTTCACCCACATTGCCCGGATACTGCTTCATGCGCACGAAGGCGCCCAGAAACGGAATGAACATCGGAGCGCTGGCCGCGATGTTGTACTTGCGCAGCGCCATCACGTGCCCCATTTCGTGGACGTAGATGCACAGCACGAAGCCGAGGGCGAACTTCCATCCGAACATCGACCAATACACGGCGAAAAACGCGACCATGCTGAGGAGTGTGCCGAGCTTAGTCAGGCCCAGCAGCAGAAGCTTGGCTTTGGATAGCGCCACCAATAGGGCCGTGCCGATGGACCCGAACTTTCCGAAGCGCTTCGCTCGCGCGTTTTTCTCCCGCGCCGCGCCGAGCTGCAGGTCGATGTTTTCGATGCGCGCCTGGGTGTCCCGATATTTTTCGGAATCGGGTGGAACCAGTTCGAGCGCCTGCGCCCAGAACTGCCGTGCGCCCCGCCAATCGCCCGCCTGCCCGGCGAGTTTGGCGTGCTGGACCAAGGTCTCGAATTCCTGCTGCTCCGCCAGCGTCATATCTGATCGAACAGATCGCCGAGGCGGATGGACAATCCGGGAATCAGGTCGGACTGAAAGACGCCGTTTTCATCGAGATTCGCGTCGCCGCTTTCGGAGAACAGAAAGGCTCTTCGCGAGTCGATATCCAGAATCCACGCTTCCTTGGTCCCGCACTGGCGGTAGCGGTTCACCTTCTTGATCAGTTTAGGGAAGGTATCGTTCTCCGACACGATCTCGATCGCCAGGTCCGGCACGAAGCGCTGCACGCGCTTTCGCCGATCCAAGAGTTTCACCTTCTCGGGTGCGAAAAACGTCACGTCCGGACCGTGCGCGTTTCCACCGAATTCGTATTCTTGCTCAGTAACCACCTTTCCCAGATTGCGCTCAATGACGTAAGACGCAAGGAGGCGGCCCAGCAGGTCTCGCAGATAGTTGTGATCGAATGTGTTGCCAGACACGTCCACCAACTGTCCGTCCACCAGCTCGTGATAATAGGCTTGCTCGCGCGGAAGTTTTTCGAAATCGTCGATGGTCAGAGGGCTCACCAGCGGCATGATCTTATTTTAGCCCGCGGGGCAGTTCGCACCGGGCTTCAGGCGCGCTTCTGGACGGGTTGGGTAGCCGTGGCTTGCGCGGCGGCGCTCTTTTTTCCGTTCAGATACTCGGACAGCGGAAACGGCGTGGGAGCGCCTTTGTCCATGGCCCGCTGGACCGCTTTCTGGTAGCGGCGCAGGGTCTCGCGCTTCACCGGTTCGCGGAGCTGGCAGGCCTCGATGTCGAGCAGGAGCTCTATCTCCCACGGATGGAAGGTGTTACGATTCATGTTGCCGCGAATCAACTCTTGCATCAAGCGGTTGAAACGGTTCAGCCGCGCCTCGGCGTCCAGGGTCTCCACGAGCATATCTGGTCTTTGTTACCTTATCGGCTGTGGTTCCAGAAAACTTGAATCGGAATCGCTGCCCTGTCCGGGCCTAAAGTGTCCGAGCCTAAAGTGTCCGACCCTAAGTTCGATACCCCGCGCCTGGCGCTGAACCGGATTTACACCAAAACCGGCGACCAAGGGCAAACCCACCTGGCCGGCGGGCAGCGCGTTTCCAAGGACTCGCCGCGCATCGCTTGCTACGGCACCGTCGACGAGCTGAATGCCTTTGTCGGCATGGCCGCGGTCTCGGCCGCCGAATGCCTCCCGGCTTTCCTGCCCATCTTGCGCCGCGTCCAGCACGAGCTGTTCAATCTGGGCTCCATCCTCGCCACGCTGCCCGAAGACGTCCATCCCAAACAGGCCCGCGTCACCGAAGCCGAAATCCGCCAGCTCGAAGTGGAAATTGATCGTGCCAATGCGGATCTCGCTCCTCTGCGCTCCTTCGTTCTGCCGGGCGGAACGCGCCTGAACACGGAGCTGCATGCCTGCCGCACCATCTGCCGCCGCGCCGAACGGCTGACCGTCACGCTGGCGCGCGAGGAATCCGTTCCCCCGGAAGCCATCCAATATCTGAACCGGCTGAGCGACGCGTTCTTTGTCTGGAGCCGTTGGGTGAACCACATGTTAGGCGTCGCGGAAGTTCTCTGGGAGCCGAACCAGTCGGCTTCCGGTAACAGCTAGCCGCGCAGGAACGCCTAGGAGGTCCGCCGGATATCAGATTTTCCGGCGCGCCGCGCTGGGCTGACCTGACGTGGAACTCCGTCGGAAAATTAACGCTTGCCCGCCAGGGACAGCTATAGTAGAATTACAAACATCTATAGTAGATCGAACATGGCCTTGCCCAAGCTCAGCAAACTGGAACTTCGCATCATGGAAGCACTGTGGAGTCGCGGTGCGCTTTCCATCCGCGAGGTTCAGGAGGCCTTCCCCGAACGCTCGCGGCCCGCGTACACCACCATACAAACCACGGTCTATCGCCTGGAAGATAAAAAGGCGCTGCGGCGCGTCAAAAAGATCGGAAACGCGCACATTTTCGAACCCGTCATCTCGCGGGAGGCGGCGCAGCGGCGATTGATCGACGAGTTGCTGGCCTTGTTCGGCGGGCGCACGCAACCCGTGATGGCGCACCTGATCGAATCGGGCAAGCTGACGTTGCAGGACGTGCGGGAAGCCGAGAAGGCGCTCCAGGAACACCCGCAGGAGGAAAAACGTCCAAAAGGAGAAAGCCCAGAAGGAGCAAAGTAATGATCGCGGCGCTTAGCAATCATCTTTGGCAATCCACCGTGTTCGGTCTCGCGGCCGCGCTGCTCGCTTTCGTTTTGCGAGGCAACCACGCACGGGTGCGCTATTGGCTGTGGCTCGCCGCGTCAGTAAAATTTCTAGTTCCGTTCGCGCTCCTGGTGGCGCTGGGAAGCCATATAGAATGGCGCCACACTTACGCGCCGGCGGCGGCCACGTTCCCGTTGATCCAGATCGTCCAGCCTTACGCCCCCGTTCGAACTGCCGCGATGGCAACGCCGGCAATTCCAAACCTGCTTCCCACTTTCCTGACCGCTCTCTGGTTCTCTGGGGCAGTGGCGGTTTTGTACAGATGGTGGCTGCGTTGGCGACGCATCGCGCGCATGCTGGATGGCGCGCAACCTCTGACCGCGGGACGCGAACTGGAAACGCTCCGCCACCTGGGCGCGCGAATCCCGGTGATATCATCAAACGCCCCGCTGGAACCCGGCGTCTTCGGCATCTCGCGGCCCGTCCTGCTCTGGCCCGCCGGAATCTCCGAACGGCTTTCGGATGCGCAACTCGAGTCAATACTCGCGCACGAAGCCAGTCACGTCCGCCGTCGCGATAATCTGGCGGCGGCGATGCATATGCTGGTCGAGGCGGTGTTCTGGTTCCACCCTCTGGTGTGGTGGATCGGCGCCCGGCTGGTTGAAGAACGCG
>JASHQT010000146.1 GCA_030039005.1 Bryobacteraceae bacterium
TTGCTGCTCGGCGTATCTTCTCGCGCAGGCCGGATTTCGTGTCGATCTGGAAGCGCTGGATCGTCCGCGATTGCCGGTGATTCTGCTGGGCGATCAGGCGCTGGCGCTCCTGCGCGACATTTTCGATCAGCCCGCGCTGTTCGGGGATGCTCCGCGCATTCGCAAACGGGTGGTCTGGTGGGGAACAGGGCCGCACGCGGTGGAACATTCGGCGGTCTTCATTTCCGAAGAAACTCTGCTGGAAGCCATACGGCCCCGCCGCCAAGCTGGCCACCTGGACGTCCCGTGGACCATCCACGCCGCGCGTCCGCTGCCTGCGCCGGCCCTGGACCATTGCTTCGGAACGCGCGTCGCGCAGGCGCTGCCCGTGTCGCTCGAGCCGGACGCCGATCCTGAAACCTGCTGGATCGAGTCGCTCGAAGCGGGCTGGTTGTTTCTGACGCCCGGCTGGCTGTTGGCGGTGGGCGCGCCCGCGGATACGTTGCTGGGGCAAAGCCGCTTGGTCGCCGCGCGGATCGCCCGATGCGGCGCCGTACGCGCGACATTTCCGGCATACGCCCGCATCGCTTCGCCGCTGGCGGGAGACGGCTGGCTGGCGTCGGGAACCGCGGCCATGGCCTTCGATCCGATCTGCGGCGATGGCACCGCGCAGGCGATTCGCGAAGCGATCCTGGCCTCAGCCGTGGTCCGCGCAATCGCTAACGGCGGCAATACCCCGGACCTGCTCGCGCATTACCAAGCCCGGCTTACGGCCGGGTTCCAGAGGCATCTCTTGTTATGCCGCGAGTTTTATCGAACCGGCGGTGACGGGCCGCTGTGGCAATCGGAACTCGAAGCCATCGACCGCGGAATCGAGTGGTCGAACACCGCACGGGCCAAACACCCGGCCTTCCGCTATCGCTTGCGCGGCCTGGAATTAGAAGCCGTCCGCTGAATCCCTGCGTCCCCGGCAGCCAATAACGCGGCCGTGGCATAGCCGGTGGCGGCGTCGGTCATAAACTTCTCAGCCATCGACCCATGCGTCGAATGCTCGTGATTCATGGAGTTCGACGCCCAATACCCGCCCTCGGGATCCTGGTGCTTGCGGAGCCAGGCCAGTGCCTTGGCCAATCCGGGCTGCGATGGCAAAACCCCGGCCTGCTCGACCGCGAACGCGGCCAGAGCAGTGAAATATGCGTTGGAACCTACCGCGGGCGCGGCGGCCTCACGTTTCTTCCAGTTGCCGAAGGATGCCACAGCGAAGCCGCCATCGGCTTCCTGTTTGCTCCACAGCTCGGCCAGGATTGCCGTGCGCTGCCCATCCGTCAACAAACCGTGCAGTTTGGACGACGCCCACAGCAGGAACATTTTGTTGTGCAGCGACTCACCATTTAGATGCTCGCGCAAATAGGCTTCGAGCGCGGCGATGTTCGGTTGGATGTCTGGGCGCGCCTGGTAATCGCCTGGCGCCAAGCCCGTCGCCAAAGCCGCCAGCGCGGCGCCGTAAGACGCCGCGTCCTTGGTCTCCCAAGGATCGAGATCGAAATCCGACCACAGAAAGGCGCCCTTATCGGCGCCGTCTTTCAATTGAATCGACCACATGCGGGCAAACGCCGCTTCTCCTTCCGGGCTGAGCTTGCCGCGCGAGCGATCGTCGTTCGCCAGCACCAGAGACGAAAGCACGACCTGCGCACCATAAACTTGATCGACGATCAGGCCTTTGAGACCGCCGAACAGATCCTTGGCGTCCGTGCGGATCACGGTTGCGCGCATGCTGTCCACCAACACGCTCTCGTAGAGCGTCGGTCCCGCACCTTCGCCGAGCGACTGCCGCAAGGCCGGCCGCGAGATGAGATAGGGTAACCCTGTGTGGCAGGACACGCACGCGACGCCCGAATGCAGCGCCATTGGCCAGACGTCCCATTCTTTCTGGCGCGAATCCAGGTATTGTTCCGCGAGCCGTGCATTCCACGTTTGACAAAAGGCGGAAGCGGCGGCAAGGGCCAACAGAGTGGCCAAGCGAATCGACATCGGACCTCCGTTGCTCTGGAGTATAGCCCGAATTCCGGTGGGCGTCTAGGGCCAACTTTGCACAAGTTGCACAAGGTTGCTCCCTTGACACTCCACGCTTGCTTCGTTATACTACTTTCCAAATTTCATCTAACCCACGTCGGTTTTTAATTGAAAATCAGGGCAACGGGTTCCAAGTGAGCACCCATGATCATAAGTTGAAACTGTTACCCAGCTAGTTGCAGCTTCAGGGATTATTCCATGTAAAGCGGCCTCGCGCGCATCTCTTTTGCAATGCGCTGAGATTTCTTGGCGATCCCGATCTGAATCAAAGCTCTCCGACGAGCAGCCGTACGTGACCGGCATAAGACCCATCCAAAACTTTGATGGGATCCGTCTTTCACAGCTTTTTTATGGCTTCTTAATGTCCTTCCGCGAAAAGGAAGGTCCGCTCGAAATTTTGAAGGAGAGATCCTATGCTGTGTACCTATACCCGCCCTCGCGCGGCGCAACGATTTGTTCGCTTGTCAGTCCGTCTCATGCTCGCGACGTTTGGCGTACTCGCCATTTCGGGGACGAGCTTCGCGCAGTCCACTTTCGGCACCATTCTCGGAACGGTGAGAGACCCGTCAGGCAGCAGCATTCCCATGGCGACGGTAACGCTCATGAACACCGGCACCAACGCCGAACGTTCGGCGATCACGAACACCAACGGCGATTACCAATTCGTCAATGTCGAGGTTGGAAATTACAAGCTGACGGTCGAGGCGCCCGGTTTTCAGAAATCCGAGTTCCAGGCTTTCGATCTCGCGGCTAAGGAAACCAAGCGCGTCGATATTCCTCTGAAGGTCGCCTCGCAGGCGACCTCGGTGACTGTGGAAGCCGTCGCAGTGGTCCAGACTGACACCTCCAATATCGCCGAAACCAAGGGCAGCCAACAGCTCACCGATCTCCCCGTCGCCATTGGCACACGCTCTACCGGTTCTACCAGCGCCTGGTCAACTTTAACTGCGCAGCCGGGCGTGCAGATGGATAACACCAATAATGGACAAGGCAACATCACTGTCGCGGGGGCTGGGCCTTCCCAGCTTTCCGTCACGATCGACGGCATCAGTGCCGTCGGACCGGGAACCGAGGGCGCCCTGGCGCAGTTATTTCCTTCCTTCAATTCGATCGAAGAGATCAGGATCAGCGAAACGCTGAACCCCGCCGAATACGGTGGTGTCGCCGACATTACCACCGTTTCCAAGTCTGGAACGAATGAGTTGCACGGCGGCGTGTTTGAGAATGTACAGAACACGGACTTCAACGCCGCCGATACCTTCAGCCACATCGTAGCCGAAGACAAAATGAACAATTATGGCATCTACCTGGGAGGGCCGGTTATTTTTCCGAAGATTTACAACGGAAAGAACAAGACCTTCTTTTTTGGCAGCTTCGAGCGGCTCAGTTTGCCGAAAACGGAGACCGCTGTACTCAGCGTACCCACGGAAGCCATGCGCAGCGGCGATTTGTCGGCCTACCTGAGCGCGGCAAACGGTGGTGCGGCCAATCAGCTCTGTCAGTCGATATCCAGCAGTGGGGTCTGTACTCCCTATCCGGGAAACATCATTCCGCCGAGCCAGTTGCAGACTCCTGCGGGGCAATATGCGCAGAAACTGTTGAATTTCATTTACCCGCTGCCCAATTACGGCGCTCCCGGCGCCGTCGCGAACAACTATCTCGCTCAGTACGCAATTCCCATCGATAGCGCCCAAGGCGACGTGCGCATCGATCAAAGCTTCGGTCCTAAGCACTTCGTTTTTGCGCGCTGGACTTACAAGAATATACGCCAGACGCTCCCCCAGGGCGACTCCTCCTTCCCGCCCAACCCCAGCTCTCCGCTCCTCGGCGGTGTCTCGACTCCACAGATCTTTAACTCTTTTGCAACTTCCTACAACTGGATCATTTCTCCGACTGTGGTGAACGAACTGCGCGGCGGTTTCAGCGTGGTCCATCGCAATACCACTTTTGGCATCACTGCTCAACAGGCGGCGAGCACTCTGGGTCTGACCGTCGGCCCCGGCGCCTTGCCGGAGGCGATTCCCGCCGGAGATGACCTACCGAGCATCACGATCGCCGGTTTCATGGGAATTCAGAGCCAACAGAATGACCTGAATCCGCACGAAGGATCCTATGAATGGAGCGACACCCTCACCTGGACGAAAGGAAAGCACACCCTGAAGTATGGCTTTGACTGGCGGTATCTCAGCACCCTGGATACTCAGGTATTTAACAACTATCGTTTGGGCGCCTATACATTCAACGGTTCGGTGATGAGTGGGTTGCTGGGGAGCGGGGCGGCGACGCCCATTGCTTCCTTCTTGCTTGGCTACCCCGATCTCACCGCCATCTCCAACGTGCTCAACCCGGATACGGATGCGTATTCCAAAGCCTACGCAGTTTTCGCGCAGGACGACTTTAAGGTGTCCCAAACCCTCACGCTCAACTACGGTCTGCGTTGGGAATACCATCCCGGCTTTGAGGACAAGAACAACAACATGGTGAATTTCGACCCGTACTACAACAACGTGGTGAACGGCCAGCAAACAGGCGCGGTAATTTATCAGAGCGGAGGGTTGGCGAACATCAATCCCTTATTCACGCAGTCCATCGCCCCAACCCCCATCATTCCCGCTTCCGCAGTGGGTCTCGGGAACAGCCTGCGGCAACACAACTGGCTGGATTTTGCACCGCGCGTCGGATTTGCATGGCGCGTCTTCAATAACAACAAGACCGTTCTCCGCGGCGGATATGGGCGATTCATCGAGTCTCTGTTGAGCAGCACGGCAATCGATGGCTGGTCGGTCGGATCGAGCGACGTCGGATATTTTGGCAATTCGATCACCAACGGCGTCCCCCAGTTCACTCTGCCTTACTCCTGGCCGTCCGATATCGCGCAACCTGGCAGCCAGTTCTTCGATCTGGCCGCCAATATTCACCTGAAGGATCCCATCGTCGAGGAATGGAATATGACGCTCGAACAGGACCTCGGCAAGGGCGTCTCGTTCCGTGCCTCCTACGATGGCAACCACGCCTACAATCTGCCGACCCAGATCAACGCCGATGAGGTGCCTGTCAACACTTTGGGCTTCGGCACTCCCGCGGTCAGTGCCATGATTCCTTTTCCGTTGATGCAGTACATCGACACTACGACCGCTACTGGCTTTCAGAACTACCAGGCCGGCACGTGGGAGGTGAAAAAGCGCTCGGCGAATTTCCAGTTCGACCTCAGCTACACCTTTACGAGAAATCTCTCGAATGTGGAGGGAGCACCCACCGCGAGCGCCCAAGGCTACGCCACCGAGTTTGGCAATATTCTGAGCAACCCGGCCCAGCCCGGTCTCGATTACGGCAACGTGCCGTTTAGCCGCCGTAATCGCGTGCTAGCCACGTTCCTATACGAGCTGCCCTTTGGAAGCGGCCAGGCTTTGCTCAACAGCAGCTCCCTTCTCGATCGCGTTGTAGGAGGGTGGCAACTCGCCGGCGTCCTGCTGTTCCAGAGCGGACCCTTTTTGACGGTTTCCACGTTGACGGACCCGTCGGGGACGGGATTCAATGTCTTCAATGCGAACGGCGGCAGGGCTGACACCGTGCCGGGGGTGAATCCGTACGCCGGCCAATCGATAGCGCAATACATCAATCCGGCCGCGTTTACGGCCCCGGCAAATGCCATCGGGAGATTTGGCGACGCAACCAATGGCGACCTGGTCGGGCCCGGCACACAGGCCGTTTCGCTCTCGCTGATTAAGCGCTTCAGCATCAAGGAACGCGCTCGGGCCGAGATCGGGTTGCAGGTTTCCAACGCATTCAACCACGCCAACTACGCGCCACCCAACGTTCTCACGACGGGGGTAGCCGGTTTTGGCCAGATCACTGCCATGCAAGTAGCCGAAGGCGCCGGCCCGCGTCAGCTTCAGTTGACCGGCCGCATCGTGTTCTAGAGGGCGTGACAAAATAGACCTCAGTGAAACAAGCACTGGTTGTGTACTTGGCCGTGGCCCTTACCGCCGCGGCCATTTACGCCGCTCCGATTCCGCTGGTGGGAACGTGGCGGCTCGATAGCCAGGAAGTCAATGGCCAAAAGACCAACGCCGAACCGCTGACCCTTAGAATCACACAGACTGGCGACACACTGAATTTCGCGTTTTCGGTTCCTGTGAACAATGTGTACTTCGTCAGCATGAGCTATGCGGTCAAATTGGACGGGAGCGAGGCGGACGTCAAGAACGCCAATGGAGAAAAGATCGGCACGGTGCAAATCGTTTCCGCCGGGCCGTCCCAATATAAGGTCACGCTGAAGGGACCGAACCGGCCGGACAGTTCCGGAAAACTGACTGTCTCGCCCGACGGCAAGACGCTGACCAGCGAGCAGGAGACCGCGCCCGGTGGGCCTTCCGGCCGCTCCATCCATTCCCGGCAGCTTTTCTCGCGCTACTAGCGGTGCGGCGTGGGCTGGATCGAGCGCTATTGCCGCCGTCCCCAGAAAGTGGCGCTGCGGCGGTTGAATTTTCAAGTGCACCTATGGGCGGGAATCATTGTGACGCTATAACTGATTGTCATCGGCGTCACCGGATCCTCATGCGGCGGCGTCAGCTCCCCCTACGAATACGTGGACACGGCGTACTTCAATCCGTACACGGGCGATTACATCTTCACGTGGCCCTACGGCGTGAATGAAAGCCTGGGCGATGGAATCATCTGGCTGCAAGTCTCGCTGCACGACGGCACATATTGGGGCTGGGGCGCAAAAATTCTGTGGGACGCGGCGGGACTGGCGATTCCGTTGCTGGCAGCCACGGGGCTACTGATGCACTGGAATCGCGCCCGCGAAGAAGATGGAAAAAGCTCCACAAGCGCCAGTCAGCCCCGGCCGCCGCGCCGCCTAGAGAGTCGCGATTTGCGGCCGTTTCGCCCAACCTTGTTCGTTTTTGCGCAAAGTTTATGATAGGCTTGATGGGACAAGAATATGGCGAAAACGAACTCAGGCGGCCGCGACATTCGAACCACGATCCATCCCTATACCAATCTGAAACTCCACCAGACCGAAGGCCCGCTGGTGATCACCGAAGGCGACGGCGTTTTTGTTCGTGATGAAAACGGCAAGGAGTATCTCGAAGGCCTTGCCGGCTTATGGAACGCCAGCCTCGGTTTTTCCGAGCGGCGTCTGGCCGAAGCCGCCTACCGGCAGATGCTGAAGCTGCCGTTTTATCACACCTTCGCGCATAAAGCCGTGGACGTCGGCATCGAATTGGCCGAAAAGCTCCTGAGCATCGCTCCGGTTCCGATGTCCAAGGTATTTTTTGTCAATTCCGGTTCGGAAGCCAACGATACCGTGGTGAAATTAGTCTGGTATTACAATAATGCGCTCGGCCGCCCCCAAAAAAAGAAAATTATCAGCCGTATGAAGGCGTACCACGGCGTAACGGTGGCGAGCGCCAGCCTCACCGGTTTGGCCAACAACCATCGCGACTTCGATCTGCCCATCGCCAATATCCTGCATGCCGAATGCCCCCATTTCTATCGCTTCGCAATGCCCGGCGAGACCGAAGAGGCCTTCGCCGGCCGCATGGCCGAGGCGCTGGAGCGGCGGATTTTAAGTGAAGGTCCCGATACCATCGCGGCCTTTATTGCCGAGCCGGTGATGGGCGCCGGCGGCGTCCTACTCCCACCCGCGACCTATTTCGATAAAATCCAGAAAATTCTAAAGAAATACGACGTGCTCTTCATCGCTGACGAGGTGATTTGCGGGTTTGGCCGCACGGGCGAAATGTGGGGCAGCACCACCTATCACTTGAAGCCCGACATGATCACGTGCGCAAAGGCACTCTCGGCTGGTTATATGCCGATCGGCGCCGTCATGATTTCGGAATCGATTTTTGACGCGCTGGTAAAACAGTCCGAGAAAATCGGTGTGTTCAGCCACGGGTTCACTTATACCGGGCATCCGGTTACTTGCGCGGTGGCGCTGGAGACGCTCAAGATCTACGAGCAGGACGGCATCCTGGACCACGTCCGTCGCGTCGCCCCGCAAATGCAGGCAGGGCTGCGGAAGTTCGCCGATCACCCGCTGGTGGGCGAGGTGCGCGGTATAGGATTGGCCGGCGCTGTGGAACTAGTGGCCAACAAAGCCACTCGCGCTTCGTTCGATCCCGCGGCAGCGGTGGCTCCGTATCTATCCAAGCGGGCGCATCACCATGGCGTGATCCTGCGGCCCCTCGGCGATTCCATTGCGTTCTGCCCGCCGTTGATCATCAACGAGGCGGAAATCGATCTGATGCTGGAGCGCTTCGCGCTCGCCCTCGAGGATACCGTGGCGATGGTTCGGGAGCGCGGCTTGATCGAGAAAGAAATCCCGGTTTTCGCTAAGTAAAGCCTGCGAGATCGCGGTCAGCCGTGTACCGGCGGAATGCGCGCACTCCACGGCCGCGCCTGCTCCAGTTGCGCCGCCAAGCGAATTAACAGGTCCTCGCGAGCGTAAGCCGCTCCCAACTGCACGCCCACCGGCAAACCGGCCTCAGTCCAATGCAAAGGCAGGCTGATTGCAGGCTGCCCCGCCATGTTGAAAAATGCCGTGAACGGCCACCACAGCGCGGAGGATTTGATTCGCGCCGCGTCCATACCCAGCGCGCCCAGTTTGGGCGTGACGGCGCCCGTTGTAGGCGAAACGAGTACGTCGAAACCGCCGGCCCACCAGCCGGCGAACAGATGGGTGAAGGCGTCCATATCTTCCAGCGCCGAAAGATAATCCGCGGCGCTGACGCCGCGTGCACGATCCAGCCAATAGAGGGTGTCCGGATCCAGATCGTCCGTTCCAGCTTTCAGTCCTAA
>JASHQT010000147.1 GCA_030039005.1 Bryobacteraceae bacterium
TGCGGATCAAACTTGCGCCATCCGCCCGAATTTGTCGAAGGAGCGGCCGGCGCGGGCTGATCCTGCGCGATGCCGGGCAACGTGCCGGCCAAAGAAAGAATAAGAACGGAAGCAGCGGTCCATGTAAAAGGTTTACTGAATCGAGGCTGGGTTTTCATCGTTGTGGCACCTCTCAAATCCATTTTAGTTGCATCCCAAGTACCAGAGGTAACTTGCTGTGGCTAAGGGGATTGCCCGATCGGGCGCTGGTCGCCTGTCACCAGGATGGTGCTTTTCGGCCAGTTTAGCCTTTGGCGATTCGCCATTGGCTTGTGGCTCCTTGTCGAACGGGCCAGCGCGTTGCGGCCGAAGCCCAAAGCTAGCGGCTCCCATAGTAGCCGTCGCGGGTGATCACCGAGAGCCCCGGTTTTGTGGTTAGCCGAATCTTTCGATAGCCTGAGCCGCTTGTGTCGGGCGTGTAGCCGATGCTGTACTGGTTGCGCAGCTCCGCTTCGAGCTGGGTGTAAATCGCGGCCAGAGGCACGGCTTTGGAGACTTCGAAGAAGGCGCCTCCGGTCTCGCGGGAGATACGCTCCAGGGCCTGCTTGCCGGCAGCGCTGGCGAAAGTGCCATCGTAGGCGTCGCGGTCGGCAAATAGGATCGAATAAACCAGCGCGTCGGCGCGTTGAGCGGACTGGATGGCGTCGAACAAGCCGATCTTGCTGCCGTTGTCGACGCCGTCGGTAAGCAAGATGAGGGCCTTGCGTCCGGATTGTTTGTGGAGGATGTCGTCGGAGGCGAGGAGGAGCGAATCGTAGAGATCGGTGCCGCCCAAGGCAAACAGGCCGATCTTGGGAGCGCCGTGCTTGCGAGGCGGGAGCGTGGGGACCTGCAGGCGCGCGAGCGCGTCATCCAGACGCTGGCGCGAGGACGTAAGGTCCTGGAGCAGCTCGACCTCGCGGTCGAAGTGAATCACAAAGGCGCGGTCCTGCTCCGGACGTAGCACCTGCATCAGAAACTTCAGGCTGGCGCTATGCTCCTCGGCGAGGACCTTTTTCTGGCTGATGCTGGTGTCGACCAGCAGGCCGAGCGTGAGGGGCAGGCCGGATTCCTTCGAGAAATAGCGGATGACTTGAGGCCGGCCGTCCTCTTCGAGCGTGAAATCGTCTTTGGTAAGGTTGTTGACCACGCGGCCTTGGGCGTCGCGGACCGTGGCGAAGAGGTTGACTACGCGGACGTTGGTGGAGAACGTGGCATGGTCTTGGGCGAAGATCGCGGCCGGCACGAACATCCATAACCACAGATGTTTAGAAACAAATATATCAAGTTTTGTCGTAGAGGCTAGGCTGCCCCTCGGGCCGCGTTTTCCAGCGCCGGTGGATCCAGAGCCACTGGCCGGGATGCTCGCGGATGACGGATTCGAGCAGGGCATGGAGTCGGCGCGTGTCCTCGGCGGGGTCGCCTGAAATTTCAAGTGCAGGATAGAATTTGAGCACGTATTTGCGCTCCTCCTCGAACCAGATGGCGAATCCTGGGATGACGGCCGCGCCGGTTTTGGCCGCGATTTTCGCAAATGCGGTGTTCGCGCAAGCCAGAGTGCCAAAGAAGTCGACAAAGACGCCTTCCTGTGGGGACGTGTTCTGATCGATTAGAACCCCCACTGCTTCATTTTGATGCAAGGCGCGGAGGACGGCGCGGGCCGAATCCCACTTGATGATGAGATGGTTGCCGGAGAGCTGGCGGCGGGTTTCGACCAGGCGGTCGATGCCGGGATTGTCGAGCGGGCGGATCATGATGTGCATCGGTTCGGTCATGAGCGCATGGGCGAAGGCGCTCAGCTCCCAATTCCCGAAGTGAGCGGTCGCAAACAAAACGCCCCGGCCGCGTTTTTTGACTTCCAGGAAGTGTTCCAGGCCCTCGTAACGTATTAATTCATGAATGTTTTGGGCATTGAACTTCGGGAAACGCGCGAAGATCCAGATCAGCCGTGCGATGGAGAGAAAAACCTCGTCCGCAATGGCGCGGCGCTCGGCCAGACTCTTCTCGGGATAGGCCAGCTCCAGGTTGCGCATCGCGGTGCGGCGCAGGCGCGGGATGGCGAGGTCCAGCAGCTTGACGTAGAAGCGGGCGAGCGAGAGCGGTCCGTGGGCGAGGGACCAAAGGAGCAACGCAGCTAGCTGATCCACCCGCCCCCGAGGACCAGATCGCCGTCATATAACACCGCGGCCTGGCCGGGCGTGACGGCGCGCTGCGGCTCGTCAAAGCGAATTTCGACGCGCGCGGGATTGGCCGTGGGCGTCACCGTCGCATCGGCCGCCAGGTGCTTGTTGCGAATCTTGACCTGCGCGCGGATGGGCGCTTGAATCGGCGCGATCGAGACCCAGTTCATATCGCGGGTGGTCAGCGAGGCGCGGAGGAGATCGTCATTGCGGCCCACGATCACGCGCTGGGAGGCGGGATCGGTCGAGATCACATACAGCGGCTCGCCTGCGGCCACCCGCAGCCCGCGCCGTTGTCCGACAGTGAAATGGTGGATGCCCGAATGTTCTCCAAGGACATTTCCCTGAGCATCGCTAATTTCGCCCTGCGTCTTTTCCGGCGCGATGCCGCGCTCGCGGAAATAGGCATCGATGAACGCCGCGTAGTCGCCGTTGGGAACGAAGCAAATCTCCTGGCTATCGGGCTTTTGGGCGACCGGCAGGCCGAGCTCGCGCGCCAGCTCGCGCACTTGCGGCTTGGTGTAGCCGCCCAGCGGGAAGTCCGTACGGGCGAGCTGCTCCTGCTTTAGGCCGAACAGAAAATAGGTTTGATCCTTGGATTGGTCCACGCCGCGGCGCATCTGATAGCGGCCCGTGGAATGGTCGAAGCCGATGCGCGCGTAATGGCCGGTGGCAATTCGCGACGCCCCGACGCCCGAAGCGAGATCCAGGAACCGGTCGAACTTGATGAAGTTGTTGCATAGCGTGCAGGGGATGGGCGTGCGGCCGGCCAGATAATCATCGATGAACGGCTTCACCACCTGCTCTTCGAATCCGGCTTCGAAGTTGACAACGTAGTATGGAATGCCGAGATGCTGCGCGACATGCCGCGCGTCATAGACATCATCGAGCGAGCAGCAGCGGCCCGTGACGCCGCCTTCGGGCGCGAGCTCGGGCAAACGGCGCTGGTTCCAGAGCTGCATCGTCAACCCGACCACGGGCCGTCCTTGGCGCTGGAGCAATCCGGCGACGACGGAGCTGTCCACACCGCCCGACATTGCTACCGCGATCGGAGCCACTGCAACCGGTGCGATATCAGGCATGCGAATACGTGGGCGAAAGCTTGCGCAATTGCGCGGCGGACTGGGCGACGGCTTCGATGAGCGCGTCCACCTGCCCCTCGGTGTTCGAAGCCCCAAGCGAAAAACGGACGCTCGCTCGCGCGCGCTCCGTAGGCAATCCCATGGCGAGAAGCACGTGTGATGGCTCGACCGCGCCCGACGAACAGGCCGAGCCGCTCGAAACGGCGAAGCCGCGAAGATCGAGTGAAATCACCATGGCCTCGCCTTCCAGGCCGTCGAAATAGATATTCGTCGTGTTGGGGGTGCGCGGGACGGTCCCGGCGTTGACGCCAGTGTCCGGAACATTATGGAGAATTCCTGTTTCGAGCCGATTGCGCAGCGCTTCCAGGCGAGCGGGCTCTAGAGGCAGCATTCCACGCGCGGTCGAAGCGGCCTTGGCCATCGCGATGGCGCCGGGAACATTCTCGGTCCCCGGACGGCGCTCGCGCTCGTGCTTGCCGCCGAACTGGATGGGCCGCAGCTTAGTGCCGGCCTTCACGTACAGCGCTCCGATGCCCTTGGTGGCGTAGAACTTGTGGCCGCTGATGGAGTACAGATCCACGCCCAGCGCCTCGACATCGACGTGAATTTTGCCCGCGGCCTGGACGCCGTCGGAATGCATCAGAGACCCATTTTCATGGGCGATTTGGGCGATTTCCGGGATGGGCTGGATTGCCCCGGTTTCATTATTGGCGTGCATGACGCTGACCAGCACGGTTTCCCTCTTCAACGCTCGGCGGATGTCCTCGGGGTAGACGACGCCGTCGGGGCGAGGCCGGACGTAAGTGACCTGGACGCCCGAGCGCTCCAGTTCCCGGCAGGGATTCAGAACGGCGGGATGCTCGATGGCGGTAGTCACGACGTGCGACGGGTTTTCGACAGTCGATTTTTCGACAGCGCGAGCATGGACGGCGCCCAGAATCGCGAGGTTGTCGGCCTCGGTTCCGCCGCTGGTGAAGACCAGCTCCTTGGGCTCGCAGCCCAGCAAAGTGGCCACTTCGCGGCGCGAGTCTTCCAGGCGCTGCTTGGCCAACTGGCCGTCCTGATGGATGCTGGAGGCGTTGCCCGGCACTTCAAGTAGTGCGGCAACCAGTACCTCTAGGACTGATTGAGATACCGGGGTGGTCGCGTTGTGGTCAAAGTAATAACGCTGCACTTCATTTATCAGTTTAACAGTGAGAACAGGGAGAGCACTTGGCGTTTTGGACTCCTGGCTGCGCCGCCTGCTTCGATTCCGGCCCTTCGACGAGCTAGGCAAAAATCCCCTTGACAGGACACTAAAAACTAAGTGATTAGTATCAAGGACACCATGAAGCCTGCAAAAACAGTCCCCACCGATCAAGAACTCGAAATCTTAAAAGCCATTTGGCAGCGCGGGCAAGCCACCGTCCGGGAGGTCCATCAGGACCTGTCGAAAAACCGCAAAATCGCCTACACCACGGTGCTCACGATGATGGGCATCCTCGAACAGAAGGGCCACTTGATCAAGCGCGCCGGAGAGCGGGCCTACATTTACACACCGGCTCAACCGCAAAAGAACGTAGTGCAACGCATGGTCAACGAATTCGTGGACCGCGTATTCAACGGCGCGGCCAAGCCGCTGCTGGTGCAGTTGGTGGAGGACCCGGCCATCAGCCCGCAGGATCTTAAGGAAATCGAAGCGGCGCTGAAGGCCAGACGGAGGAAGACATGAACCAGGTCATTCAAAATCTCCCCTCCTGGATGGTCCAGACGCTGGTCATTGCGTCCATCGGCGCGGTGCTGCCGAAGATCTTTCGCATCCAGCATCCCCGGACCCAGCTTCTGTAGGGTCACGCGCTGCTGCTGGTTTGTCTGTTGCTGCCGGTGATGCAGCCCTGGCGTCATGCGCCGGTGGTTCGCGGAATTCGCGCTCCGGGCGTTATAAGTTCGAGTATTGCGGTTGGTGGCGGCCAGCCGGCGCCGCGGACATCTCGGCCCCTTCGACCAGTGCTGTCCTCCGCGGGAAGCAGCCCGAGGCTTTCAAGAAAACTCGGCATCCTGTTGTTATGGATTTTCGCCGGAGGCGTGGCGGCGCGGCTGTGCTGGATGTTGGTGGGATTATGGCGGGTCAGAAAATACCGGATCGCGTCCATGCCGGTGTATCCCGTGCCGGAAGCCATGAAGGCCGCATCCGCGCTCACGCATACCAATGCGCTGATCTGCACATCCGCGGAAATCTCCAGCCCGCTTACGCTAGGCTGGCTCGCGCCCGTGGTGCTTATTCCCGGTGCGACGCTCGCGCTAGGTGAGGAAGCGTTGTGCGGCGTGATTTGCCATGAGCTGGTTCACATCGCGCGGCATGACTGGATAATCACGATTTTCGAGGAACTCGCCGGGCACTGCTGTGGTTCAATCCGGCCGCCTGGTGGCTGCTGGCCCAGACGCGCCTGGCGCGCGAACAACTGGTGGACGCCGAAGTGGTGCGCCTGACGGCGGCGCGAGAACCCTATATCGATTCGCTGCTCTCCATCGCCCGCACCGGCTCCATGCTCGATCTTGCGCCTGCGCCGCTGTTCCTGCGCAAGCGTCACCTGACTCAGCGCCTACACCTACTGCTCCAGGAGGTCTCCATGTCCCACACTCGCCTGTTGTCGTCGTACGGATCCATCGCGCCGATCGTCGCGTCCGCTGCATGGCTCGCGTGCGCGTCGTTTCCCTTGGTTGGCCAGCCGCAGCAGGCCGCTCCCAGCCCAGCCACGGTGACCGTAACGGTCCCGAATCAGTGGGAATCGTTCGGTACTTTGGACGGCAGTCACTACCGCCACAAGCTGACCGGCGTTGAGTTTGACGTGCCCGACGGATGGTCGCTGGGCACCAATGTGCCCAAGGACGCCAGTCCCATTTCGATGACCATGCTCGTCGACCCGGAGGCGCGCGCCGGCATAGCGGGCGTGCAGATGCTACCCATCGAGACGCCGGCCGCGGATATCCCGGCTGCGCTCGATCACGCTATCCCGCAACTCATCGCGCGTCGGGCACGCAACGGGATTGTCAACGTTCACATTCGTGAGGGAAGCATAGAGAACACCTTCATCAATGGAAATCAGGCGCTTCGCGCCGTGGCCGAACGAGACGTCAAAGGACACAAGGTGGTCGAGCTCCGGAGCTGGATCTATTCCGAACACACGCGCACCGATTTCTATTTCATCTTCACTTCAACCGGCGACGAGGATGCGCTGCGAGGTATTTTCGACCAGCGGGTGCAATCGGCCAGGGTTCCGTAAATCGGAGATTCGCCGGGCCGGAGGGGGATGCTAGCGTTCCTCCAGATGCTTGAGGCGTGCGTCGAGCACCTCTTCCACCCGGCGCAGTTCCGAGCGCCAGGTTTCTCGCATATCGTCAAAGCGCGCGGCCCTATGTCCGCGCCGATCGTTTAGTCGGGAATTGTTAATCCCAATTCCGGCAAGCACTGCCAACGTGGGAACACCCATGGCGAGTGCGGTTTGGAGGCTGGCGTCAGCCATTTGGTTCAATCTTATCTGTTTCCGGCGCATTCTCCTCGCCTAATGAAACCCGCGCGTATAATGGCACGTAAGGATAATCATCATGCCATTCAACTCGGCCCTGGCCGTGGCCCTCGCGGCGCTGGCCTTTACTGCGGTGGCCTCAGCGCAGACCTACCACGCCCAGATCGTCACCGAAGACGGCTCGCCGCTGCCCACCTCGCCGCAAATCATCCCCTCGTTGTCGCAAACCCTCACGCAGGAATGCGCGATCATCAATATTTTCGGCAATGGCAGCGTGCAATATCTGGTGAATTACCGCTCGCGGCCCTACGATCCCGCGACTGCCGACATGTGCGACGTCACCATCCGGCTGAAGGGTTTCCAGACCCTCCAGGTGACCTTGCGCAACGATTCCACCGTGGTGTTGAAACACATCGGCCTGCACGAAGGCTCCACGGTTTCGGCCACGTCGCTCAAGGCGCCCGAGGCGGCCCGCAAGGCCTTCGGCAAAGGCGTCAATGCCATGGACGATCAGAAATGGCCGGCGGCGCAGAAGAATTTCGAGAAGGCGCTCGAAATCTATCCGGATTATGCGCAGGCGTTGAGCGATCTGGGCGAGGTCTTGCGGCGGCAATCGAAGCCGGAGGACGCCCGCACGGCGTGGGAGAAGGCCGTGGTGGCCGATCCGAAGTACATCAAGCCGTATGTGCAGTTGGCCATGCTCGATTTGGACGAAAAGAAACCCGAGGCTGCGGCCGAGATCTCGGGGAAGGCGGTGGCGATGAATCCTCTGGAATTTCCCGAGCTGTACTTTTACAACGCCGTCGCGAATTTCAACTTGAAGCACATGGATGTGGCCGAAGCGAACGCCCGGCGGGCCACCGAGCTGGACACCGCTCACGAGGTCCCGCGCGCGGAGCTTTTGCTCGGTTCCGTGCTCCTCGCGAAAGGTGATCGTGCCGGGGGGCTGCAGCATTTCCATAAATATCTGGAGCTGGTTCCCAAGGCGCCGAACGCCGAGCAGGTGCGCAAGGCGATCGAGCAACTGGAAGCGCCGGGCGACGCCAAGTAGAAGCTGTCAACCAGCGCGATAACACGAAGCGAGTTCGTGCAACGGCTCGTGTTAAACGAGATCAGCGACGATTTCGAGAACGTGGATCAGATCATTTTTCCAAAGGTTGCCGAGACAGGCGCAAAGTGCGGGCTTACGATCGAGCGTTCGGAGATCGTACAGGCTTTGAGCCAGTTGGTTGCAGCAAGGCTCGCGAAGGCATCCAGGCTAAGTCCCTGGCCGGGAGACCCATCCGCTGGCGAGCTATCAGGCATGCCGCCGATGGATGTAGTCCAAGAGGACTTCAGGACCTACTTCTATATCACGAAAGCGGGAATGGACGTTCACCTGGCCGAGGACGATTGGTGGCCATTCGATGACGACGATGACAATCATCTCAAGCCTGGCTGGCGGCTCTCGGATTAATTCGACCTGCCGGTGTTCAGGTTCGATCCGGCCGCTCCGGGGCGTGCACTGCGAAAACGTTACTCGAAACTGTGCAACTCAAGGTGAAAACCAGCAGTCTAATGTGGGTAAGTAGTGGCATGCGCGCCCAAAAACAATCCCTGACAGTTACGTTAACTAACTGCTAGGATGATTTTAGACAACCGAGTGATGTTCGAGCGCTTTCACAAACCAATCAGGTGAACGTGATTCAATGAAAATTTGTGTGCTAGGCGGTGACGGCTACTGCGGCTGGGCCACGGCGCTACATTTGTCCCAGAAGGGGCATAGCGTTGCCGTGGTGGATAATTTCGCGCGGCGGCAATGGGATTTCGAATTGGGCGTCCAAACCCTCACACCGATCCAGCCACTGGCGGACCGGCTGCGAGTGTGGAGCGAGTTGAGCGGGAAAGCGATTGAATCGTTCCCCGGCGATATCAGCGATTACGAATTTCTCGCGGACGTGATCGAAAATTTCGAGCCGCAGGCGGTAGTGCATTTCGCCGAGCAGCGCTCGGCGCCGTATTCCATGATTGACCGCAAGCACGCGGTGTTCACCCAGGTGAACAACGTGGTCGGCACGCTCAACCTGCTGTTTGCGCTGCGCGAATTGCGGCCCGAATGCCACTTGGTCAAGCTCGGAACCATGGGCGAATACGGCACGCCGAATATCGACATCGAAGAAGGTTATATTCGCATCGAGCACAACGGACGGTCGGACGTGATGCCGTACCCCAAACAGCCGGGCTCTTTTTATCACTTGTCCAAGGTGCATGACAGCCACAACATCATGTTCGCCTGCAAAATTTGGGGCTTGCGCGCGACGGATCTGAACCAGGGCGTGGTGTACGGAACCGTGACGGACGAAGTGGTGCAGGACGAAGTGCTGATCAACCGCTTCGACTACGACGACGTCTTCGGCACGGTGTTGAACCGCTTCTGCGTCCAAGCCGCGGCCGGGCATCCGCTGACGGTGTACGGAAAGGGCGGCCAGACGCGCGGCTTCCTGGATATTCGCGATACGGTGCGCTGCATCGAGCTGGCGTGTCTGAACCCGGCCCAGCCGGGCGAGTGCCGCGTGTTCAATCAATTCACCGAGCAGTTCTCCGTGCTGGAACTGGCGGAGATGGTGCGCGCCGCGGCGAAGAAATTGGGGCTGCTGGTCGACATCGAGCATCTTCCAGGGCCACGCGTGGAATCCGAGGAGCATTATTACAACGCTAAGCACTCCAAGTTGATCGACCTGGGTCTCGAGCCGCACTATCTTTCCGACTCGCTCCTCGATTCGCTGATGAACATCGCCATCCGCTATCAGGATCGCATCGATGCGTCGCTGTTCCGTCCGCAGGTGCAGTGGCGCAATGCGCGGAACGCGCGCGCGCGCGGCCCAGTCGCTGCATCCGGGGTGGCCGCGACGGGAGTGACGTGCTGACGGGAGACAACTCAAATTGTGCGGCATAGCCGGCTTTACCCATCTGCGTCGCGCGGCGGTGCCCGGCCGGATTGACGATGCGGTGGCGAGCATCGTCCATCGCGGACCGAATCAGCAAGGAATATTCGAATCCGAAACCGTTTCGCTCGGCGCGGCGCGGCTGAAGATCATTGACGTCGAGGGCGGCGACCAGCCCATCCGCTCCGAGGATGGCGACGCGGTGATCGTCTTCAACGGAGAGATCTACAATCATCTCGAACTACGCCGCGAGCTGGAGCAGCGCGGCTACCGCTTTCACTCGCGCAGCGACACCGAGACGGTTCTCAACGCATTCCTCGAGTGGGACACGGACTGTTTTGCGCGCCTGCGCGGCATGTTCGCCGTAGCGCTGTGGTCGGAGAGCGAGCGCCGCCTGGTTCTCGCTCGGGATCGCATGGGCATTAAGCCGCTGTACATCAAGCGGCGGGGCGAGGATCTGTACTTCGGATCGGAGCTGAAAGCCATCCTGGTGCATCCCGAGGTCGAGCGCTGCCTGAGCGCCGAAGGCCTGGATTGTTATTTGTCGCTGAACTACGTACCCGCGCCCTGGACGTTGGTGGAGGGCATCGAAAAGCTGCTCCCCGGACAGTGGATGGAGTGGCGCCGTGGCGCGGTGCGGGCCGAGCGCTATTGGCTTTTGCCGCGCGGCGAGCCGGCGAACTGGACGCCGCAAACCGCCGAGGCAGAGTTGGATCGTTTATTGAAGCAGTCCGTGCGCGAGCATCTGGTGTCGGACGTGCCGCTGAGCGTGTGGTTGAGCGGCGGCCTGGATTCCTCCAGCCTGGTGCATTACGCAGTCGAGGCCTCCAGTTCGCGTCTGAAGACTTTTTCCATTACCTTTCACGGCCAAAGCTTTGACGAAGGCGATTACGTGCGCCAGGTAGCGGAGCGCTACGGGACCGATCACACCGAGCTGGACCTCAATCCCGAGCAGGATCTCGCCGGGGCCATCGGGGAGCTAGCCTATTACTGCGACGAGCCCAACGCCGATTCGGGTGCGCTGCCGGTGTGGTTCCTCTCGCGACTCACCAAAGCCAGCGCGACCGTGGCGCTGAGCGGAGAAGGCGCCGACGAGCTGTTCGGCGGATATCTGATGCAACGCGCCAGTTTGCTCGCGAGCCGGGTGCGGCGCTTGCCATCGCCCGTGCTGCGGGGCATGCACGCGATCGCGCGGCGTTGGCCGGTATCGAACGACAAGATCGGGTTCGATTACAAGCTGAAGCGCTTCCTGGAAGGCTGCCTGCTATCGCCCGCGCGCGCTCATCTGTACTGGAGCGGCTCGTTCGACGATCGCCAGCGCGGCTCGCTGGTGCGGCCGATGCTCCCCGCTGCGCTCAATTCGATTGTTCAGGAACTGGCCGCGGAAGGCGATCGCCTGCCCGCGTTTCTGTGGTTCGATCAGAAGTACTTTCTTCCGGACAACATCCTGACCAAAGTGGATCACACCAGCATGGCGCACGCCATCGAAGTGCGGCCGCCGTTCCTCGATCATCGTATCGTGGAATTCGCGAGCTCACTGCGCGCGGACATGAAAATCCAGGGCTCGAGACAAAAAGTGATTTTAAGGAACCTGATGCGCGGGAAATTGTCGCCGGCCATCCTGAATCGAAAGAAAATTGGTTTCGATATTCCCGCGCACGAGTGGTTTCGGGGTCCGCTTCGGCCGTTGATCGAAGAAGCGGTGGCGTTCGCTGCGGCGCACCATTCCGGTTTCTTCCAGATTTCGGCCATCAAAGCGGACCTGCGGGCGCATCTCGAGCGGCGCGCCAACCTGGGTTACCACCTATGGGGACTGATGACACTGTTCTTGTGGATGAAAAAATGGGGAATCGAGACCCGGACGCCGGCGGTCTCGGCGCGTCCAACGCTGGAAAAAGTTTTCACTACCACAGCCTGATCGTTTTGCTGATTGCCGCCGCGATTTTCGTGGGCTGCATGATCTCGCCCCCGTCTCTCATGGACGACGTGGATGCCGTGCAGGCGCAAATCGCGCATAATATGCTCCTCTCCGGCGATTACGTGACAGCGCGCCTCGACGGTGTCCCGTATCTTGAAAAAGCGCCGCTGATTTACTGGCTGATGGCAGGCTCTTTCAAAATGTTCGGTGTATCGGACTGGGCCGCGCGCATTCCCATGGTTCTCGCGGCGCTGGCGCTGGTATGGCTGACCGCCACGTTCGGTAACTGGGCCTTCGGCCGCCGCGCGGGATTCTACGCGGGCCTCGCGATGGCCACCTGTTTCGGGCTTTTTCTATTCACCCGCATTCTAATTCCCGACGTGCTGCTGACGGCGAGCATCGCGCTGTCGATGTGGGCATTCTTGCGGGCGATCGATGAGACCGAGCCGCGGCAGCGCTGGTGGGCCTTGGTGCTGGCGGCGAGTCTGGGAACCAGCCTGCTTTTGAAGAGCCTGGTCGGTGTCGTTTTCCCGGTGGCCGCAGCCCTGATTTATCTGGGCCTCACGGGGCAGTTGTTGCAGGCCAAGGTATGGCGCGCGCTGCATCCTGCGAGCGGCCTGCTGGTGGCGCTGGCGATCGCGGCGCCGTGGCATGTCCTGGCCACGTTGCGCAATCCTCCGTATTTCGAGTTCACTATGCGCAGCGCGCCCGGAGAATATCACGGATTTCTCTGGTTTTATTTCATTAACGAGCAATTGCTGCGCTTTTTGAACATGCGCTATCCGCGCGATTACGATACCGTTCCACGCCTGTATTTCTGGCTGTTCCATTTGCTGTGGCTGTTTCCCTGGAGCGTCTACTTGCCGGCCGTGGCGAAGTTGAGCTTCAAGCCTCTGGACCGGGCAGGGAAGACGCGGCTGCTCGCGCTCTGCTGGACGGGGTTCATCCTGGTGTTTTTCACGTTTTCGACCACCCAGGAATATTATTCGATGCCCTGCTATCCGGCGCTTGCGCTGCTATTGGGATCGGCCATGGCGGCGGGCGGCAATTGGATTCGCTACGGCACGCGCGCCCTGTGCGGCATTTTTCTGGCTGCCGCAGCGACTGTTCTAACGCTGTATTTTCTCGCCTGGCACCTGCCCACGCCCGGCGACATTTCGCAGGCGCTCACTTCCAATCCCGCGGCCTACAAGCTTTCCCTCGGGCACATGGAAGACCTGACCATCGCTTCGTTCGCCTATCTTCGATGGCCGCTGCTGCTGGCTGCGGCGGCGTTCTTGATCGGAGCGGCCGGAACTCTGCGCGCTCAGGGGCAGCGCGCGTTCCTCGCGATCGCGCTGATGTCGGTGGTCTTTTTCCAGGCTGCGCGGATGGCGATGGCGGCGTTTGATCCGTTCCTTTCCTCGCGCCCGCTGGCCAATGCGTTGCTGCGCTCGCCCCAGGGCAAGCTGATTGTGGACCATCACTACTATTGGTTTTCCTCGGTGCTGTTTTATACGAATGCCGAGAACCAGCAGGGCGTCCTGCTTCTGAACGGGCGCTTCATGAACCTGGTATACGGTTCGTATGCTCCCGGGGCGCCGGACCCGTTCATCGATGATGCGCAATGGAAGACCCTGTGGCTGAGGCCGGAGCGCTATTATCTGGTGATCAAGGAGGAGTCGGTCGGCCGGCTTAAGAAATTAGTCGACCCTCAGGCGTTCACCGTGGTGACCGAAAGCGGCGGCAAACTGCTGCTGACCAATCATCCGCTTTCGGGCACGTGAAGTAAAGCGAAAACAGCGCTAGGCTGCCGTATCGATCTCCACCACCCCTGCGAAACTCGACGGTGACGGAATAGGGAGTCCTTCTTCGCGTAGACCTTCTAGATGAAGTTCGACGGCCTCCTGAATCAGTTGCTCCACTTCGTCTCGCGAGTCGCCAACCGTTATCACACCGGGCAGGTCCGGAACATACGCTCCCCAAGACGCCGGACCCTTTTCATAGATGACCGTGTACTTCATTTCTCCTCTTTGCGTTCGAGTCCGATGCTGCGCAGGATCGCCTTGAGCGTCCCCGCGGCACGTCCTTGCCTAGCTGTCCAGGCACGGTGACCACCATGCCCTTGGTCGGGTGCCGAAACTGGCGATGACTGCCCTTCGTCTTCTTGAGTCGCCAGCCCGCAGTTTCCAGCATTCCGATCAGGTCCCTGACCTTCATCCTATCCCGTCTGGCCCAAGCCCCCGCCTGGCGCTACTTGCCGCGCCCCTTCGGTCCCACCGCGATCATATCGAGCGCGATAATCCAATCTTTGTTCTGCCCGTTGTCGCGCGACACCGCATACAGCGTCTTGCGGTCCGGTCCACTGAACGCGACGCTGATGACATCGCGCGGCGTGGGAATCACTCCCAGATTCTTGCCGTCGGGCGCGATCACGTTGATGCCGCCGTTGCTGGTTACATAAATGCGCCCTTCGGAATCGAAGGTACTGCCGTCGCCTCCGAAGCCGCCGCCCTGGAGCTTGGCGAACTCGCGCTGGTTGGTGAGCGAGCCGTTCTTCTGCACGTCGAACTCGACCAGCGTTGGCCCGTTGGTGACGAACAGATGTTTTTCATCCGGGCTCAGAACGATGCCGTTGGTGAAAAGATTGTCGCTGTATTTCGTGACTTTGCCCTCCGGGTCCGCGTAGAATACGTTGCCCAGCGTGAAATACGCGCCGCCTTTGCTCGTGGCCGTCAGGTCATTGAGCGCGCCCCCCAGGCAATCGATGGGATCGCCGTTCACGCTGTTGGTGAGCGTCTTATGCTTCGGCTCCAGTTCCTCGATGGATTCGTGCAGTCCGCGGTTGTTGACGAACAACGCGCCCTTGGAGTTGAACGCCAGCGCGCCGCTGGTGTTGAGCCCCGTGTATGCGACCGACGTCTTGCCGTCCTTGTCCAGCTTGATCACCTGGCTGTTGTCGTTCTGCGCGAGAAGGATGCCGCCGTCCTTGGTGGCCACGATGCCGTCGGCGTTATTGCCGTCCACTTCCCATACTTCTTTCCACTGCTGTCCCGCGGCCACCACGCCGGGGATCTCCGAAGTTTCCTTGGGGCGCGAGATCTCGCTTGCCGCCGGGCGTGGGAAGGGGCGCGGCGCGGGCGGCGGCACTTTGCAGGTCTTCAGCAGCTCCGGTTCCTTCGCGTCGCGCGGTGCTTGCACGCCGGGGCCGGTGGTTTTTCCGGCGGGCAACGGGCTTTGGCCGAAGGCGGCAATGGCTCCGAGTCCTCCCAAAAGGATCGCGAATGTCGATATCGATTTCATGTTGGTCTTCCTTTTCCGCGTTCCAGAATATCAGGATTGGGAAGACCGTATCGATGGATCAAATTCGCAGCGCCGCCATGGGGTCGATGCTCGCGGCGCGGCGCGCGGGGATGTATGCGGCGGCGAGAGAAATCGAAAGGAACAACAACGCGATTCCGGCGAAAGTAGCAGGATCCGTCGCGCTGACGTGGAATAGCAGCGTGGTGGCCAGGCGCGTGAGCGCGAACGCGGCGCCGAGTCCCAGCGCAATTCCCGTCAGCACCAGGCCCAGCGCCTGGCGAGTGACCAACCACAGAATGTCTCCGCGATCCGCTCCGAGCGCCCGTCGAATCCCGACCTCGTGCGTGCGTTGCGCTACTGAGTAACTGATGACACCGTAAATTCCGATCAACGCCAGCAGCAGCGCCACTCCTGCAAACGATTCCAGCAAAACCATCAACAGATGGCGCTGGCCCACTCGCGCCTCGACGAGATCCTCCATCGTTTGTATGTCAGCGATCGTTTGATCGCTGTCCAAGGTTTGCACCTCGCGGCGAATGGCGCGCGTCAATTGCAACGGGTCGCCCGCGGTTCTGACCACGAACAACGCCGATTGCGGCGATCCCTGCCGGAACGTGTCATATACCGTGCCGGGCCAGTAGTTGCCTTCGAGCGCCTGATGCACGTCTGCCACGACGCCGACGACCTCGGCGGGCTTCAGGGTGAGTCCACCGACGATGAGCCGCTGGCCCACTGGATCCAGGCCGCGCGGATAACTGGGCCAGACTTGGCGGGCCAGGCTTTCATCGATCACCACTGCGCGTTGCGTATCCTCGCGATCTTGTGCGTTGAAGTCACGGCCGCGCTTGAGGGGAATGCCGAGCGTGCGGAAATATCCCGGCGTGACGGCCGTGATTTGTTCGATGGGCCGCTCGTTGAGCTTGAGCAACGGCAGCGCGGCGTTTTGGACAGGCGTTCCCGGTTCCGGCATCATCGGGAGCACCGATGCCCCTGCGCCACTCCGCACGCCCGGAAATTGTTCGAGCGCGCGAATGAGATTTTCCGAAAAATCGGATCGCTTCGGATCAGTGTCGTAGCGTAACGGCGGAAGCGTGACCCGGAACGTGAGCAGGTGGGATGGATCGAAGCCCAGATCCACGCTGCGCAAATGCGCGATGCTTTCCACCAACAGTGCGGCGCCAATGAGCAACACAACCGAGAGCGCGATTTGTCCCGCCACCAGCGCGCCGCGTAAGCTGAAGGCCGCCATGGCGCGCCTCGGGATCCCCATATGTGCTGCTTCGCCGCTGGCCCGCAATGCCGCGTTCAGATCCGTGCGGGAGGCGCTCCACGCCGGCGCCAAGCCGAACGCGATGCCGGTAGCGATGGCGAGCGCGGCGCTGAAGGCGAGCACGATTCCATCCAGATGAATTTCTCCGGCGCGCGGCAGATCGAAAGCCGTGATCTTCGGAATCGCGCGAACACTCCAGGCCGCGAGCAGCAGGCCGAGCGCGCCACCGGCGACGGACAAGAGAACGCTCTCGGCGAGAAGCTGGCGGATCAGACGGCCGCGTCCCGCCCCCAGCGCCGACCGCACGGCAAACTCGCGCGTCCGCCCGCCGCCTCGCGCCATCAGCAGACCCGCCACGTTGGCGCAGGCGATCAGCAGCACCAGGCCCACTGCGCCGGATAACATCCACAGCATCGTTTTGACGTTCGCCACCAATTTATCCTTCATCGGCAGCACTTCGCGAGGCTGCGGTTTGGCGTCGAGCATGGCGGGATGCGCCAGTGCGTATCGATGCCGCAGCACGTGCATCTCAGCATCGGCCTGTTCAATCGTGACACCCGGTTTCAGGAGGCCGAATAGCGCTAAGTACGGGCTCAACGCGCGGGACCTCGCCGGAATCAGCGGCTCTTCGGTGGGCGCGGTCATCCAGATGTCGAGATCGGGAAGCGGAAACGCGAAATGCGGCGGAAGAACGCCGATGACGGTGTACTCAGCGGCATCGAGCGCGGCAGTTTTTCCGGCGATGTGCGGATCTCCCGCGAAGCGCCGCTGCCAAAGCTCGGCGCTGATCATCGCAACGGGTGCTCCGCCCGCCGCATCTTCCTCCGCGCGAAAGCTGCGTCCTAGGATGGGCTGCACGCCGACAGCGCTCAGGAAATCGGCCGACACCCGGACGCCCTTCAGCACTTCCGGTTCGGCCCCGCCTGAGAGCGTCACGTTCTCCGGTCCCACATACACTCCGAGCACGGCGTAGGAGCGCGCGGCAGCCTTCGCCTCGGCAAAGCGCGTAGGCGTTGCGCCCGTCGAGAAGCTGACCAACCGTCCGGCGTCACGATATTCGAGCGGCTTCAACAACACCGCGCGAATCACCGTGAACATCGCTGTGTTGGCGCCGATCGCGAGTGCGAGAGTGAGAATCGCCGTTACGGGAAACGCTGGCTTGGCCAACATGCTGCGCAGCGCGTAGCGCGCGTCCAGAGAAAACGACTCCAACAACGCAATCTCGTTCATGCCGGCTCCAGGATCTTGCCGATTGCCGCCGATACCGACCGGTACTGTTCCACTTCTTTCGCCAGTTGTTTGCGTCCGGCAGCGGTGAGTTGATAGTAGCGCGCGCGGCGATTGCCCTCCGTCTTGCCCCACTCGCCCGTGATCCAGCCTTCCACCAGCAGCCGCTGCAGCGCGGGATACAGCGATCCTTCTTCCACTAACAAAACGCTCTCCGATCGCTCCTCGATGGAGTTCGCAATTTCGAAGCCGTGCTGGCGCCCGAGGGAGGCAAGCGTCCGCAGGATCAGCATGTCCAGCGTGCCTTGAGGAATGGCCTGGCGTTTACCCATCGTTTGTTCTTTACTCATCCCGCAGCGCGACCATGGGGTCCACCAGCGCCGCACGACGCGCAGGCAGCGCGATCGCGAGCGCGGCAATTGCCAGGAATAGCGCGGCCACCAGCGCGATCACTTTGGGGTCTGCCGCGTTGACGCCGTAAAGCAAGGCCCGCAGCAGCCAACTAATCAGCAGCGCGCACGCGATCCCGCCGGCCATCCCCAGCGCGACTGGTATCCCGCCTTGCCGTGCTACCAGCAGGAGCAAGTCGCGTTGCTCGGCGCCCATCGCCTTGCGGATGCCGAACTCCGGCACGCGCTGCGCGACGATTTGCGACAGTACGCCATTCAAACCGACGGCGGAAAGCAGCAGTGCGCTTATGGAGAAAAATCCCAAAACCAGGGCGCGGAATCGCGGATAAGCCAGTGTCTTGAAAATTTCCACGCTCACCGGCTCGACTGGATTGATGGGTACCGCTGCATCAACGGCCGCGATCTGTTCCTGAATCCGATGTTCGAACGACGCACCAGCCGCACGTGCACGAATGGCGATCTCGAAGCGCTGCGGCGCGGCCTGGGAAACAGGCTGGTAGAGCATCGGCGTCGACACCCAGCTCATTTCGTTCATCAGTTCGGAGTGCTTGAGATTGCCCACAATGCCCACAATCGTCATCCAGGGCATCTCCTGCCCGGGCCCACGCTCCAGGCGTATCTGCTGGCCCAGGACATTACGGCCGCCGAAATATTCGCGAACGAGCGCTTCGTTGACGATCGCCACCGGCGTCGAGGAGAGGCGATCCGTCTCTTCAAAGCTCCGGCCCTCGAGCAATGGCGCATCGACTACACGAAAAAACGCAGGAGTGACAGCATTCAACCCGGCATCGTGCCGCTCTAAGCCGGCCTCTACCGGGTGTCCTTGGACCTCAAGGGCCTCATTCGACGTGCTCACCGAGTATGGGGGGAGCTGGCCCGTCAAAGCGGCGCCGGCCACGCCGGGCGTTTCGCGCAAGCGATCGAGCAGAGCGTCATAATACTGCTCGCGGCGCGCGGCGTCGCCGTAACGCGGCGTGGGAAGTAGGGTGTGAGTTTCAAAGAGGCGGTCTGGATTAAAACCCAACGGCTCGGACCCCATGCGCAAGGCGCTCGCGAGCAGCAACCCCGCGCCGATCAGCAGGACGAACGAAAGACCCATCTCGAGCGCGACCATCGTGCCTGCCGCACGCCGGCGCAACCCGCCGCCCACCGCGCCGCGCCCGCCGGCTTTTAATCGCTCGAATACATCGGTGCGCGAGATGCTGAGCGCGGGCAGCAAACCAAGGCCTAGCGTGGTCGCGACCGCAACCAGGATGGCGAAAATCAGGACTGGCGCATCGATGGTGACGTGGGCGCCGACGGTCAACGTGATGGGTGCGGCGTGACGGAAGTATCGTACCGCGCCGCTGGCGATCGCGATTCCGCCGAGCGTCCCGATGCAGGCGAGCAGCAGGCTCTCGGTGAGCACCTGGCGCACCAGCCGTGCTCGTCCAGATCCCAGAGCAGCGCGCACGGCCATCTCCCGCTGACGTTCGGCCAACCGCGCGAGAAGAAGATTGGCGACGTTCAGCGCGGCGATCGCAAGCAGCAGCAGAACGGCGCAGAACGCCACAATCAGCGTCAGGCGCAGCGTGCGGCTGGCCAAAAACGTGAATTCGCCATGCAGATCGTACACGCGCGGTTCGAAATCGTGCCAGAAGCCGCTGGGATGCGCGGCGCGATACAACGCCACCACCTCCGATTGAGCCTGCTCGCGTGTGACTCCGGGCTTGAGGCGGGCGAAGATACCTACGCCCTCGGGCCGCGGTTGGTAGTCCTTCCCCAGCAGAATCCAGATCTCCGTCTCGGGCGGGTAAAAGGAGAACGTTGCAGGCATGACGCCCTCCACCGTGCACGACCGCTGGTCGAGGGTCAGTCCCCGGCCGACAATCGAGGGGTCGCCGCCGAGCGCCGCCTCCCAGAAGCCGTGCGAGAGAACGATGGCACAGCCGTCTCCGTCATCCTCTTCAGTAAACGTGCGGCCTAGAGCGGCCGGCACGCCCAGCATCTCGAAAAACGCGTCGGTCACCGGGATGGCCAGCAACTCCTTGGCTTCGCCGCGACCGGTGAGAATGCGCGATGGGCTGTAGGCCCACGTTGCCGCCGCAAGGCTTTGAAAGGAACGCGAGGTCCGGCGCCAATCTTTGTAATCGTCATAGCGCGCAAAGATCTTGGCGAGACCCTTTTCGCGTAGGCCGTGATCCCAGATGACCACCAACCGGCCGGGATCGCGGTACGGCAGGGGACGCAGCAGAACGGCTTCCACGACACTGAAAACGGCCGTCGCGGAGCCGATGCCCAGGGCCAACGTCACGGCGACGATGGCGGTAAAACCGAGCTTTTTGCGTAGCATCCGGGCGGCGAATCGCAGATCCTGGTGCGCTTCATCGAGCCATCTCCACATCCATGCATCGCGGCTGGACTCCAGCGCCAACGTGACGTTACCGAATCGCCGCCGCGCATCGCCCGCGTTGCGTAGTTTTTCGGTGCGCAATTCCAGGTGCAGGCGCATCTCCTCGGCCAGTTCTTCGTCGAAGCGCGATCGCTCGAAGAGAAATCGGAACTTGCGCCAGATTCTTCTGACCATCCGTCACTCCATGCACTAGCATAGACATTCTATGTCACTCGCATGTGCCGCGCAAGGCACAATTAAGCGCCGGGTTACTTACTGGTCGGGGGCTCGTGCTGCCTGACCCTCCATCAGCGAAATGACTTTGTGCAAGGATGCAACGACAGCGCATGCGGCTTTGCGAGCCGCGCGCGAGGGGGGCTTCAGATCGGGGACCATCACGGCGATCATGCCCGCACGGGCGGAGGAGAGGATGCCGGCGTCGGAGTCTTCGACGGCGAGGACACGCGCCGGTTCCACGCCCAGGCGGCGGGCGGCTTCAATATAGATGTCGGGCGAAGGCTTGGAATTGGCGACTTGCTCCCCGGTCACGATGCAGGCGAACCTTTTCCGGTCGAGCCGGGCGGCGGCGAGGCTGCAGGCGGCGTAATCCTGGTCGCTCGACGTCGCGATTCCGACGGGGATGCGGCGTTTTGCGAGGTAAGTCAGCAACTCCGTGAGGCCGGGCTTATGCGGAATCCCGTTCGCGTCTACCTCGCTGCGCCAGAGCGCGGCCCAGCGGTCACGGAAGCGGTCGAGCGGAAATCCGGCGCCGAAGCGCTCCGTCAGCGCCGCTTCGCCTTCGGCGTTCGTGCGGCCAACCAGAGTGAGATAAAACTTGTCGTCCAGCGGGCAGCCAAGCTCGAAGGCCGCTTCCTGCCAGGCGATCTTATACAGAGGCTCGGTATCGAGCATCAGCCCGTCCATATCCAGGACCACGGAGTCGATGGAAAGTGGCGGACCGATCGCATTCATGTTAGAGACAGCATGTCACGGATATGGGGTCTTTCACCCAGGGAAGTAAAGTTACCTGCGGTCTTTAACACAGCCAGATGCGTTTGGCCGCTTCCTCACCAAGCCGCTTTTGGCGGGCGGCGTGCTCGCAGGTTACTTGAGAAGGGCATGATTATGTTCTCACTGGTCGAACTGAAAACCGCGATTCTGGATCAGGGCATCCCGGGAATGTCGCCGCTCGATACGGCGTTGGCTTTTCTGTTGATGTTTGGCGTCTCCATGATCCCGTACGCGATGTTTTATCTATCGCTTCGGAAGAGCGCCAAGGCGCCGGAGGCTGCCCATGGTCCGTTTGCGAAATTGACAGGCTGGATGCACATGCACCATCATCCCCAACCGCTGCATCGTTAACTGGATCAGGAGAGTGCGGAACTCCAAGCCCGTGGCCTCGTAAGGTCCGCTGTTGCAATTGGCGCGGATAGACCCGGGTAACGACAGGCAGTGGCCAAGTCGTGGTCGGTGGAACGGCTAAGTGCGCGGGCCGATTCGCGCAATGGCGAGTATGTCTCCGGCAATTTCTTCCGTGCTTTCCGAGTGCAGCCCTGGATCGACCACCTAATGACGGGAGCGGCCGATCGGGAGAGCGTCGCACCTCGGTCAACCCTCGCGCGAATCTCAGCGCGCGTCCATTTCTTGCCTCCGACTAAATTTTTATCACCACGTTTTTCTCTCACGTCTCTACGCCGCGCCGATAAGAATCGGCATGAGGCCGATAGGAATCGGCGTGAGAAAGAAGCGCTGCCTGCGCAACCAAAGGAGTGTGAAGTTCGCTGGAGCATGCTTGCTCGCGATGATTTGCATTCCGGTCGCGGCAGCCGATCTCCCGCAGACGCTCGATCAAGCCATCGCGAGAAACAATCAGGCCGTTCGACTGGCACGGGAAGGACAAGACGCGGAAGCCGAGAGCTTGTATCGCTCGGCCTTGGAAGGGGCGAAGGAAGATGAGATCGCCAGCGCCAGGATCGCCACCAATCTCGGAGAGCTGTACCGCAGAGAAGATCGCTACAGCGACGCAGAACGCATGTTTCATCAGGCGCTGCTATGGCGGCGGAAGAATCTGCCGGAGTCGAGCGAGGATCTAGCCTACGCGCGGAACAACCTGGGCGAGATCTATCGCGTGCAAGGGCGGGATTGGGAAGCGCGCAACCTGATGGAGTCCGCGGCGCGCAGCCTAGAATTGTTCCATCCGGAGGCGCCCGGCTTTCCGGTGGTCCTGAGTAATTTCGCGGTCGTACTGTGCGAGTTCCGGGAATTCGAACGTGCCCAAGAATCGTTGCGTTCCGCGTTGGCCGCCTATGAGCGTCTGCACAGTACATCCTCGCCGGAATATGCCCTTACGCTGGCTGACCTAGGTGAAGTCCTCGAGGCCCAAAATCAATTACTCGCGGCTGAACCGCTATATGAACAAGCGATCGGCATTTTTGAGAGCGCCGGCCCGGAGGCGAGGATGGATCTGGCCGCGACGCTCGCCGACCAAGGCGAGTTGTACCAGCGCCTGGAGCGCCCGGAAGAAGCGCGGGAAACCGAGCAGCGGGCTTTGCAACTGCTGCGCCCCCATGGCGCCGCGCTGTTGCGCGCGCAGATCCTACGCAACCTCGGGAACATTGTGGCAGACGGGAGCAAGCCAGCCGATGCGGCGCCCTATTTCCAACAGTCGCTCACGATTCAGGAAAAAACGTTGGGCGCCGACCATCCAGCCACTGCGGGCCTGCTGCTGGACTATGCTTCGGCGACGCAGCGCGCCGGGAATAAGTCGCTCGCCCGCAAGCTGCGCAAGCGCGCCAAGGATTTGCTCGATCGCCTGGGCCGCCAAGCCTTACCCGCGGTCACGGTTTCTCTGCGCGACCTGCGTGGCCAGAGGTGAGCGCTACCGCTGCTGGCCGCCAACGGCGCCGGGGGCATCTTAACCCTACTTGGGAAGCATGGGCTTGCCCTCATGCGCGACCAGCAGGTCGTGCATGTCGTTGGCATGCTCCTCTTCGTTCGTCAGGATAGCTTCCATCATCACGCGCGTGGTGGGATCTTTATCGGCGAAATAGCGGATCAGCTCGCGGTAATGCTCGCACGCGATCCGCTCGGCCACCAAATTCTCCTGGATCATCTCGATCAGGTTCCCGCCCTCGGCATATTGGGACGCCGCCCGCATCGCCAGCCCTTCGGGATTAAAGTTCGGCGTGCCGCCCAATTGATTGATCCGCTCCGCCACCTTGCGCATGTGCCCGGTCTCTTCCTTGGCGTGCTCGTCGAATTCCTCCTTCACGCTGTCGCTCGAAATCCCCTGCGCCGCTACCGCGTTCATCGTGTAGCGCAGCACGCAAACGATCTCGGTGGCCAGTACCGATTGCAGGATATCGATGGTCTGTTTGACGTCGCCCTGGTAGTCTTGCGTCACCGCTCCGCGCTCCAGGCTCTTGCGCGCCCGCGCCCGCAGCTCTTGCACATCCGTCAGAAACGGTTGATTGTTGGTTCTCGTTGCTGCCATCCTGTTCTCCGATCCTCGCTTAAAAGAGTTTCTTGATCGCCTTTCCGATGCCCTTGCCGATCTTGCCCGTGCCCTTCACCGCTCCTACGCCGGCATCCTTGCCCGCCGTGCCTGCGCCTTTTCCGAGCGCTCCGGCGGCGTTCACCGGATGAAGTGTCACCAGGTCCACCGCACTTTTGCCCGTGCCCGCGGCCAGATGACCCGCTCCCTTGGCCGTCCCTTTGCCGATGTCCCCGGCGCCGCTGCCGATTTCTTTCCCCGCGCTCCGCGGATGCTTTGTCGTTTGAGTATGATCCGGCTGCTGTGACCAGCCGCACACCACCAGCGCCGGAATTAACAACAGATACTTCATCGCCCAGTAAGACGCACGAACCCCGCCGAATGATGCACACGATCTTTCCTTCGCATACAATCGAGGTCATCGGAAGGAGCCCCTCATGCGCTTACCCGCGGGCCTTTGCTTACCGGCAGTCCTGGCCGGAATTCTCGCTATGCTGGGCATTGTGAACGCTCAAGCCCCCACCACGCGCGACCTCCACCTTCGCGGCGGACGTTTCGCCCCGCTGACTTACGATACGATGACGCCCGAGCAAAAGAACATGGTCGAGAGCATCCTGGCCGGCCCCCGCAAATCGCTCGACGGACCGTTCAACGTGATGCTGCGCAGTCCCCAAATGGGCGATCTGGCCCAGAAGTTCGGCGAATACGCGCGCTTCCACACTTCGCTGCCGCCGCGCTTGAACGAAATGGTCATTCTCATTACCGGCCGCTTCTGGACCGCGCAATTCGAATGGCAGGCGCACCGGCAAAATGCCCTCAGAGTCGGCCTCTCGCCCGCGATCATCGATGCGATCGCCAACGGCCGGCGCCCGGCCGCCATGCAGCCTGATGAAGCCGCCGTCTACAACTTCTGCAGCGAAGTCCTCCACACCAAGCACGCAAGTGACGCTGCTTTTGAGGCCGCCAAGGACAAATTCGGCGAGCGCGGGGTCGTCGACATGCTGGCGGTCATGGGCTATTACCAGTTCGTCTCCATGCTGCTTAACGTCGACGGCTATCCGCTGCCGCCCGGCGTCGCGCCCGAGCTGAAGCCGCTGCCTTGATTGTCCCTATCAAGACTAAAGCCGCGCTCCGGTGATCAGGCTTGGTTGATCATGAACGTGGACATGGCGTCGAAAAACGCCCAAAGTGTCTGTCGCGCCTCAACCGGTAGCCCGGCGTTCCCCAGAGCCTCGGTCATCAGCGACATCCAGCGATCGCGGGCCGCCTGCGTGATGGCGAACGGAAAGTGGCGCGCGCGCAGGCGCGGATGGCCTCGCTCGGCGATGTAGCGATTCGGTCCGCCAAACCGGTAGATCAGGAAATCGCGGAGGCGCTGCTCGGCCCCTTCCAGGTCCGCGGCGGGATACATGGGCCCCAGGATGTCATCTTCGGGAACTCGCCGGTAGAATGCCGCGACCAGGCGCGCAAAGCCTTCCTCGCCGATCGCCGCAAACACTTTCAGTTCATCCATTTAGTTCTCATTAGTTCTCACGCGCAAACTCGCCTTCTCCGGCTCAAACGCTGAGTTTAGATCATCTCGTGGCGGTAACTATGGAATGCCGCCCTTGCGCGCGATCCAGCCGCCAAATGCAGCGATTAGCAAAAGCAGCAATTGCCAGCGCAATTGTCCCTTTGGGACATGGGGGCGAGGTGCGATGAACGAGGATGACGGGCCGGTACTGATTCTGGTCTCTCGTGTGGCAGGGGAGGCCTACGGCTTTTTCCCCACGACAATTCGAACGACATTTGACGTTCCTACCTGCACATTAACCAACGTCGGCGTCTCTGTAGGGGACGTGTGGGCGTACAGGCCCCGATTCAGAGCGATAGCCGCCCTTACTAAGCGTGGTAATTGCTCCATGGGTATTGTATTGAGAGCTGTTACTGGAAGCGTGTCGTCCACGGATACGGTAAGTCCAGTATCCAGGCCAACGGGCACCGACAAATCTTGGTCCGACCCGTATATGTTGAGAGATGGAAAGCCCCCAGGGGATTTGGTCCGCGTCCAGCCGGCTCTGAGCAAGACGGAATCAAGCGCTTTAAGAAAATCCGACGATTCTCCGTCTTGGAACACTCTGTCGAACCTGTATTCGGTTCCTTTGAACGAGGCCAGTTCAGATACTAGTGCGGAGGTATCGGCAAGGGTTCGCGGAAGCCTGAGCCGGTCCAATTCCAGAGTTGCTTGGTTCGCACGGTGCACCGCTTCGTCGGATTTCGATTCGGCCTGGTCAACCTTGGATTCGGCTTCCCCAGCTTTCGTCTCCGCTGATCCTAGGCGCCTTTCAAATGTTTCTGCTTCTTGCCGAGCGGTGGTCGCCATCGTCAGTGCGCTCGACGATGCGATCTCCGCTTTAGAAGCCTTAGTGCTTGCTCCCGCTGAGACACCCTCAGCTTCTTGTGCCTTTATCACTGCCTTTCCGGCCTGGTCAGTGGCGGCGCGAGCGTCATCGAACGCCATCATTGCGCGATCACCAAGCGCTCCAACCAGTTCACCGGACACTTGGTTAGTCTTTACAATGCAGACGGCCTCCAAAGCGAGCGCGGCGATCAAAAGGAGCGTCGATAGCTTTGCCAGTCGCTCTTTTCGTTCTCTGATGCCGCGGGTAAAATCCGTAAAATCTGCAACATATTCGCCGAAGCACGCCACGACGACTAGGCCGGTAAATACGTATTCGGCGATCTCCCACCTTGAAAGCGAGGAAGACAAAGCGGCAACTTCAGATGCGCCAAGAGCCATACTTCGCCACAACAAACATGAGAAGGTCGCGTCAGCAATGTGCGCGTTCGCCCCGCAGTTCTTGTTCGTTCAGAAGGTCATTGTATACGTTCGGGAAACGGCAATGGAAACAGTGCCACATCCAAGGTCGCGTGCCGTGAAGGCTGGGAAGCGGCGGCTCGGAATTCCACCAGTAAGATGTTTGAGGCAACTGAAGAACTACTCAGCCGTCACGAGTCAGCTTGAAGCGATGCTTGGACCGGCTTACCTCGCCGTTCGCCCCGCGAAACCTCAACCTCGCCAAATGCTTGCATTAACAAAATTTATACAAACCCCCTCTTGCATTTGCCCCGCTAGTGGGATAATCTAAATCCAATGATCGCTTCGAAAGGACAGGCCGTCGTGACTTCCGCTCTACCGAGCGCGGTTGCCCCTGTCTTTTCCAGCGTTCCAGTTCGCCCGCTGCGGCCCTTTGTCATCGAGTCGCGGCCCATTATTATTACGGTCCTCGTACCCGGCCCCGCTTGAGGGCTTCGGACCAAGGTTTCCGAAAGGCCATCGGGTGG
>JASHQT010000148.1 GCA_030039005.1 Bryobacteraceae bacterium
CTGCAGAGCGGTGAGCGGTTGTACGGCGTGCGCGCGGCGGATGGTTTGGACGCCTGCTTCGGAAAGCCCGAAATACTTGACCTTGCCCTCGCGAATGAGATCCTTCACCGCGCCCGCCACGTCTTCGATGGGCACGTCGGGATCGACGCGATGCTGGTACAACAAGTCGATGGTCTCCACTTTCAGCCGGCGCAGCGAGCCCTCCACGGCTTGACGGATGTGCTCGGGCCGGCTGTTCAGGCCGGGGATTCCGGTCATCCCGCGAGGATCGAACCCCGGGTTCAAGTCGAAACCGAATTTGCTCGCGATCACCACCCGTTGGCGAAACGGGCCGAGCGCTTCGCCCACGAGTTCTTCGTTGAGGAACGGGCCGTAGACTTCGGCGGTGTCGAAGAACGTGATGCCGCGATCGACGGCGGCGTGCAACAGCGCGGTCATTTGCTGTGTGTCTTTGGGCGGGCCGAAGGAAAAGCTCATGCCCATGCAGCCCAAGCCCAGAGCCGACACCTCCAGGCCGCTTGTTCCCAGCTTGCGTTTCTGCATCGTTTCTCCTTTATTCCAGATTAGAGGTGAGCGGGCCGGAAGCGGCGAAGGCGGAATCGCGATACAATCGCGGTTCAAATGAGACACACAACTCTAGCCGCGCTGGGAATTACTCTAGTGGCCATCGCCACGCCCATTCCGGGATTCGCGCAGGACTTCGCCGACGCCAAGAACGCGATGGTGGATTATACGAAGGCGGATATCGCGCCGCATGAGGCGTGCGAGGCGCTCGGCAAGTTCAAATCTCCGGACATAGCGCAGATTACGGCCGCAGCGGAAGCGGCCAGCGACGAAGCGCCGGCGTTCTGCCGCGTCACCGGCACGCTTTCACCCGAGATCGCTTTCGAAGTGGCGCTGCCGGCGCAATGGAACGGGCGATTCTACATGATCGGCAACGGCGGATTCGCAGGCGACGCGCTCGATAACCCCGCCCGCGTGGCGCAGCGCGATGAGGCGCTCAAGCTGGGGTTCGCCTTCGCGCAGACCAACACGGGTCACGACTCGCGTAAGGAGCCGGGCGCGACGTTCGTGATGAACAATCCGCTGAAGGCGATCGATTACGCCTACCGCGCGGTGCATCTGACAGCGGTGACGGCCAAGAACATCACCAAGGATTATTACGGCCGGCGGATTTCGCATGCCTATTGGGATTCGTGCTCCAACGGCGGGCGCCAGGGACTGATCGAGGCCGAACGCTTCCCGAACGATTTCGACGGCGTGATCGCGAATTCGCCGTGGGTGGATCAGACCGGGTTCACGGTGGGCGCGCTGTGGAACGAGAAGGCGCTGAGCGAAGTCTCGCTCACGCCGGCCAAGCTCGCGATGGTGGCCGACCATGTGATGGCCAAGTGCGACGCAGTCGACGGTTTGAAAGACGGTTTAATCGACGATCCGCGCAAGTGCGATTTCAATCCCGTACGCGATGTTCCAGCATGCGCGGCGGGCGCGGATGGATCGGACTGTCTGACGCCCCAAGAGGCGGAGGCGATGGAGAAGGTGTATAGCGGCCCGGTGAGCAACGGCAAGCCGTTCTTCCCCGGATATATGGTGGGGAGCGAAGCGGTTGTCACAAACCTGTTCGGCGGTGGAACGGGCAGCGGATGGCTGAATGTGATTGTGCCGCCACAGCCGGGACGGACGGCGGCGGATTTCGCACTCGGCCAAGGCGTGATCCAGTATCTGGCGCCCAAGCCTCCGAAGCCGGATTACGACTACAAGACGTTCGACTACGATCGCGATATTCACCTGCTGGACGCCTGGAGCAAGCTGGCCGACGCGAAAAATCCGGACCTGGCGAAATTCCGCAAGCGCGGCGGCAAGCTGCTGGTGACCTACGGATGGGCGGACCCGATCCTGCAACCCATGGTGGGCGTGAACTATTACGAGGCGGCGTTGGCGAAAAACGGTCCGGACACGCCGCAGTTCTTCCGTTTGTTCATGGCGCCGGGTATGGGGCACTGCGGCGGCGGCATCGGACCGGACCGGCATGACGGTATGACCGCGATCATTGACTGGGTGGAAAAAGACAAGGCGCCGGACACGATGATCGCGAGCCGCGTGGTGGACGCCAAAGTGGTGCGCACGCGGCCGCTGTGCACCTATCCCAAGGTGGCGCGCTACTCAGGGCAAGGCAGCATCGACGAGGCGGCGAATTTCCGCTGCGTGGAGCCGTAGGTCCGGGCGTTAGTCTTTCGGCGCGACGTCGCGCAGCTGGATGAGCCACTGGCCGTTGACGCGCACAATCTCGTCGACTTCGCGGCCGGCGCCGAGCACGCGAGAGGGCGTCGAGGGACCGCCGGCGGCGGCGACTGTCATCCAGTACGCCTCCATGTGCGCGTGGTCCTTGTCGGTGAATTGCAGATAGCTGTTGCAGAGCACGTGATACATGGGCGGGCGCTTCTGGCCGGTCTTCGCTTCGTTCTCGGCGGTGCGCTGCTTGAAATCGTTGATCATTTTCTTGAGCGCGTCACGGCCTTTGACGGCGTTGGCGCCGCTGCCGAACTGGCCGTCGGGGGTGTAGACGGCGGCATAGGCGTCGGCATTCGCGGTGTCCAGCGCGCGAACGTAGTTCCACATCAGTTTTTCGATCTGCGCGCGATCCTGGGTTTCGCGCTCGATGGCGTTTTCAGCGATGGCGGGCGCGGCAAAGAACGCGGTGGCTGCCAACGCGGCGATGGCATACAGGTGCTTGGTGTTCATAGCTCTCTCCCTGGGGATGAAGTGTGCAAGTTATCCAGATTATCGCGGATCGAGCACCGCAGTAGCGTCAACGCCACCCCAGAGCAGGGGCGACTTGGGTCAGAATGGCCTCCAAAACGTGCACGTTGTAGGCAACACCGAGTTGGTTGGGCACGGTGAGCAGCAATGTATCGGCTTCGGCGATCGCCTGGTCGTTGCGGAGCTGTTCGACGAGCGCATCCGGTTCGGCGGCATACCCACGGCCAAAAATGGCGCGCGCATTATCGAGGTAACCGATCTGATCTGCTTCGTGCGAACCGCGTCCGAAGTAGGCGCGATCGTAATCGTTGATCAGCGCGAAGATGCTGCGGCTGACCGAGACGCGCGGTGTTCGGGTGTGCCCGGCCTCCTTCCAGGCCGCACGGAAAGCCTGTATCTGCTTGGCTTGCTGCACGTGGAAGGGCTCACCGCTCTCGTCGATCTTGAGGGTGGAGCTTTGCAGATTCATTCCGAGCTTCGCCGCCCATGCCGAGGTGGCGTTAGAGGCAGCGCCCCACCAGATCCTCTCGCGCAGACCCGCGGAATATGGCTCCAGACGCAGCAGGCCCGGCGGGTTGGAAAACATGGGGCGTGGGTGAGGCTGCGCGAATCCATCTCCGCTCAACAGGTCAAGAAACTCCTGGGCGCGACGGCGCCCCAAGTCTTCATGGCTCTCGCCATCGGCCGGACGATAACCGAAGTGGCGCCATCCATCGATCACCTGTTCGGGCGAGCCGCGGCTGATACCCAGTTGCAGACGCCCGCCGGAGATGAGATCGGCCGCGCCCGCGTCCTCGGCCATGTAATGCGGATTCTCATAGCGCATGTCGAT
>JASHQT010000149.1 GCA_030039005.1 Bryobacteraceae bacterium
CGCACGCGGCTTTCGCAGAACGGCGTCGAGGAGAAGCTGACCAAGCAATGGATCGATCGCTGCCTGCGCCAGATCGGCGCGCGCGCGGAGCTGGTCGCGCGCTAACCCCTGCATTCCACCGCGCGTCAATGATTTCGGTCAGGGCTTTCAGTCAGCGGGGCATGGGTCTAAGACAGCATGGACCGCCTTACTGTGTCCCTCATCCGCTGGTCATCGGAAGGCGAACCAGGAACGTTGTGCCCACTCCCATCTCTGTCTCGAAGGTGATGCTGCCTCCGTGCCTCTGCACCACCGAGTAAGCAATCGCTAAGCCCTGGCCAGTGCCTTTTCCGACCGGTTTGGTTGTGAAAAACGGATTGAAGATGTGTGGACGGACCGCTTCCGGAATTCCCGTTCCGCTGTCGCGGACGCGGATCTCCGCCCAGTTTCCGTCGTGCCGCGTGCTAACGGCAAGGATGCCCTTCGTCCCAGCCTTGGACCCCACGACATCCGCGATGGCATGCGCCGCGTTGACAATCAGATTCAGCACGACTTGGTTCAACTCGCCGGGAACACAGGGCACCGCGGGAAGATCCTTGTCGAAGGCCGTCTGCACCTCGGCGACATATTTCCATTCGTTGTGTGACACCAGCAGCGTATTTTCGACGGCATGGTTGATGTCGATGGGTGTTTTTGTCGCCGCGCCGAAATGCGAAAATTCCTTCATCGCACTGACGATCCGCGACACTTGACGGATCCCTTCGCCCGACTGCTGCAACGCCCTCGGGACTTCGTCGCGCAAATAGTCCAGGTCCACCTGGGAAGCCAGGGCCTCGCAGCGGGCCGCCGTTTCGCTCGCTTCCTCGCCGTTGCGGATCGCAACCAAGAGCTGCTGATAGGCCTGGAGGACCGTATTGCCGCCATCGAAGCTTTCCTCCAGGAATCGCAGGTTGTCGCCGACATATTGGATGGGCGTGTTGATCTCGTGTGCGATCCCCGCCGCCAACTGTCCGATCGACTCCAGCCTCTGCGCCTGCGCCAATTGCGACTCCAACTGCTTACGCTCGCTGATGTCCATGACAAGATACACCGCGCCGTTCCGTGCTCCAGCGGCGTTGTGCAGCGGGGCTCCCGCCAGATTCACCGTCATGGGTTGGCCGTCTTTGGTGAGACAGACGAATTCCAGGCCCATTACACCGCCCTCGGTCAGAATGCGTTGGTGGACGCGCGCCACTTCATCCGGTGGATTGTTGGGCAGGACAACAGGCAGTTGTTTGCCGAGCACCTCTTCCTTGCTCCAGCCATGCATACGCTCCGCAGCCGGGTTCCACATGGTGACTCGTCCTTCCAGGTCCATGGTCACAACAGCGAGTGGGGAACATTGAATCACCGCTTCGAGGGTGGAGTTGGTTTGTTTCAACTCGGCTTGTGTGAGTTCAATTTCGCGGGCGGCGCGGGTGATTTCGAACGACTGCGCGATCCTGCTTTTAACGAATCCGAAGGTTAGGCCGGTCAGCGACAGCCCGAACAGAAGTACCAGCAGCGAACTGGCCGATCGCCGAGTGGCGCCGAACCCGGAGCCGGGCGTGGCAAGCAAAAGCCAGGTTCGTCCTCCCACCGCGATAGTCGTCTCCGCATGCCAGCCTCGGCTAAGGCGGGCGGGGGACGTAACCGGGTTCCGGGGGTACAGTTGCTGGTCCGATTCCGGCGCCGAGGAGTCGAAAATGTGTATGTCCACCAAGGATGCCGAATCCATTTCCCGGTAGTTCGCGGCTACCAGGTCTCCAATTCGAACTACGCTCAGCCCAAACCCCGTCAGGCCCTGCCGCCTGGCCTGGACTGTCGGCGGGTGGGGAAGGCTGTACACAGGAGCAAAAAGCAGGGTTCCCCATTGGTCGCCCTTTTCTTGGACCAGCCTCACACGCGCGGTTGCCGTGAGAAGCCCGCCGTCTCGCGCCGACTGCATGGCCGCCAAGCGGACACGATTCGACGCCAGGTCGTATCCCAGCGCCCGTTCATTGCCCTGAATCGGCTCCAAATAAAATACGGGGAAGTATTCATTCCGCCGTCCCGCCACGGCCAGCGCCCCGTCGCTGCGCTGCTCTCGCAAGCGGAAATCGCGCAGTCCATCGTCCTGAGCCAATTGCTCCAGCCGGGCGCGGTTCTGCCGTCTGACGCGAGGAATCCATTCCAAGGCCTGCAAATAGCAATGCCGCTCAAACGCCGGCGCCACCAGCGTGGCGAAGGCTTGGCGCTCGGTGCCGTCGTCTCCTACGGCGGCAAAATGGCTGGCCATGAGCGCGGTTATGTCCAGCGCACCATCGATGTTGGTGCGCACCGCGCTCAGCCGCTGCCCCGCGATTTGTAGAAACTGGGCCTCGGCTCGGAGATGTTCCAGACGCTGCATGGCGACGAAAATCGATACCGACGCCGTGACCCCCAGGGCCACGACAATCGTCAAAAGTCGCCTGGATCTTCCACCCGACGCGGCGTCAATGCTCGAAACCGGCACGGCCTCTCTGGTTTTCCTACATTGTTTATCGGCCGCCCCCGGTCAGTTTTGAACCGCGTCACCCGTGCCCCAACACGGCTTAGAGAATCCGTCGGACGCGCCGATGAGTACCGTGTACGTCCGTGTGGGGAGGTATGGGCGGGCTGAACATCAGATTCCGGATCTGGATGAGCATCGCCATCCTTGCGTTTGGGTACCTTTTGTCCACCTTGGTGGATTACCTGGTCCGGCTGAGAAGCGAACAGGATCTGACAACCGTCTCCGAGACACTGATCCCCGCGGCCCGGAACGCCCATAGCGCCAGAACCGCATTCCTGCGAGCCATCCGCGGTTATGAAAGCGGCTTTCTCAGGCAAGATCCCACGGAACTGGACCACGCGGCGGTCGACGGAAATCGTGCGCTCGAGTACCTGAACGCGTTTGTACGATTGCCGGACATTGCCGCCCCGCGCTTCCACGACGGTCTGCGCTTGGCCGGCGACGTACGGAACTTTCTGGACGAGGCAAATAGCACCTACCCAATTGCTCGCGGATCGAAGAACATGGCCCGGGGCCTGGAGCCAAAGGTCAGGCTGCTAAGAATGCAGGCGGAGAAACTGGAAGCGAGATTAGCCTCATTCGACGGAAATCTCACGGCCGACCTGGACCCCCGCATGAGCAAGTTGCAGCGCGAGTCGGGCCGGATGCGCGAACTCGCACTGGCCTTGTTCGCCTCCACTCTGATCTCGTCCATGATCCTGGTTCACGTCACGATCCGTCGCTTAATCCTCGAACCCCTCTCGAAGGTGCAATCGGAGCTGGCGCACGAACGCGATCTGCTACGCATTCTGCTGGACCACATTCCCGATTACATCTATTTCAAGGATGCACTCGGCAAGTTCATTCGCATTAACCGGGCGCTGGCGCCGCTGCTCGGTGTCGCCCAGCCGGACGACGCGATCGGGCGAAGCGACGCGGACTACTTCGACGCCGAAACCACGGCGGCCATCCAGGCCGACGATGCGAAAATCCGCGAGTCGGGAAAACCGGTAATTTCGAAAGTCGAACTGCTCAGCCGCTCCGGAAAATCGCGCTGGGTGGCCACGACGAAGGTGCCGGTGATGGCCGGAGTACCGCCCGAGCAAATGATCGTGGGGATTTCGCGCGACGTCACGCAGTGGAAAACCACGGTGGCGGAGTTGGAGAGGAGCGAAAAGTCGTTCCGTCTGCTGTTCTCCGCCATCCCGCACGCGGTTTTCGCCTGCGACGTCGAGACCCTGGAAATCGTGGAGGTGAACGACGCCGCCTGCCGCACCTACGGGTACTCACGGGAAGAGTTTCACCGCATGCGCCTCACCGACCTCTACCCCCCGGCCGACCAGGCGCGGCTCAAACGCACCATCGAGGAGCTGAATCCGGCAAGGCCCTGGCGCGGCTTTCGAAAACATATCGCCCGGAACGGGCGCATCGTAGATGTGGAGGTCTCCGACCATTTTGTGGAAATTCACGGCCGCCGGACCATTCTGGTGACGGCGCAGGATGTGAGCGAGCAAAAGCGGCTGGAAATCGAGCTCCAACACGCGCAGCGGCTGGAGGCGGTGGGACAATTGGCCGCCGGCATCGCCCATGAGATCAACACTCCCATCCAGTACGTCGGAGATAACCTGCGTTTTCTCTGCGACACTTTTCGCGAACGGCAGAAGGTGCTTGGATGGTATGAACGGCTGGTACAGGCCACGGATTCTGGCGTTGTTTCCGGCCCCATCGTCCAGGAGATCGTCGAGGCGATTCGGGCCGTCCAGCAGCAGACCGATGCCGCCTATCTGGAGCGCGAGATTCCCCGGGCGCTCGAGCAATCTCTCGACGGCGTAGACCGTGTGGCCGCCATCGTGCGCGCCATGAAGGCCTTCGCGCATCCCGGCAGCAACGAGAAGAAGCCGGCCAACCTCAACAAGGCGCTTTCCGACGCGCTCATCGTCGCCCGCAACGAGCTGAAGTACGTCTCCGACGTGGAGACCGACTTCGGCGAGCTGCCGCCGGTCTGCTGTGATATCGGCGACCTGAATCAAGTGTTCCTGAATCTCCTGGTTAACGCCGCGCATGCCATAGGCGACGTAGTCAATACGGCTGGCGGACGCGGCAAAATTTGCGTGCGCACCCGCCAGGTGAACGACGAAGCGGTGATCTCCATCAGCGACACCGGTTGCGGCATTCCCGCCGAAAATCAGGCGAGAATTTTCGATCCGTTCTTCACCACCAAGGAAGTTGGCCGGGGCACGGGCCAGGGACTGGCCATCGCGCGCAATATCGTGGTGGAAAAACATGGCGGCAGGATCGCGTTTGAGCCTAACTTCCCGCAAGGCACCACGTTTATCGTCTCGCTGCCGCTCGAAGGGCCGCGCGCGGCCAGCCCGGAAGCCACTGCGGCGCCGGGGGTCGGAGTTTCATGAAGCGGATTCTGTTCGTCGACGATGAACCCAGAATTCTGGAAGGCCTGGAGCGCATGCTGCACCCCTGCCGGAAACAGTGGAAAATGACATTCGCCTCGAGCGGCGCGGAAGCTCTCGCAATCCTGGCGCGCGAAGCCCACGATGTCATCGTGACCGACATGCGCATGCCGGAAATGGACGGCGCGGAACTGCTCCAACGGGTGAGGGAACGCTACCCCGCGATGATTCGCATCGTGCTTTCCGGCCAATTCGAGTCCGAGGCCGCCATGCGAGTGGTGCGGGCGGCGCACCAGTTTCTCACCAAGCCGTGCGATGCCGGAAAGCTCCAGGAAGTGATCGAGCGCTCCTGCCAGAGCGATGAAATCGTCTTCGACGCCGCCACGCGCAGCATCGTCGCTGCCATCGGCGAGCTGCCTCCCTTGCCGCGGACCTATGCGGCGCTGGTGGACGCGCTCAACGATCCCCAAACCTCGCTCGATCAGGTCGGAGCCATCGTGGAAGGCGACGTCGCCGTCACCGCCAAGGTGCTGCAACTGGTCAATTCGGCCTTCTTCGGCCTGTCACACGAGGTCGCCACCGTTTCCATGGCCGTGGGGTACCTGGGGTTCGAAGTGCTGAAGCAGTTGGTGATGACCGTGGAATTGTTTCGCACCTTCACGTGCGCGCGACCCGTCACAGGCTTTTCGGTGGAGCAGATCCAGCAGCACTCCCGCTCGGTCGCCGCCATGGCGGCGAAGCTGCCGATGCCGCAGAACCTGGCTGCCGCTACTTCCGTGGCCGCGCTCCTGCACGACGTCGGGAAACTGATTCTCGCCGTCCGGCTGCCCCAACCGTTCGAGCAGGCGCTCGAAGCCTCGCTCCGCGAGAATCGTCCTTTGTACCGCGTCGAGAAAGAGATGCACGGCACCAGCCACGCCGAGATCGGAGCCTACCTGCTCGCGCTATGGGGACTGCCGTCTGCTATCGTCGGCGCCGTTTCGCGCCACCATCACCCGATCCATGCCTCCGGCGATAACAGCATCATGGACACCGCGGTCCATATCGCCGATCTGCTGGTCCATGAAGCTGAAGGGAGAGCGGAGGAAAGGAGAGCCGCAAACTGTCGGGAAATTGAGACCGAGTTAACGGGCTGGAGCAAATATCTCCCGGAATGGCGCAAAACGGCGCAGGAAATCGTAGCTGCCGAGGCCGCTCATGCCGTCTAACGTGACCGGCGCGCATCCCGAAATTGAGAGCTCGGCCGCCGCCGGGGAGTCCGTTCTCTTCGTCGATGACGATCCCCACATTCTCGATGCCCTGCGGCGCCAGTTTCGTAACTCGTTCCGGATCGCGACCGCTACCGGTCCTGAGCAGGGGCTCGCGGCCATCGCTGATCGAGGGCCGTTCGCCGTGGTGGTGTCGGACTTGCGGATGCCGGGGATGAACGGAATCCAATTCCTGGCCGCCGTTCGTGCGCAGGCGCCCGACACGGTCCGCGTCATGCTCACCGGGCAGGCCGATATGGCCGACGCAATCGCGGCCGTGAATCAGGGAGCGATCTTCCGCTTCCTGCTCAAGCCCAGCAATGCCATCATTCTCGGTAAGGTGATCGAATCGGCGCTCGAACAGCATCGGCTGCTCGTCGCCGAACGGCAATTGACGCAGCAGACGCTGCTCGGCTGCGTGGGAGTCCTGGCGGAAGTTCTCAGCATCGTGGAGCCGGTGGCCTTCAGCCGCACCAATCGCATTCTGCGCTATGTCCGCGAACTCGCGGCCATGCTGAAGCTCGAAAACTCCTGGCAAGTGGAAGCCGCGGCCATGCTCTCACAGATCGGCTGGATTTCGATCCCTTCCGAAATCGCCGGCAAAGTGGCGGCGAACCAGCCTCTCTCGGCCGAGGAGTCCCGTTGTTTCCGCGCACACCCCGCCGCCGCGGCCCGCCTGATCGAACGCATTCCGCGCCTCGAAACGGTTGCGAAAATCATCCAGGCGCAGCTCGGCCCGCCGCCGGGGTCAGGAGCCGTTCCCGGGCTCGAAGAGCTTCGCGGTCCCCTCTCTCTCGGCGCGGCCGTTTTGCAGGCCGCCATCGAGTTCGACGACCGGCGCGGCTGCGGCCTTTCGCATGCCGAAGCGCTCGCTGATATGCGACTGAGGAAGGATCGTTACCCCCCGGAAATCGTTTCCGCCATGGCCCGCGTCGAGCAGGTCGAGTCGTCCGACCCCGTCCAAAACATCCCACTCAAGCGGCTCGCGCCGGGAATGGTGCTCGAACAAGACATCTGTGGCCGCAACGGCATGTGCTTGATCGGCCGGGGACAACAGATGACGCCGGCCCTGCTGCAACGGCTGCGGGGATTCTCGCACACCATGGACACCGATGTCGCGGTCGCGGTTCGCATGCCCCGAACCCAGGCGGCGCCCTAGAGCGCGACCCTTTGGCGGCCGTACTGGTAACATCTAGGAATGCTCGACGCCCGCGCCTGGCTCCTTATCGCCCTGGCCGCGTTCACCGTTTTCCTCATCTGGGTCTGGCTACAAAGCAAACATCGCGCGCCGGGCGTCCCCTCGGTTTTCGAGCTGCTGCTCGGGCTGGTCACCAACTTTTTCGACACTCTCGGAATCGGCTCCTTCGCGCCGACCACCAGCGTCTTCAAGTTTTTTCGCCTCGTCCCGGATGAGAAGATCCCCGGGACCTTGAACGTGGGTCACGCGCTGCCCACGCTGCTCGAAGCTTTCCTCTTCATCGCCATCGTGAAAGTGGACATCGTGACGCTGGTGGGATTGATGGGCGCATCGGTGGTGGGCGCGTGGTTCGGCGCCGGAATCGTGTCGCGCTGGCCGCGGCGCTGGGTGCAAATCGGCATGGGCATCGCGCTGCTCGCCGCAGCCGGCTTTTTCCTGATGTCCAATCTCAACTTGTTTCCGGCGGGCGGAACGGCGCTGATTCTCACACACTGGCGCCTGTGGGCCGGGATCGCCGGAAGCGCCCTGTTGGGCGCGCTGATGACCCTGGGAATCGGTCTCTACGCGCCTTGCATGATCCTGGTCAGCCTGCTGGGCATGGACCCCAAAGCGGCGTTTCCCATCATGATGGGCTCCTGCGCGTTCCTGATGCCGGTGGCGAGCGCGCGCTTCGTCCGCGCCGCGAGCTATAGCCCGCGCGTGGCTCTGGGCCTCACGCTGGGCGGCCTGCCGGGCGTCCTGCTCGCCACGTTTATCTTCAAATCGCTGTCGGTGACGGCGGTGCGCTGGCTCGTGGTGGTGGTGGTGATTTATGCCTCATTTACGATGCTCCGCTCGGCCCTCGAGAGCCGGGCCGTAAAGCCTGCCGCCGAGCCCGTCAAAGCCAAGCTATACTGATTACAGAAGTCCTCGGGCCCCAATTGGCCTCTATTTATGACCAGGCGTATCAAGTTTTTTGTTGCATCCACCTCCACTTGCCTCGTTTTCGTGCTCCTGTTCGGCGCTATGCGCGGCAAGAGCGCTTCCCCCGAAGATACTTACAAGCACCTCGCGGTTTATACCGAAGTGCTCTCGCGCATCAAGAGCGATTATGTCGAAGAACCCGACATGAAAAGCGTCACGCTAGGCGCGTTGAACGGGCTGCTCGAATCCATCGATCCCTATGCCAGCTACTTGAACACCGATCAATACAAGCAGTGGCTCCAGAGCAAGGATCAGCACAAGGCCGACGTCGGCCTGATCCTGTCGAAGAAATTCGGCTACGTGGGAATCATCGATTCGATCCCCGGCTCACCCGCGGCCAAGGCCGGGCTCACCACCACGGACGTGATCGAAACCATCAACGGCGTCGCGACACGTGATATGCCGCTGGCGTTCGCGCAGTTGCTGCTCGAGGGCGATGCGGGAAGCAACGTCGAACTGGGCGTGCTGCGCTTCCGCAAGCCTGAGCCGCAGAAACTCACGCTCACGCGCGTAATGATCCAGTATCCGGCGGTGACGGACAAAATGCTGCCCGACCAAGTCGGCTTGATCACGGCTTCCAGCCTCCTGGGCGATCGCGTGAAGGAAATCTCGGCCGACGTGCTGGACCTGCAGAAACAGGGCGCTAAGGAATTGATTTTGGATCTGCGGCATTGCTCCACCGGCGGCCCCGAAGCGGGCGAGCAACTGGCGAACCTGTTCCTCGATAAGGGCCTCATCACGTATAGCGAAGGCCAAAAAGTGGAGCGCCAGGACGTGAATGCCGATCCGGCGAAGGATGTCACGCATCTGCCCGTCGCCGTGATCGTGGATCGCGGAACCGCCAACGGCGCCGAGATCGCAGCCGCGGCGCTGCTGGACGACAAGCGTGCCGAAGTGGTCGGCGAACGTACCTATGGCGACGCCTCCATCCGCAAGCCCATCCAGATGGACGACGGCTCAGCCGTGATCCTATCCGTCGCGAAATATTATTCCCCGTCCGGCAAGGCCATCCAGGATGTCCAGGTCACTCCCTCGGTTCCGGTGCAGGAAACTGAGCCCGTGGTGGTGGACGACGATGGGAATCCGCAAACCGTCGAGCCGCCACAGCAGCCCTCCGGCGAAGATCTTCTGCTGAAGAAAGCCATTGATGTTGTCGAGCATGGCAACCACGAAGTGGTTTCCAATACCCAGCAGGACGGCAATGCCCGAAAGGGTCCGCAGCCGGTGCTTACTCCGCTGAACGTGCCTGAGCCTGTCAATCACTAGAGCGTCCGTGCCCCTGTACGAATATAAGTGCGAAGGCTGCGGCGAGACCTTTGAAATCATCCAGAAATTTTCCGACGAGCCGCTGACGGTCCATGAAAAATGCGGCGGGCCGGTCCATCGTCTTTTGTCGGCACCCGCGTTCCAGTTCAAAGGTTCCGGCTGGTACGTGACCGATTACGCCAAAGGCAACAGCAGTTCGCCTTCCAAGAGCGAGGCATCCGACAAGAGCTCGAGCGACTCCAAGACCGAGACGAAAACGGAAGCCAAAACCGAGTCGAAGCCGGCCGCGAGCAGCGGCAGTTCGAAAAACGATTAAGTCTCACCATTAATCCCGGTCTAACTGCGGTGTACGGGATCGATCCAGCGGTACTCGGTCGGCGGCTCCGGGCTTTCCAGATCCAGATTCACCACGATCGGCTCCTGCCCGCTGCGAATCACAATGGCTTCCACCGGATGATCGGGATCCGCGTTGATTTCCTGGTGCGGGACGAACGGTGCGATGAAAACGAAATCGCCCGGATCTGCCTCGTCGAAAAACTGCATGCGGTCGCCCCAACGGATTCGCGCGCGGCCCTTGAGAATGTAGAGAATCGTTTCCAGGTCGCCGTGATGATGCACTCCGGTTCGCGCATCGGGGTGAATCTCCACCGTGCCCGCCCAGATTTTCTGCGCGCCTGTTCGCGCGTGATCGACGGCCGCGGCGCGCGTTAAGCCGGAAGTCTGCGGCGTGTTGGTATCAAACTCGGGCGGGCGAACGATTCTCACGCCCGTGCGGAAGTCGTTTTTCGCGCCGTCGCCCATGGGTGGCTCATGAAAGCGCCGTCGCCAACTGCGACTCCCGAGCAGCCCGGCGTGCATTCAACAGGCCCGCGACCGCACGGGCTTCCTCGGCGAGGGCGCGAAACTGCTCCGGAAACAGCGATTGATAGCCGTCCGATAGCGCGCGATCCGGATTCGGGTGCACTTCCACGATCAGCCCCGCCGCGCCCGCCGCGATGGCCGCGAGCGCCATGGGATGCACTTTGTCGCGCTTGCCGGTGCCGTGGCTGGGATCCACGATGATGGGCAGATGGCTCAGGCTCTGCACGGCGGGAACGACACTGAGATCGAGTGTATTGCGCGTGTGATCGGCGAACGTGCGCACGCCGCGCTCGCACAGGATCACCTGGTAATTGCCTTCCGACAGAATATATTCGGCGGCCATCAAGAATTCTTCGAGCGTTGACGACATGCCGCGCTTGAGCAGCACCGGCTTGCGCGCCCGCCCGGCGCGCCGCAGCAGCGAAAAATTCTGCATGTTGCGCGCCCCGATTTGCAGGCAGTCGGCGTATTCTTCCACCAGATCGAATGTCTCAGTGTCGATCGCTTCCGTCACGATCCCTAGGCCGGTTTCCTCGCGCGCGTCGGCCAAATAGCGCAGGCCTTCTTCGCCCAGGCCCTGAAAGGCATAGGGAGAAGTGCGCGGCTTGTACGCGCCTCCGCGCAGTAATTGAGCCCCGGCCGCTTTCACCGCGCGCGCCGCTTCCAGAATTTGTTCGCGGCTCTCCACCGAACAGGGCCCCGCGCACATCACGATTTCCGCTCCGCCCACCGGCACTCCGGCTACATTCACCACGGTGTTGTCGGGTTTCACTTCCCGGCTCACCAGCTTGTAGGGCTTGGAGACTGGAATCGCTTCCACCACTCCCGGGAGACTCTCGAACTCTTCCTTGGGCAGCGGACCGTGATTGCCGGTAATGCCGACGGCGGTGCGTTCGGCGCCGGGCATCACGTGAGCGCGGAAACCGAGACTTTGGATTTTTGCGCAAACCTGAGCGACGTCCTGCTCCGTGGCTTGCGCACGCATGACGATCAGCATGCGGCTCGAACCTCCGCACTCAGTGTATCAGCCGGGACCGCTCTCTCACCGTTGCCGGCTCAGCCCAGCAGGCCTCGAAACTTCGGGCTATATCCGGGAAAAACAGATTGCAGGTTCGTATTTCCCAAGTGGGCGGAAACCAGCTCGCCGAGCACATCGCGAAAATCGGTGGTCAGCGCCAGGTCCCGCTCTTCATAAAGCTGTTCCTGCGCGAGGCCCGGCCAATCACCGTAGACCTTGCCGCCGCGCACGTCGCCGCCCACGACGAACATCACATTGGCATGCCCGTGGTCTGTTCCCCGGTCGCCGTTCTCTTTCACCGTGCGCCCGAACTCCGACATCGTTACCAGCGTGACGTCTTCCATGCGATCGCCCAGGTCTTGATAAAACGCCGCAAGCGATTGCCCGAACTGCGCGAGATTGTTCGCGAGCTGCCCATCGGTCGGCTTCCCGCCGGTTTCGTTGACGTGCGTGTCCCATCCGCCGATATCGGCGAACGCCACTTCCACGCCCACGTCCGCCTTGATCAACTGCGCGATCTGCTGCATGCTGCGCCCGAACTCACCGTTAGGATACGCCCCCCCGGCGGAGGGAACGTACTTCTGCTTTTGAATCGACTGCACGATCTTCACCGCGTCGAACGTCTCGCGCGCCGTTCCATGCAGCAGCGTGTCCGACGAGCTCTCGTACATGCTCTCGAACGCCGATGCTCCGCGCGAATCGTGCACCTGAAAATCGTTCAGGCTGCGCACCGCCACCGCGTCATTCGGCCCGCGCAGCGACCGCGCCAGCGTATCGCCCAGGCTGACCGCTCGCACCGGAGACGGCTTGCCAGGTTCTCGCGGAAGTGCCCGATTCAGCCATCCATCGGCGCCCCTCACTCCCGGCGTTCCGGATTCCATGTAATCCTGCGCGTCGAAATGCGAACGCGTCGGATCGGGCGAACCCACCGCGTCTACAATCGCCAGGTGCCGTGCGTCGCACATCGGCTTGAGGGGCGCCAGCGCCGGATGTAACCCGAAGAATCCGTCCAGATCCACGGCCGCGTTCGGCGATCCATCCGGCTTCGGAATCGCGATCGATGGCCGCAACTCGTAGTAGCGCGGCTCGCCGAACGGGACCACCATATTTAATCCATCCACGGCGCCGCGCTGAAAGATCGCGACCAGAATCTTCTTGCGGGCCTCCGAATTGCCCGCGTAGAGCGACCGCCCCAGCCAAGCCGGCATCGACCCGACGCCGAACATCGCAAGTGCGGAGCCTTTTAGGAATACACGTCTGGATGGCATGCCGTTACCTCTTTTGAAAATCCGGCGAGCCGATCACCAAAGCAGTAACCAGCGCCGGCGTTTTTCCCTTGTCTCTCTCCCGCTTGTCTTTGTCCGGCTGATTTTCGATCGCCTTCTCGATGGCGTCCCGCGTTTGCGGCGCGAGTTCGCGCGACATCAGCTCTTTCGCCACTTCGTCGGGGTTGCCGCTAAATTCCGCCGGATCCACTTTGACGCTTTCAATGCGATTGTTCGTCAGATCCAGCGCGAAATTCATGCGCCCGAGCAGCGCGGCCGAGTTCACCCATTCCGCATTTAAGTTCGAATAGCCCGTGGGCTCCAGCTTATGATACAGCGGCTCGCCCAGCGTTCTCACCTGGTTCGATAGACCCCAGCCATCGACGACATTGGCATTGAGCGCTCGCGCCGCGCTCGCCACCATCTCAAACGGCGACTTCACCTTCGCGCGATATGCCCCCTGCGACCAGAATTCCTTCGAATTCAACATGGTCTTCATCACTTCGCGAATATTGCCGTCGCTCGCGAGGAACGTCTGCGCCATTCTCGCGACCAAAGCCTCCGGCGGATTATCGGCCACGAAGCGTTGCGCCAGCTCGAGGGAAATGTGATGGGCGGTCGCGGGATGCTTGGCCAGGATATCGAGCACGCGCTCGCCGTCGTCCATGCCGCCGCCCGCCGGAATCACGTTCCCCAGCACGATCTTCTCGCCCTTATCGTGCAGCTTGTCGTTGTAGAAAAACCCTCCGCCTTCGCGCGGCGCCCGGATGCTCCAGCCGGTGAAGCAACGCGCCACCTCGGTGACGTCTTTCTGCGTATAGCCGCCGTTCACCCCAAGCGTGTGCAGTTCCATCAGTTCCCGGCCGTAATTCTCGTTCAGCCCGCGCTTGACCTTCCTGCGGGTGTTCACGTCCAAATCGGCCCGCACGGATTCGAAATTGTCCAGGAAGAACAGCATCGCCGGGCTTTTAGCTGTCGCCTCTAGTAAATCCCGGAAATGGCCCAGCACGTAAGGCCGAATGGCCTCGCGCTCATACTGCGGGATCAGGAAGCGGTCCGCGCCCTTTTCGTAATAGACATTGAAGTGATTGAACCAGAAGTCGTCCAGCTCTTCGGCGAGTTGCCGGTTGCTCTCGATCGCGCGCAGCATCTTGGAGTCCACCAGGTCGTAATTCACCACCTGCTCCGGGCCGTTCAGCAGAAAAATCTCGCGGCGGATCGGGCTCGAAGCGGGCGGAAACAGCGGTAGCCGCTCCTGCCTCGTCATCGCGATCAGCATTTCTTCCACGCGGTCCGGCGCCATCGATTCCAGCAGCGCGCGTTTTTGCTCGAAGTTATTTTTCCCGCGAACAATTTCCAATTCCGCCGGCGAAAGAACTTCCTCGAGCGGCCGTGCGGGTTCGAGATCCGCGTTCGGGTCGCGCGCGGGCGCTGGCGTTGGAACTGCTGCCGGGGGAACTATAAGACCGGCTGCCTCCGCTTGCTTCACCTTATATCGCGCGATCAGCCGCTCCACGCTCGCGCGCAGCAGCGGATCGTCGGGCATCGGCTGGCGGCCATTGGCGATCGCCCGGATCATCGCCGGAGTCGGATAATGCTGCACTGTCTCGATCGGCGTCATGCGCAGCGATTCGAGCTGCCCGAGATGCGCCTCGAGCGCCGAATTCTCCGGGATGCGCTCGGGATGAAGCTGCTGGTCGATCCATTTCTTCAACCCGATCTTCTTCACGCGCGCCACATCTCCGGGGCGCGGGCCGAACGTGAGCCGGTCCAGCGCGTGAAGCACTTGCTCATCTTTAGAAAGCTTCTTCTGAAATAGCTTATTCGCGTCTGCCGGCTTTCGAGCCTTGGGCCGGGCGGCGAGCGGCCCCACCAGGCAAATGCCGAGCAAAACGTCGCAAGCTATTGCCGCCAAGAAGGTACTACTGGTTTTCATGCGCCTATAAACCATTAAACGTCATTCCCGTTCAGAAGTTTACGAGGAAATTTCCCCTAGCTCTTGACAATGTATTAATTAACTAATACACTATGACTGTGAAACGCGCGGCGCAGGTTCCATTTACCCTGGACCCACGCAGCGGCGTGCCGGCTTATCGCCAGATCATCGACCAGGTGCTGGGAGGCATCGCGGCCGGAGCGTTGGAGGCGGGCGATCAGCTCCCCACTGTCCGTCAACTGGCCGTCGATCTGGCAATCAATCCGAACACCGTGGTGCGCGCGTATCGCGAGCTTGAAATTCGCGGAGTCCTCGCCACACAGCAAGGCACCGGAACGTTCCTGACGGACAAAAAGCCTCCAGTGAATGGCGAAGATCGCCGGCGCCGCCTCGCGCAGCTCTGCGGAGAGCTTCTCGCCAAAGCGGGGGCCGAAGGCATCGAGCTTTCTGAAATTATCGGCTATCTCAACGAAGTCGAACACGAATCTGGAAGGAGAACCTAAACCATGTTGTCCTTGAAGATCACACGCATACCCACGATCGCGCCGTCGGCACCGCGATTCGCGCCCATCGGAGTGATTCTTTGCCTGATCTCGATCGGAGTGGGCGCGGCCGCGACGGCTCGTCTCAACAACCCCGCACCTGTCGCGATCGGAGTCGCGCTGGGCCTGTATTTGCTGTTTGCCATTCGCGTGGCCGCGCAATGGGAGAAGGCGGCAGTGTTGCGCCTGGGCCGCTACGTCGGCCTGCGCGGGCCGGGCATCTTCCTAATCGTTCCGGTGATCGACCAGGTCACGCGCTTCGTCGATCAACGCATTCGCGTCGCCGAGGTGAAGGCCGAATCGGCGCTCACCCGCGATACGGTACCGGTGAACGTGGACGCCATCGTGTTCTGGCTGGTGTGGAACGCCGAGAAATCGATCCTGGAAGTGGCCGATTTCACCGAAGCCATCGCTTTAAGCGCGCAAACCGCGTTGCGCGAATCGATCGGACGTCACGATCTGGCGCAGATGATCACTGAACGCGAGACGCTCGGCCACGAGCTCCAGCGCATTTTGGACGAGAAGACCAATCCCTGGGGCATCACCGTGCAATCGGTCGAGATCCGCGACGTGCACATTCCACAGGCGCTCGAAGACGCGATGTCGCGCCAGGCGCAGGCCGAGCGCGAACGGCAAGCGCGCATCATTCTGGGAACCGCGGAAACCGATATCGCCGGAAAATTCGCGGACGCCTCCACCGTTTACTTGAACAATCCCGTGGCGCTGCATCTGCGCGCCATGAACATGCTGTATGAAGCCATCAAAGAACGCGGCTCTATGGTCATCGTGCCGTCGAGTGCGGTGGAAACCATGGGATTAGGCGGCATGCTGGCGACTACTTCGCTCGGGACGCCCAAGCCGCAGTAAGCTCACATTAACGCGCTCCACGCCGATGAGTCGAGTGTGGCTAAGGGTCTTACGCGATTGCGGCTCTCGACGAAAATTCTGCTGATGGGCGCCGCGCTGAGCATCGCGCTTCCCATCCCGCTGCTCGTCTGGCTGTTGCCCCAGCAGAGCGCGCACAGCTACCAGTTGCAGGCCGAAGCCACCCAGCACGTCGTGGAAGCGGCGTGGGGCATCCTGAATTACTATGGCCAGCAGGCGGCGAAGGGCACGATGACCACTGCGCAGGCGCAGGCGGCCTCAAAGGATGCGGTCCGCAGCGCCCGCTACGGCGGCGCCAATTACGTCTGGATCAACGATCTGCAACCGCGGATGATCCTGCATCCGGCGAATCCCGCGCTCGAAGGCCGGGACGTCTCCGATTATCGCGATCCCAACGGCTTCGCGATCTTCGTCGAGGCGGCGCGCATCGCCAGAGACCGCGGCGAGGGAGCCATCCGCTACATGTGGCCGAAGCCGGGCCAGACCCAGCCCGCGCCGAAGATTTCCTATGTGAAGCTATACGCGCCCTGGGGTTGGGTCGTCGGCACCGGGATCTACGTCGACGACACCGAAGCTATGCTGCGCGGTATGCGCAACGTTGTTTTTCTGTTGACTGCGGGTGGCCTCGCGTTCTCCATGTCGATCTGTTACTTCGTGACGCGCTCCATCGTCGTCCCCATCGGGCGCGCGACCGCGGATCTGCATCAAGTGGCCGATGAGAATAACGCTGCCGCGAATCAAATCGCCTCCGCCAGCCAGGAAATCGCTGCCCGTATCTCCGAGCAGGCGGCTTCCCTTGAAGAAACCAGCTCAGCGCTCACCGAACTAAATTCCACCTGCCAACAAAGTGCTGCCAGCGCCAAGCGGATCGGCGGGTTGGTGGCCGAGGTCGATCGGGTAGTCAGTGAAGGCAATCGCCAGATGATCGAAATGAACGGCGCGATGGATGAGATCAAGCAGGCCGCGCAGGGCGTGGGTTCCATCGTCAAAACCATCGAAGAAGTCGCGTTTCAAACCAACATACTTGCCCTGAACGCCGCAGTGGAGGCGGCGCGCGCGGGCGAAGCGGGCGCCGGATTTAGCGTGGTGGCCGACGAAGTCCGAAATCTCGCTCAGCGCGCTTCCCAAGCCGCGCAGCAGGCCGCCGCGCTCATCGGCAACTCCGTCACCAGCAGCCAGCACGGCGCCCAAAGCAGCGGCAAGCTTTCGGGTGTGTTCTCCACGATCTTGACCAAAATCGCCGAGGTGAACACTGCGGTCGGCGAAATCGCCACATCGTTTGAAAGCCAGACCAACGGAATTTCGCAAATGAACTCGGCCGTGGCGCAGTTGAGCCACGGCACACAGGCGCAGGCGGCCAATTCGGAAGAAACCGCCAGCGCCGCCTCCGAGCTCCACGCGCAATCGGAAGCCTTGCGCCGGCTGACCTCCGGCCTGCAGGAAGTTGTGGAAGGCGCGCGCGCCGAATCCTAGGGCTTCAGCGCGTTCAACAACGGAATATCTTTCGGCGGCTTGGCTTTGGGCAAGCTTTGCAAATAAGCCCAAATGTCGGTCAATTCCTGATCGGAGATCACCTTTTCTTTATAGGCGGGCATTTGACCGGCCGGTGCGCGCACGTAAGCAATTAGGCCTTTGGCCTTTAACTCGATGTCGGCGATCCGAGCGCCCGCGAAGCCGCCTTGTCCGGCGTAGCCGTGGCACTCGTAACAGCCATCCTTCACGAAAAGGCGCTTGCCATTAGCTACGTCGCCGGTGGGAGTCTGCGCCACCAGCGTCGGGCTGAAGAGGATAGCCGCTAAGAAGAGTAGCCTCATGTGTTACCTCGGCTGCGTGACCACATCGATCATGGCTGGTTCGCCCTTCTTGACTACCTCGATGGCTCGTTTGATGGCGGGACCAACGTCATTGGGATTGTCGATGGGGCCTTCGCTATACATGCCGTAAGCCTTGGCCATGAGCTGATAGTTGATGTTCGGATCCGTGATGGCGGTGCCGATCTGAGCCTTATCCACTGGGCGCTGCGCGCGCGCCGCCATATCTTCCAGGTACATCATCTCCTGATGATAGGCGCGATTGTTGTGCATAATGCTCAACAACGGGATGCGGTGATGCGCGGCCGTCCACAGTACGCCGGGCGCATAGTTGAGATCGCCGTCGCACTGGATATTCACGCTCAAGCGGCCGAATTTCTTGTTCGCCAGAGCTGCCCCCACCGCGGCTGGAGCGCCATAACCGACTCCATAAGCGCCGTGCCCGCCGATGTAATGATGGGGCTTCTCAAAGTCCCACAGGCGCGTGGGCCAGCTACTGAAGAACGTGACGTCGGAAACGAGCGACCAGTCTTCGTCTTTGATCTGGTTCCAGAGTTCGGCCGAAACGCGCGCGGTGGACACCGGACTGGCGTCCCAGGCCCAAGCAGCTTGCTCAATGTCGCGCTCGCGGTTCCGCTGATGCGCCTCGGCCAGTTTCGCGCCGCGCGCTTGGAGCGCGGCCTTGCGTTCGGGAGTGATCAGCTTGCGGCATTCATCGATGAGCATGGGCAAGGTTGCCTGGGCGTCTGCCGCGATGGACAGGTCGACGTCGTCATAGCGCCCGAAGTCCTGATAGTTGCTCTTGGCGAACAGATCGCCCGCGAAAATGGTGATCACCTTGGCGCCCGCTTTGGTGATGGGCCGATCCCGCATACCCATGCGGTTGACCGGAGTCTGAGTATGGGTGGTGGCCCACATGTCGGGAACTTCCAAGCCCAAAATCACATCCGCTGTCCCGACGCTTCCGGCGCCATACAGCGGGTTGCGGGAGGGGAAGTTCATGCGGAACCGGCGGTCGATCACCGGCGCTTGCAGAGTCTCGGCTAGCTGCACCAGCAAATCGATGCCTTCCGGAGTGCGCGCTACGCGTCCGGCGACGATCAACGGGTTCTCGGCATTCACCAGCATCTTGGCGGCTTCACGCACAGCGCCGTAGTCGCCGGCGGGAGGTTGCGAAAGCGCCAGCTTGGGGATGTAGAGGTTGCCGCGATCCTCTGGGGCCACCGGCTCTTCCTGCAGCACCGCATCGGCCACCAGCACCACCGGCTCCATCGGCGGCGTCATCGCGATCTTATAAGCGCGAATGGCCGATTCGGCGAACTGTCCTAACGAAACCGGCGAATCGTCCCATTTGGTGTAGTCGCGAACCATGGCTGCGGCGTCCTGCACGCTGTGCGTCCATTCCACATCGCCGCGCCGCCAGCGGCCGTCCAAAATGTTTCCCAGGATGATGTACACGGGCACGCGGTCGGCATAGGCGTTGTAAATCGCCATTGAGGCATGCTGCAATCCCACCGTGCCGTGCGCCATGATCAGGATCGGCTTGCCGGCAATCTTGAAGTATCCATGGGCCATGCCAACCGAAGATTCCTCGTGGCAGCAGGTGATCCATTCCGGGTCCTTGTTGCCGCCGTAGTTAGTGAAGGACTCCTGGAGCCCTCGGAAGCTGGAACCGGGGTTGGCGAAGATGTAGTCGAAGTCGAGCTTCTTGAGTACATCCACCATGAAATCCGAACCCGGCCGGTCGGTGGTGTAAACATCCACCCGAGGCGGAGGGGGTGCGGTCTCGGCGGCGGTTTGTTTGGCGCCCGGTAGTGGGGCTGCTGGCCGATGGACTTCCGCCGCTTCTTTCGCCTCCTGCGCGCGGGCCGTTTCCGGCTTCACGACCAACGCGGCAGCGCCAGCGGCCGCTCCCGCAGCGGCGCCTTTCAAGAAGCCGCGACGATCAACTGAGATCTTCCTGGATTTCGCCATGGTGAGTTCTCCCCAACTGGTCTAAACCACTTGATACTTTATCACGCTGCATGCACCGCCGATCTGACCAAAACATTTCTCTGGACAACTGGTGCGTAGTTCGGCTAGTCTGGGCAAAGAAAAGGCGAATCAAACATGAACTTCAGCTTGGGCCTGTTGGAATCGTCCGATCTTCTCGGCATCGCGCGGCGAAACGGCGGCATTGAAAGCTCCGTGGCCCGCTTCGAGCAATGGATGGCCACTCCCGATTCGCCCATCCGCTCGATTCATCATCAACCCGCGCGGGAGGGCGAGTACGCCGAGATTCCTTCCGGTGTCGCGCCCGCGCTACGAGGCGCTCTAATCGCGCGCGGCATCGCGAAGCTATATGTTCACCAGGCCCGCGCCTTCGAGCTCGCGACGGCGGGCAAGAACGTCGTCGTCGTGACGCCCACAGCCAGCGGCAAGACGCTCTGCTACAACCTTCCGGTGATCGAGCGCCTGATTGGCGATCCCGGCGCGCGCGCCCTATATCTGTTCCCGACGAAAGCGCTGGCCGAAGATCAACTGCACGAGTTTCAGGCGGCGCTGAACGCGATGGGGTCCGATCTCCGCGCCTTCACCTACGACGGCGATACGCCTCAGGACGCGCGGCGTGCGATCCGCGAACGCGCCAACGTAATTCTCACCAATCCCGATATGCTGCACAGCGGGATCCTGCCGCATCACACTAAATGGGCGAAATGCTTTGAGAATCTGCGCTACATCGTCATCGATGAGCTGCACTATTATCGCGGCGTCTACGGCAGCCATCTGGCGAACGTGCTGCGGCGTCTGCGGCGCATTGCGGAGTTCTACGGTTCGGACCCGCAATTCATCTGCTGCTCGGCGACCATCGCGAATCCCCAAGAACTGGCCGAAGCCCTTACCGAACGTCCGTTCGAGTTGGTGGATCGGAACGGGGCCCCCAGCGGCGAGAAATATTTCGTCTTCTACAATCCTCCGGTGGTGAACAGGCAGCTCGGCATCCGCCGCGGCTATCTGCAGGAGACACGCCGCATCGCCGCGGAATTCATCGAGCGGCACCAGCAAACCTTGGTCTTCGCCAACAGCCGGCTCGCCACTGAAATTCTAGTGAAGTACCTGCGCGACGCGATCGAGCGCGGCCCGCTTCCAGGCGATGCCGTGCGCGGCTACCGCGGCGGTTACCTGCCGCGCGAACGTCGCGAGATCGAACGCAAATTGCGCGACGGCGAAATCCGCGCCGTGGTCGCCACCAACGCTCTGGAATTGGGCGTGGACATCGGGTCGTTGGACGCGGTGGTGATGGCCGGTTATCCGGGCTCCATCGCTTCCGCGTGGCAAAGGGCCGGACGCGCGGGGCGCCGCCAGAGCGCGTCGCTCGCCGTAATGATTGCCTCCAGCGCGCCGCTCGATCAATACGTCGTCGAGCATCCCGAGTATTTCTTCGAGCAGTCGCCCGAACACGCGCACATCAACGCCGACAATCTCGAGATCCTGCTGAATCATCTGAAATGCGCCGCCTTCGAACTTCCCATACGAGATGGGGAAAGGTTCGGCCCGCACGATCCCACCGAATTGTGCCGCTTCCTGGCCGACGAAGCCGGTCTGCTCCATCGTTCGAACGGCTGCTGGTATTGGACGTCCGATACCTACCCCGCCGATGCGGTCAGCCTGCGCTCTATTTCGAGCGACAACTTCGTCGTGGTGGATATCACCGGCGAACATACAGTGATCGCCGAGGTATCGTTCGCCGCCGCGCCCACCACCTTGCATGAGAAGGCGATCTATCTGCATGAGGCGCGCCAGTTCCAGGTGGAGAAGCTCGATTTCGATGGCCGCAAAGCTTACGTGCGCCGCGTCGACAGCGATTATTTCACCGACGCTATCGATTACACGCAGGTCAAGGAATTGGAGGAGTTCGAATCGGCCCCAATCACGGCAGATGCAAACGGCGTGCGAGCCGCCCACGGCGATGTGCGCGTCAACACGCAAGTGGTCGGATTCAAGAAGCTGAAGTTCTACAGCATGGAGAACATCGGCGCCGGTCACCTCGCGATGCCGGAACACGAGCTGCACACCACGGCGTTCTGGCTGCACTTCCCCGTGGAATTTCTCGCGCTCTTCCCCGATATGACGCCCATCGAGCGCCAAGGCGGCCTCACCGGTCTCGTGCAGTTGATGCGTACGGTAGCGGCGCTGCTTCTCATGTGCGACCCGCGCGACTTGGGCGTCGCGATTACCGAAGATATTTCGTCCTCCGGCGGCAGTTTTGAGCCGGATCTATTCTTGTTCGACAATTATCCGGGCGGCATCGGACAGAGCCAGCCGCTGTTTCAGTTGCGCGCCAAGCTGATCGCGGGCGCTCTCGAGGTGCTGGAACGCTGCGGCTGCGAGGCCGGATGTCCGGCCTGCGTCGGCCCAATTGGGGAAGTGGGCGAAACCGGGAAACTAGCTTCCCTCAGGATATTACGCGAGCTATCGAAAGATAGCTAGCCCACACAGGCGCGGGCGCACGTCAATCGGAAAAGTAAGCTCACCCGCGCCTTCGTTGTGGGCGGCTTACTCAGCAGGCGCTGGGACACAAAATTGGTCGGGATGTCTCCGCTACGCCTGCAGCGCTACTCAGCGGACGAACTCGTAGCGCTCCAGTGTGGCCGCTACGCCCGTTTCCGGGGAAAACCGGACCACCTTCCCCAAACAGTGCAGGCGCACTTTCTCGCCTTGATCGGGAGTGCTAGGCAGCGTGATCAGGTATTCCACAGCTTCACCAATGCGCAGGGGGGCATCAGCCGCAAAAAGCACCCCAACCGAACTCAGATTTCTAGTCTCCCCGTGCTGGGAGAGCGACTGAGATCCCTTGCGAATCAACTCCAACGGAAGTTTCAGCTCGAATCGTTGCGCTTTACGCTGTTCCATGTGGTCTCGTGTCTCTAAGACTCTAAACTGAGTTTAGTCCTCCGGTCAATAGTTGGTGGCTCGGTTTCGCGCGATTCGGTAACGGTTTTGCGAATATTTTGGGCCAGTACTTCCGCGACTATAGAACCATCAACCCTCCCCCGCCGGAGCGTATGGGACAATGAACTAAAAAAATATCCCGTTCCTGGCAAGCACTTTATGAACCAAATCAGCACCGAAGAGCAACTCAGAAAAATGCGCGAAGATTGGGACCAGCGGGCCCGCGAGAACGCCCGCTACTATGTCGCTACTCATAGGAAGGACTGGAGTGACGAGGAATTCTTCGCTTCGGGCGAAACCAACGTCGCCGAGCAAATCCAGACGGACCTTTTGAACATTTGTCAAGGCAAGCAGCCCCGCGAAATGCGCGTTCTGGAGATCGGATGCGGCGCCGGGCGCGTGACACGCGCGCTCGCCAGGCTTTTTGGCGAAGTCCACGGAATCGACGTCAGCGGCGAGATGATCCGCCAAGCCAAACTGGCGCTCCAGGATTGCCCCAACGCCTTCGTGTACCAAAACAACGGCAAGGACCTGGACATAGTACCGCCGCTCGAATTCGACTTCGCGTTTTCGTTGATCGTATTCCAGCACATCCCCAGCCGCGAGATTATCGAAAACTACGTGCGCGAGGTGCATCGCTTGCTCCGTCCAGGTGCGCTCTTCAAATTTCAGGTGCAGGGAGACAGTACCATGAAGACGCAGCCGGACGACACTTGGTTGGGAGTGCCTTTTTCCGAGCGGCAGGCGATGGACATGGCCTACCGTTGCGGATTTGAACCCCGCTATTCACACGGCGCCGGCGACCAATATTTCTGGCTCTGGTTTTTTAAGAAGTGACTCTTCCGGAAGAAGTGACTCTTCCAGCCGTAAAATCTTTACAAATCTTTAAGAGACGGCTGTCGATCTAGCCCGAGGCTCTTCAGACGGCACAAGCGCCGCGGGTGTGTCGAGTTGCGCGCGGCGAGCCTCCCAATACAACGTCATGCGCTTCGACACTTCCAATCTCTCGGCGGCGCTCATGCTTTTTCTGCCCCGGCGCCGGGCGCCAGACTTGACGGCCGGTGCAGCTCTCAAGCGCGCTTCCAGGCGAGCGATGGTGGCGTCCAGTCGTTTCTTCTCGGTGTACAGTTCTCGGAGTGCTTTTACAACGTCCATAGGAAGGAAGCTCGGAGTTCTTATAGTAGACGAATATGCGCCAAAAATCCAGAGATTTCGTTGCCCTTTTGCATCCGCTTCAAACGCTGTGATACTAATCCACCGTGGCTGATATCGCGTTCTCGCCGTAGTCGTACGGCTCCTCGGAACGCTAACGGATCAGGTACGGCCAATTCTTGCTGAAATGCAGATGAAAATGGTAGATTGCGAAAACCGCGGCGGCAAGCACCACCAGAACGATAAGCGCGGTTAATAGTATCTTACGCCACGGCACAGCGCGGCCTTCCCGGCGCATCACGAGCAGCATGCCCGCGAAGACCCCGACGAAGTACAGGGCGCACATCGGGACCGCAAACAGCATCAGGTTGAACACATCCGGGGTGGGCGTGATGATGGCCGCGATGATCACAATCGCCAGAATCGCGTAACGGGAATGGCGCAACAAAAAGCGCGGCGACAGCAGGTGCAGCAGCGTCAAAAGGAAAATCACCACCGGCAGTTCGAACACCAACGCGACGCCCAGCATCACGTTAACAAACAGGTCGAAATATTCCGTGATAGTGACCATTGGCTGGACGTTGTTGCTCATCCCGATCCCCAATAGGAATTCCAGGCCATAGCGGAACGCCAGAAAATACGCGAAACAGCCTCCGGTAATAAACAGCCCGGCCGTCAGCAGCACGAACGGCAGGGCCATGCGCTTTTCTTTCCTGTAAAGACCGGGCGCGATGAAGGCCCAGACCTGGTACACGATCCACGGCGACGCCAGGAAAACCGAACACAGCAACGGCAGCTCGACCCAAATGATCGAGAAGCTTTCCATGGGTGTGGTCATTACCAGACGCGGCGGATTGACATGCAAATGCTTGAGCGCGTCCACCGCCGGATCGCTGATGATGTCCCACAGTTTGGGGGAGAAAACCACCGCGACGATAAAGGCGATTCCCAGCCCGTACAGCGCCCGGATGATACGAGTGCGCAGCTCCTCTAGGTGCTCCATGAAGGACATGCGCAGCATGCCCTCCTCTTCTTCCTCTTCCGGGCTGCGCGGAGGCGGCGGAGGCGGAGGTGGGGGCGGACGCCGGATCAAGCCGGTCTCGGTCACCACCTCGACCGGAGGCGCGTCAACAACATCGGTTTGTGATGCCGGCGGCGGCGAGACCACCGGAACTTCGGGCGTTCCCTCCCCATCCGGAGACGGAACTCCCGGCTTATCGTCTTCCATGCTGCGTTACTTTTCTGCGCGTCTCTCTACGTGTTAATGGATTCAGGCTCGGCCGGCTCTACCACCGGGTGCAGGATCGGATGATCCGGATCGCTGCCCTGGGGGTGACCCACGCCTGAACTGCCGCGCGCGACGGTTCCCGTAACGCCAGCATCTGTTGGAGACACGCTGGATTCGGCGCCCGAGATTGCTGGTGCGCCTACGGTGGATGGATTTGCTTCGGTGGATGGTTGCGAGCCGCCGCCAAAGGCGCCGGACTCGTAATAGGAGTTGTCGTATCCGGTGTAGTGGTTCGTGATCTCGTTGGTATAGCTACGAGTCACTTCCTTGATCGACTGGCTTTCCTTCTCCAACTCGCGCATGTGTGTTTCGAAAGTGGCTTTGAGTTCGCTCTGAGCGCGGCGAAACTCCGTGATCGCTTTTCCGATCGTCTTGCCTAGCTCCGGCAGTTTCTTAGGGCCGAACAAGACAAGGGCGACCAGGAAAATGACCACCATCTCCTGCACACCCACGGGACCCATGCAAAAACCTCCGCTTTCATAATACCAGGGCCAGCGGTGAGGGCAACGAGATGTTACACCCAACACATGGTCGCCCTCAACGACGGTTTGCGTTTGTATTGCAAGAAGCTGGGAAACGATGTCAGAACCGTACTGGTTCCAAATGGTTTGTACTTAATGCGAAATTTTCGGTTTTTGTCCGATGACGCCACGGTAGTCTTCTATGACGTTCGTAATCGCGGCCGTTCGGACGCTGTCACGGACCCTTCGAAACTTGCCCGCGGCATCGAACAGGACGTCGACGACTTGGACGGGGTCCGCCGCTACTTGTGCTCAAGGGGGACGGGCGCCGATCGCGTGGATCTGATCGGCCATTCTTATATCGGCCTCATGGTCGCGCTGTACGCAATGAGGTACGCCGAACACGTGCGGCGCGTGGTTCAGATCGGTCCGGTGCAGCCGGATGCAGCGCAGCACTACCCACCCGAGCTTGCCTACGTGGACGCGACCTTCACCGAAACGATGGCCGAGCTCGCGCGCATGAGGAGCGCTCCTATCGAGGGGGACCCCGAAGCGGTCTGCCGCAAATTCTGGTCCGTGCTGCGCGCGATTTACGTCGCCAACCCCGCCGATGCCGAAAGAATCGACTGGGGCCGCTGCGAGCTTCCCAACGAGCGCAACTTCATGCAGTATTGGCTGGAGTACCTGGCGCCTTCCATCCAGCGCCTCCATCTCAC
>JASHQT010000150.1 GCA_030039005.1 Bryobacteraceae bacterium
TAGAAGACTCAGTAAATTGAGGTCCGTCGTCCACACGGATGTCCACATGGAAACACTTTGGGCGATTCCACCATCCAGACAATGCGATGCTATTCGGTGCTAGCTATCCGCGGAGCACGTCCCCCAAGAACTTGAGAGCCAATAGTTTGCGCCGCACTCGAAACCATTCCTTCCTAATCTATCCTCCTGGATTCGGACTAATGGCATGGAAGAGGTCGTGAGTTCGAATCTCACCAGGTCCACCAAATCCCACCAAGATGCCCAGTTCAAAATCGAAGCTGAGGGGCGGTTCGTTCTTTCGAGCGCTCGGCAATAGCGCTGCATGCAGCTGCATGCAGCTGTTGCTCCCCCGCAGGCCAGGTTATAAACTGGACGCGTCGCCCAGCTAAATGTCGCTGAGCCAGGCCATGATGAGACGAAACGTTCTGTTCCACATTTTGATTCCGGCGGGCATGGCTGCGTCCGGCCTGTCGGCCTACGCTCAAAGCGCTCCCACGTTCACCGCCGAACAAGCCACGGCGGGCAAATCGGCCTACGCGCAAAATTGCGCCGGATGCCACGGCGATAATCTCGACGATGGCCAATTCGCGCCCCCGCTGAAGGGAACGGGCTTTACCGCGCAGTGGGGCGGGAAGAGCGTCGGCGAGCTGTTCACATACCTCAGTACCAAGATGCCGCCCAGCAACGCGGGCGGGCTCGGCGATGCGACCTACCAACAAATTGCGGCCTTCATTCTACAGACAAACAATGTTCCACTGGATGCCAAGAACATTGCCAGTGGCGCACCCTCAGCTTCCCCGCGGCGATCGGGCGCGCCTGCGACCAACTCACCGGGCGGCGGACTGTCGCCTTACGCAAGCCTGATTCCCGCCCCGGCGAAGCCCAATCCGCTCGACAAGCTCACCCCCGTGACCGACGCCGAGTTGCAAAGCCCTCCGGCGGGTGAATGGCTCACTTGGCGCCGCACCTATGATGACCAGGGGTTCAGCCCGCTGAAGCAGATTAATAAGTCGAATGTCGGGCAATTACGGTTAGCGTGGAGCTGGTCGTTGTGGCCGGGCGCGAACGAAAATACGCCGCTGGTGCACGACGGCGTGATCTTCGTCCATAGCTCGGGCGATCACTTGCAGGCGCTCGACGCCGTCACAGGCGACTTGCTGTGGGAGTATTCGCGCGAATTGCCGAAACCAAAGACCGGCTTTTTGAACCTGGTGAAGCGCAATACGGCGATTTACGGCAATCATATTGTGGTCGAGACCTCGGATCTGCATGTCGTCGCGCTCGACATAAAGACCGGCGACGTCGCCTGGGATCACGAAGTGGTAAATCGTGAGGAAAATCCGCGCGTCATGATGACCGGCGGACCGCTCGCGGCCAAGGGCAAGGTTTTCGTGGGAACTGTGGGCCAGGCGCCCGGCGGAAATATGATCGTGGCGCTGGATGCGGAAACAGGCAAGGAAGCCTGGCGCTTTTACACCATCGCGCGCCCGGACGAGCCGGGCGGAAATAGCTGGAACGGCGTGCCGCTCGAGAAGCGCAACGGCGGCTCGGTATGGACGGCGGGAAGCTACGATCCCGCGCTGAACCTGGTGTTCTTCGGCGTCGCGCAGACTTATGACACGGGCCCCTATGTTCACCGCTCGAAGGATCCGGCCGTTAACAATGACCTGCTGTACACGGACAGCACGCTGGCATTCGATCCCGATACAGGAAAACTCAAGTGGCATTTCCAGCACGTCCCGAACGACCAGTGGGACCTGGACTGGGCGTTTGAGCGGCAGCTCATCAATATGCCGGTCAAGGGACAGAACCAGCGTGTCGTTCTCACGGCGGGCAAAGAGGCCATCTACGATGCCCTGGATGCGGCTACCGGCAAGTATGATTTTTCGTTCGACATCGGCATTCAAAACGTGGTGACGGCCATAGATCCGGTGACGGGCGCCAAAACAATTAATCATCAAGTTGTCATTGGCGACGGCGAGACGAAGACCGTTTGCCCGCACGCGGGCGGAGCCAAGAGCTGGATTCCGGCCTCGTTGAATCCGGAAAGCAAGATCCTGTATGTGCCGCTAGTCGAGTCCTGCATGGATCTGATTCCTGTGGGACCCGGCGAACGCGGTGGGCTGTCGTCCGGGGTGCGTTTCACCATCCGGCCCAGGCTCGATAGCGACGGCAAGTACGGCCGTTTGGAAGCCATCAACATCGAAACGCGCAAGCCGGTTTGGATTGACCGCGAGCGTGCGCCGCAAACCACGGGTGCGCTCGATACCGCCGGCGGCGTGGTGTTCAACGGCTCGCTCGACCGTTACATCCGCGCTTACGACGATTCCAACGGCAAAGTGCTGTGGGAGGCGCGACTCAATGATGTTCCTAGCTCGTGCCCGATCACATATAGCGTAAACGGCAAGCAGTACTTGGCCGTGGTGGTCGGCAACGGCGGCGCGCACGCGATCACCTGGCCGCCATTGGTGCCTGAGATCAAGAATCCATCGGGCGGCGGTGCGCAACTCTGGGTGTTCGAACTGCCGTCGACTAAGTAGCGCGCTTGGTGATTTCCACCAGTCCGCTGTCGCCATCCACCTTCACCCAATCGCCGGTTTCGATGATCGCGAGCGGGTCTTGGTCGAGTTCCGTGACTGCGGGGACACGGGTCACCACTGCGCCAAGGGCGATTTTGGTGGTCATTTTGTTAAAAACCATCGCCAGCGGCGCAGATTTTGTGAAGCGCGTCATGTGAAACGCGTTGGACCAACCGGACGATCCCTTCGCGCCAGGAAATACCAGCACCTTATCTTTGAAGCTTTGCCCGTACAGCTCATGCCGCGTTTCAATGATGGTTCCAGTCATCGGGTCGATGCCGCCCCATCCGGAGATGGTTTCGCGCGTGACCAGAGCCTCGCCTTCAGCGCAGCCACCCACGATGCCGCGGCCGCGCAGGACGATTTTCTTTGGCGTGACGGTTGCCGCGCTCATCGCAGTTCTCCACTCCAGCGGCCGGTCAAAGCGGCGTTAATGCAATCTTTCGTGGCGCCGAACCAAGCCTGAACGCCGGTCATCGCGGGCAGATAATGGACCTGCTTAGCCGAATCGACCGCCGCAACCTTGGTGCCCTTGGGAACCGCGCGTGCGATGGAGGAGCAGGTGTCGGTCATGACGATGGCGCCGGCGGCTTCGATGATTTTGGTAAATCCGATGAGATCGGCCTCCGCCTTCACCGCGCGCGAAGTAAACATCCACAAGTGCGTTTTGATCCTCTTGCCCTCGAGCAGACCCGCGACCTCACGAAACTGTTCCAGTGAGGCGTGCGGGCAGCCGAGCATCACGTAATCCACATCGAGATCGCGGCCATTAGCATTCAAAACATCATAGACATGCCGGCGTTCGTCGGCCCCATAGCGCATCGTGATCCGGGGCCCCCGCCCGCCCAGGGCCATTTCCAAAGTATCGGCCTCCGGCGTGACGCCGACCATGTGATACATCTCGACGCCGCCCGAGGACGCCGCGGCAGCGCCCAAATGTTTGTGGCGCAGCGGATCGGCCCCGCGAATCGCGCCGGTGATTACGGGAATTTCCTCTTCCACCGCCTCGCCGATAAAATACCCCAGCATGCCCCAATCCATCACGCTGTCTACCGGCGTTTCGACTTCGATGCGATGCGTGGCGCGGCGATATTCATCGCGATGAAAGCCCCAGTCCGGAATTTTTCCGGTCAGCATGGCTGCGCTGGTGCTTTCGCGGCCTTCGGTATTGGTGCGCGCGCCGATTACCGAGTTGCAGTAGACCACGGCCGACGATTCCATCCAGGCGCAGTGCTCGCCCTTCGCCGGAAAATTGCCCGCCAGGTACGGCGTGCAGGTTTTCATGATTTGGACGCCGTGACGCGCGAGGGCGGCCTCGTCCGCGCGCTGGTGCTCCATGGCCTCGCGCGACATCCCGAGCTCGGCCCAATGATTCAAGTCCATGCCGCCCTGGAGATGGCAACAATTCCCGGCCGCGGCCGGCACGGAGAGGATTTCGCCCGCGTCCAGATCGTAAAGGGAAAACACCGCCTCAAAGCTTCCGTCGCCCGAATGGTCTTCGAAGTATTTTTGCAGAAACAGCGTGGAAGACCCGGGGACGCCCGCGACGTTTTTCGTATCCACGAAGCGCTCCGCACCCAAGGCCTCGGCATAGCGCCCCAACAATTCCATGGCTTTTTGTTTGGCGGGCCCGCCGGCGCCGTCCAGCATAGCCTTCTCGTCGTCAGTCAAGATCATCCTTTACTATTGTGCTCCATCAAGCCGCTGACTCCGTCGATGATGTTCACCGCCGCGGCCCACAGGAATCGGATGCCGAGAAAGACGCCCAGGATCAACTGGAAACCGAACCATGCGTCCAACCCGATCAGTGCCGCCGCAGCGAACAGGCATGCGATTCCCTGCCGCAGACTGCGTTTCGCGGCAGGCCGTCCGTGGAACCTTTCGTAGATCTCGGGGTCATGAAACATCCCGGCCACTCGGCCGCTCGAATCCAAAATCTGGCAGCCCAGTCCCGATACGGCCGCGACCTTCTCGCGCGCGTGGCGTTCGGCGCCGGCCAGACTATCGAAGATGAGCGGAGCGTCCTGCCCCTCGCACATGCGCATGGTCTGGACGTCGAAATGGAACACGGCGTATTGCGATTCGGTCATGGCCGGCCCCCAGTAGGTGGCGCGTCTGGTGGATTTGGCTTGCGGCCCGGGAGTCATGCGGCGGCGGGCTGGCGATTGGCAAGCGCCACAAGGGGCATCGTCATGAAAGTAGTAACCAGAGCCATCAAAATCATCATGGAGAACAGCGTCGGTGAGATCATCCTGCGATCCAGCCCGATATTCAAGATCACCAGTTCCACTAGGCCGCGCGTGTTGACCAGGGCGCCCACGGTGAACGAATCGCGCCAAGGCAGGCCGCGCGCACGCAACGCGAAAGCGCACCCGAACAGCTTGCCGAAAATCGCAACGGCGATGATGGCGGCGCAATACGCCCAAAGCAGCGGTCCGGAAATGAGCCCGATGCTGGTGCGGAGGCCGGTAAAAGCGAAAAATAGCGGCAGGAGAAGCGCGCCGGTGACGGGCTCCACGACCTTAGCGAACCCCGCATCGCGCGGCATGGCCAAGCCGGCCACGAAAGCTCCGAATAGTGCGTGCACGCCGAGGGCCTCGGTGGCGAAACTGGAAAGGAGCAGTACCAGCATAGCGTCGGCGAAGCGCGGAGCGCGGCGCCTGAGCAGCGGGCGCGCTCCATAGAACATGATGGCGCCGTACAAAGCCAGACCCACCACCGATCTCAGCCAAGCCGTGGCGGATGCGGCGAGCAGCAACGCGACAAAGCTCCAGGCCGCGACGTCATCTACCGCGGCGCAGGAAATCGCGATGCTGCCGGCGCGCGAATGGAGCATCCCGCTTTCGGTGAGAATGCGGGCCAGGACGGGAAATGCCGTAATGCTGATGGCGGCCGCCATGAACAGCACGAACGCCGGAAGCGGGACATCGCTATGCAAGTCGCGATGCAGCGGAAACGCCAGCAAGCTCCCCAACAGAAAAGGCGCTAGCATGCTGGCGCTGCTGGCGGCAGTGGCCAAGCCCCGCAGTCCGGGAGTATCGCGCGGCCGCACCTCCGTTCCCACCACGAAAAGAAACAGAACGAGCCCGATTTGGCTCAGCACGTTGAGACCGCCGAGGCCGTTCGCCGGAAATAAGTTTGCGAACGTTCCCGGCGCCACCCGCCCGAAGAGCGAAGGGCCCAGCAGGATTCCAGCGGTCATCTCGCCGACCACGCGCGGCTGTCCGATGTGCTGGAACACAGCGCCCACAAGGCGGGCTACCGCCAGGACGACAACGATCTGCAGAAGTAGTAGCTGGAGGGTTGGAATAGAGACAGGATAGCCTAGCAGGTGGATCAGCCGCGCTCTTCGAGATGCTTTAACCGCGCATCCAGGACTTCCTCGACGCGCCGAAGCTCGGCGCGCCAGAGATCGCGCATGTCATCGAAGCGCTTGTCGACCATGTCGAAACGTTTGTCCATGGCCTCAAATTTGGAATCCTGTTTGTCAAAACGGGCATTAATATAGGCAATGACAAAGCCGATCAGCGCGGCATTGAATAGCATCGGGATGCCGAGCGCGATGTAGAGCTGTTCGTTGGTCACCAAAGAATAGATGCTCCGAATAGTTTATTTTCTCATAATCAGCCGTCCACATTTGCCGCGACGCGCTCGCGGAGTGCGCCGGGATCAATATCGTGTACGCTTCCCTTCCCGGCTAGATCCAACGCGTGCGCGGCCGCGGCGCCCATCGCGATGCAAGGACCCATCACGCGAACGCTGGACAACGCGGTCGCGTCGCCATCGATGCAGCGGCCGGCCGCCACCAGATTGTCAACGCCCGGCGGCGTCATGCTTCCGAGTGGCACGTAGTGGACATGGTCAGGGGCGAACGGCTCCCAGACGTAGCCCTCGGCGTTGTGATGCTGCTCAAGCGGCCACGCGGTGCGCGCCACGCTATCCGGGAACTTCACGCCGGCGCGCACTTCGTCCACGGTCAAATGATGGCGCCCGACGATCCAGCGCGTCTGGCGGATGCCGGGCAGCCCGTACGCGCGCACGCGGGCATTTCCGAAAGCTTCGGGAAACTCCGAACGCAGAAACGTCATAGTGCGGTCGGCCTGTTCCTTGCCCTCCAGACCGGTTTTCGATGCTCCCAATGGATCCATGGGATTTTCGATGTGCGTCATGTTCACCACCGCGGTGGCGCGCCCGGGGAAGCTCATCGCGAAGCCATCGCGCCGGATCATGCCATAGTGCGCGCCACGCTCGCGAATACGCTCGGACATTTCGGCGCGGCTGGGCTTATGCGCTTCATCGAAGTTCTCGATCACGATCATCTGCGATCCGTAAATCAGGCCCTCGGCTGGTTCCTGGCACTCCAGGCCCGCCTGCCAGACCACGGCAGCATCGCCGGTGGAATCCACGAATCCATCGGCCCGCACGACCACGTCCCCGTAGCGCGTGGCGAGTTCCAGCGCTGCAATGCGTCGGACTTCCCAGCGTACGTCGCGCAAAATCGCTCCTACCAGCGGCGTGATCTTCAGTTCTAAAACCTTGCGCTCCACCCAGCGGCCGAGCGCGACTTCATCGTACAAGGCGTTCAACGACACGCCGCCCATGACGATATGCAGATCTCCGGTGGCACCCAAATCGCGAATGATATCGTCGGCGATTCCGTGAGTCAGTTGCTTGTTCTGAGGCGGATTGCCGAACAGGCCCACGATCATGCCGATGATGGAATTGACAGCCTGGCCTCCAAGCGACGGCAATCCGTCGATCAAGATAACATCGCGGCCCAGGCGCGCCGCTTCGATGGCGGCGGAAACTCCCGAAATTCCCGCGCCGATTACGCAGATGTCGGCCTTGTGCTCTCGTACGGATGCTCCGTTGCGGCGCAAAACGCGCGTTTCCGGGCGAAAGGGACGGTCGAGCACTAGCTACCCATCTTGAGCGCGTTCTTGAGGAATACGAAGCGATCCACCCACTCATCGATCAGCTTGCTGGTTGGCTTCCCCGCCCCGTGGCCGGCGCGCGTTTCGATGCGAATCAAGATCGGCGCCGAGCCTTGCTGCGCCTGCTGCAATGTGGCTGCGTATTTCAAGCTGTGGCCGGGCATCACGCGATCGTCGTGATCGGACGTAGTGATCAGGGTCGGCGGATAAGCGACTTTACGGATGTTGTGCAGCGGCGAATAGGCGCGCAGCACCTTGAAGTCCTCCGGATTCGCCGACGATCCGTACTCGCCCACCCATTGCGTTCCGAATCCGAAGTTCTGGAATCGCAGCATGTCCATGACACCCACGGCCGGCATCGCCGCGCCGAACAGGTCCGGGCGTTGATTGAGCACGGCGCCGATCAGCAGACCGCCGTTGCTGCCTCCGAAGATCGCCAGTTTGGGCGTCGAGGTGTACTTGTGGGCGATCAGCCACTCGGCGGCCGCGATGAAATCGTCGAACACATTTTGTTTTTTCGCGCGCATCCCGGCCTGGTGCCACTCCTCGCCGTATTCCGATCCGCCGCGAATATTCGCCAGTGCATAGATGCCGCCCATCTGCATCCATTCCACGTATGCCGGGCGATAGACCGGCGTCTCGGCGACATCGAATCCGCCATAGGCATACAGCAGGGTCGGATTGTCGCCATCCAATTTCAGGCCTTTCTTGTAGCTCAAGAACATCGGCACGCGCGTGCCGTCTTTGCTCGAATAGAAGACCTGCTTCGTCTCGTACTCGGAGAGATCCACTGGAATTTTGCTCTCGCGGATGACCGAGCTCTTGCCGGTTTGAAGATCGAGGCGATAAATGGCGGGCGCGATGGTGAAGCCCTCGAACTGGTAGAACATTTCCTTATCGGAAAGGCGCGCGCCGGACCATGCGGCAGTGCCATACCCCGGCATCGCGATGTCTTCCGCGGTCTTACCGGAGGAGCGGCCATCCAGGCTGACCAAGCGCGCGGCCGAATGCGCATCCTTCATGTAAGAGAGCAGCAGCTTGCCGTCGGCGATCTGCGCGCCATCGAGCGTTTCGCGACCTTCAGGCGCAACTTCCCTCCAATTCGCCCGCTCGGGACGATTCAAATCCATCGCGATCACGCGGCCGCGCGGCGCGCCGTCGTTGGTTTGCAAATACAGTGTCGAGCCGATCACGGCGATCGGGCCGTAGGAGTGATCCGCGGATGGGATCAACATCACTGTGCGTGGGCTCGTCGAACGCAGATCCTGGTAGGCGAGCAGGTTCGTCCCTGGCACACCCGTGTATATGTAAAGCAACAGATATTGCCCACCCTCGGTGACGAGTGGATCGATGGACCACGTGGGATAATCCGGGCGCTCGTAAATCAGCTTGTCGGCTGACTGCGAATCGCCCAGTTTATGGAAATAGACCTTCTCGTCGAGCGCCGCCACCGTCAACAGTTTCGCCGGCGGTGGCTCCGGGTAGCGCGAATAATAAAAACCGCCATTGTCGGCAGCCCACGAGATGAGACTGCCCTTGGTCCACTGAATCACATCCGGCAAATCCTTGCCGGTTTCCACATTGCGCACGTGCCACTCAGCCCAATCCGAACCGGCCTGCGCCACCGCGTAGGCCCACAGCTTTCCATTCCAGCTCGCCGATTCGCCATCCAGCGCCGCGGTCCCATCCTTGCGGAAAGTGTTGGGATCGAGCAGGACGCGCGACGGACCGCGGAGAGAATCCGTGACGTATACCACCGATTGATTTTGCAATCCCGAATTGCGGCTGTAGAAATAATGATCGCCGGCTTTGTGGAAGTCGCTGAAACGCTCGTAATTCCACAGTTCGGTGAGATGCTGCTGAATTTCTTCCCGCCCGGGCAGTTTGTCCAGATACCCGAACGTCAATTGGTTCTCTTCCGCGACAAACTTCTTCGTCGAGGGGGCATCGGCATTTTCGAGCGGCCGGTAATGGTCGGCGATTTTCACGCCGTGGTAATCGTCCACCTGGTTGCTGCGGGGAGGAATCGGATAATTGAGCCTGGCGGAAGTGCCGGCCGCCAGAAAAAGCGCCAGGCACCCAACGGCGAGGGGAAATGTTTTTACTACTCTCTTCAAGGTTGGCCTTTCGGCTCTATTGTCGCACTCCCGATTCAACTTCAAACGCCCCGTTCCGGCGCGATGGTGCCGGTCTCCATTGCGGGAGCGGCCCGTTGAGATCAAGGCACGATACAATTGATGTTTTCAGGCTAGAAACAATATTGCGGTACGCTGTAACGGCGTCCACCGAACCTCTCGCCTCTTCTTCGTCTGCCGAAGTAGAGCGGCGGGCGATCTTCGGAGGTGAATCGAGAATGGATCAAAAACGCGGCACTCCGGCCTCGGTGGAGACGTCTGTAGCGCCGCCGCTACCGGCGATCGAAACGCCGGGCAAAGGACGGCCGCCTAGCCCTCCTCCGCCGCGGCGGCGGCACGTGTGGGGATGGCTGCTGCTATTGGCGATCCTGGGCGCGGGAGCGTATTACTGGTCCCAGCGCACCCCGGTCACATCCCCAGGCGCCAGCGCTACCAGAGGCGGGCGTGATGGACAAATGTCGAATGGCCCGGCGCCCGTGGACGCGGCCACAGCGGTGAAGGGCAACATCGGCGTGTACGTCACGGGACTGGGCGCCGTCACTCCCATCTACACCGTCACCGTCAAGACCCAGATCAACGGTCAATTGATGCAGGTGCTTTACAAGGAAGGCGACATGGTGAAAAAAGGCGACACGCTGGCCGAAATCGACCCTCGCCCGTACCAGGCGCAGTTGACGCAGTACGAAGGGCAACTGATCCGCGATCAGGCAAATCTCGATAATGCGCGCGTCGATCAGAAACGCTACGAAGACCTGATCAAAACCGACGCGGTCACCGAGCAGCAGCTCGCCACACAGATCGCCACCGTGAAATCGGACGAAGGAATCGTCAAAAACGATCAAGGCCTCATCGACGCGGCGAAGGTGAATCTGATTTATTGCCACATCACGGCGCCCATCACGGGACGCATCGGGTTGCGGCTGGTAGACCCCGGCAACTTCGTGCAAACCACCGACACCACCGGGCTACTGGTGATCACCCAGCTCCAGCCGATCAGCGTGATCTTCACCATCTCCGAGGATCAACTGCCTCCCGTCTTCGCCAAACAAAGAGCCGGCCAGACGCTGCAAGTGGACGCTTTCAACCGGAACAACACACAGAAGATCTCCTCCGGAACGCTGACCACCATCGACAACGAGATCGACCAGACCACGGGCACCGTAAAGCTGCGCGCCACCTTCGACAATCCGCACTTGGAGCTGTTTCCCAACCAGTTCGTGAACGCGCGCCTGCTGGAAGAAGAGAAACGCGGCGTGGTCCTGGTGCCGACCGCGGCGGTGCAGCGGAGCTCGGAGAATACGTTCGTGTATGTGGTCAAGCCGGATTCCACGGTCACGGTACGGCAGGTGAAAGTGGGAACCAGCGACGACAATAACACGGAAATTGTCTCGGGCATTCAACCCGGCGAGGTGGTGGTGCTGTCGGGCGTCGACAAACTGCAAGAAGGCAGCCAGGTGACCGTGCACATGGAGGAAGCCAAGAGCGCGGGCAAGTCCAAATGAGCCCCTCCCGAACCTTCATCCTGCGCCCGGTGGCCACCACGCTGCTGATGGTGGGCATTCTTCTGGCCGGCGCAGTGGCCTATCGCGAGTTGCCCGTCTCGGCGCTGCCGGAGGTGGATTATCCAACCATCCAGGTGACTGCGACATATCCGGGCGCGAATCCCGACGTGATGGCGTCCTCGGTCACGGCGCCGCTGGAACGCCAATTTGGAGAGGTGCCGGGCTTGCAACAGATGACCTCCATCAGCTCGGAAGGGCTATCGGTAATTACTCTGGAGTTCAATCTCAGCCTGAACATCGATATCGCCGAGCAGGAAGTGCAGCAATCCATCAACGCGTCAGGGACGTATCTGCCGGCCGATCTTCCCACCCCGCCGCTGTACAGCAAAACCAATCCGGCCGACACACCCATTCTCACGCTGGCATTGTCCTCCAACACTCTGCCTCTTCCCAAAGTAGAGGACCTCGCCGACACGCGCCTGGCGCCGAAGATCTCGCAACTCGCCGGCGTGGGACTAGTGAGCATCAGCGGTGGCCAGAAGCCGGCGGTCCGCATTCAAGCCAATCCCTCGCAGTTGGCCGCCTACGGCATCAACATGGAGGACCTCCGCAGCGCGATTATCGCCGCCAACGTCAATCAGGCCAAGGGTAACTTCGACGGCCCGCGCCAGAGCTACCAGATCGGCGCCAACGATCAGCTTCTTTCAGCCGACGGCTACGCCAACCTGGTGGTGGCTTACAAGAACGGCGCGCCGGTGGAGCTCAATAAAGTAGCGGACGCGATCGATAGCGTCGAAGACGTGCATGAGGCCGCGTGGATGAACACCACCCCCGCGGTGATCGTCAATATCCAGCGGCAGCCGGGCGCCAACATTATTTCGGTGGTGGATCGGATCAAGGCCCTGCTTCCGCAGCTCACTTCCACGCTGCCGGAGTCGGTGCGCGTGAAAGTGCTCACGGACCGTACCACCACCATCCGCGCCTCCGTGCGCGACGTTGAATTCGAGCTCATGCTCACCATCGCGCTGGTGGTGATGGTCATCTTCCTGTTCCTCAGAAATCTTTCGGCCACCGTGATCCCGAGCGTCGCCGTCCCGCTGTCGCTGGTAGGAACGTTCGGCGTGATGTACCTGCTCGGTTACAGCCTGAATAATCTCACCCTGATGGCGCTGACCATCTCCACCGGCTTCGTGGTGGATGACGCCATCGTGATGATTGAGAACATCGTGCGCTTCATCGAAGAGGGGGAGCATCCGCTGCGTGCGGCGTTGAAAGGCGCCGAACAAATCGGCTTCACCATTATTTCGCTCACCGTTTCGCTCGTCGCTGTTCTGATTCCGCTGTTGTTCATGGGCGATATCGTGGGCCGCCTGTTCCGCGAGTTCGCCATCACCCTGGCCGTCACCATCCTGGTTTCCGCCGTGGTCTCCTTGACCCTCACGCCCATGATGTGCTCCAAGCTGCTGAAGCACCAGCCGGAAGCCGCCCAGGGACGTCTCTTCCGTGCCTCCGAACGCGCCTTCGAAGCCACCATCGCCCTGTATGGCAGGATGTTGCAGTTTGTCCTGCGCTGGCAAACCGCTACTCTCCTGGTCGCGGCCGGGACCTTGGCCCTCACCTGCTACCAGTTCTACACCATCCCCAAGGGCTTCTTTCCCATCCAGGACACGGGCGTGATCCAGGGCGTTTCCGAAGCCGCC
>JASHQT010000151.1 GCA_030039005.1 Bryobacteraceae bacterium
GAACTTCACGCGCCCTAAGCAGGGGACCGGACGTAATCTTCAACTGAACACGCTCCGGAGTCATGATTCAAAGCGGCGAGCGTCTTACGAATGGAGCCGCTATCCCGCCCGGTGCATCGACTACTATCAAAACAACATTGGACTTCGAGGAGGTCTGACCTTACCCTGATGATGGCTTTGATTTTTCGAGCGAGAACGCCTGGTGGGTTCGGGAACAATGTCTAGCCGGTCGAGAGAAACGAGAGAAGCAAGGATTTCCGTGTCTGCCGGACGGCTCCTGCAATCTGTTGCCGCGGGCCATGACTTTAATGGGGCTATATCAACGCCGAGTTCAATGGCGGATTCGAGCCCCTACGAAACGCAACGTCGGTCCCTTCATCAACAAGACGATTCGACCCATGCACCCGATCGCTTACTCAAAGCTGCTGAAATCCAGCGCGAACTCGGCGTGAGCCGCGCGACTGCTTATCGGATGATGACGGATGGGACCCTGCCTACCTACCGTTTCGGTGGAATCAAAGGAAGGCGAGTAATGATTCGAGTTTCTCTCCGAGAACTCCGCAACTGGCTGGCAAGTCATCGTGGAAATGGCCCCCTACCTGCTGATTTTTAGCTGACAATAGGGTGTAGAGTTCTGGTGAGGCACTCATGAAAGCATTCAAGGTTCTCCGCAACGGTGAGCAGTATTATCGTGTGGATCTTCCGAAGATCCTCTTTACGGACGGTAAGCGCCATTCTGTGATGGCTGCCACTCGTAAAGAGGCGCTCGATAAGGCGCAAGACGTCATTGCGCGCCGGCGCAAGGGTCTCGATAGTTCAGCTACGCAGACTCCCCTCGCTGACTTCCTGAGACGCTTTCTTGAGTTCTACAAAACCGAGGGCGGCGTTTCCTTACGCACGTGGCAGGATTACCGATACCACATCGAAGAAAACGTCATTCCGTCGATCGGAGGCGTAATGCTCTCCGATCTCAAGCCAATTCTCGTCGATGAATGGATGAAGAGTCTTCGAGGTCGCGGCCTCGGAGATCGCACCGTGGAATATGCTCAATCGGTACTGCGTCGTGCTTTGCAGTTTGCGCTCGAATGGGAGCTCCTTGATCGCAATCCAGCCGGCGCGCGATTCCGGGTAGCCAAACGAAAACGAACGGTGAAGCCGGGTGGAAGCAAAATCCGGTTCCTGAATCCTGATCAGGCACGGACCTTTCTTGCGGCGGTCACCAAAGATCGGCATCAGGCGCTATATGCGCTCGCCATCACGACCGGTCTACGGCCCGAGGAGCTTTACGGACTCCGCATGTCGGACGTCGATCTTCCCAACCGGCGCCTGACGGTGAGTCAGGTCCTTGCCAAAACACGTCGCAAGAAGGGCGAGAAGGTTGCACGCTTCCAGTTCGGGCCGCCGAAAACCGATCGCAGTCGGAGAACAATCGACTTTCCGCGCTTCGTCGCCGATCTGCTCGTATTAGAAATTCAGGACGTGAAGGAGATGCGGCTGCTCACCGGAGAATCCTGGCAGGACAACGGACTGCTTTTCCCCTCTCAGGTCGGCACGCCACTCGAAGAGCGGAACGTGCTGCGCCGTTTCCAGACGATCTGCGAGGCGAATGGTTTGCCCAGACTTCGGTTGTACGATCTCCGCCACACCCACGCATCCCTCCTGATTCACGAGGGTGTCCACGCGAAGAAGATCTCGGAGCGGCTCGGACACTCCTCGATCAAATTGACGATGGACACCTACGGACACCTGTTCGAGGGGAGCGATCGCGATTCAGCAGAGAAGATGGAAAAGCTTCTCGGCGGCGAACCGAAAGCTGCCCGCGTGCTGACAATGCCAGACCGAAACCGAGTTGCTGACAAAACTGCTGACAAAAACTCGAAAGCCCGCTTGCGGCGGGCTGCTAAGTGATTGAGTTTAAACTGGAGCCACCCGCCGGGATCGAACCGGCGACCTGCTGATTACGAATCGCGCGAAGTCGCCAAACCAGGATTCTGCGCAGTTGCTCAAGAGTGCTCAAACCTGCATTTTTATTGGCTCCCGCGCGATGAGCGGCTACTCACCCTTGCTCACCTGAGATCGTCATTTTGAACCAGAGTCCCTGTGAAAGTCCCTGTAGCAAAACCAGCATCTCAGCACATCGTTTCTAGCGCCGTCCGTCCAGCCTTCTCCGGTTAGCTAAGACCAATAGTGCAACTCCGGCTGCGACCGCGAGCCCGCCATAGACCGCCCAGCTGATCTGCCCGGTCATGAAGCTGCCCGGTAGGACGTTGATGCCCTGGAGGAACCATATGGCGCCCATCAGAACGAGGAGCGCGCCGACGATGTTCAGTGTGGCTCTCATGCGTCGCGCCGGGTCAGGCGTTCTTCGCCTTGTTCTTGCTCCCTGGAGGCCTGCCAGGCCGTGTAATCGCCGTCATCCAGGCCGGCGGCCGTCCTCGTCGCTTCCCCCGCCCCGATGCGAGCCGCTCCAGCGTCAAGATGGCCTGCTCGATGTTCTCCCGCTCCGCTCGCAGTTCGGTGAGCATTTTGGTGATGTCCATCTTTGCAGGATAGCCTTAAGTGAGCAGCTCACGGCCGCTAATTCGATTGCAGTAACCTTGGGCGCCCTCTCCAGTACAGCCGTAGGCATGCGCGACTATGATGGTCATCTATGAACTGGAAAGCGGATCGAATTCGACAGGTTGAGGACATCCTGGATCAACTGCTTTCGTTTGACAGACTCCCGTTCGATGAATCACTCCACTCTAGACTGGCAACCGGCAAAATGGTCTCGCAGGGCGCGCGAGTTGCTCCTGCTTTGGCAGGAACAAGCGTGCGATAACATGGCACGACTGCGGAAGGAATGCGGACTTTCGCAGGCCCAGTTTTCGCGTTTGTTCATGACGCACCCGCGAACCGTCAGGCGTTGGGAAGCTCATGAATCCCTGCCACCGCGACGACAGCAGTGGTTTTTGATGCTCTTCTTAGATTATGCGGATCGGTGCGGAGTTCCGGCGTTGCGCGATCGATTCGTCCGCGAACCTCCACGTTTTGGGAAGGCAGGGCGGCCTACGACGTAGCGGGCTGAGGATGCGCGCTCTAATCGATTACTCGGAAGCTGCCGCTACCAGCTCTTGAATAAACGCTGCCGGGTCAACATTGAAATGTTTCCCTAGTTTTACAGCCTGAGGGACGCTGATCTTGCGTTTTCCATGCAGCACTTCGGAAACATGAGCCTCACCAAATATGGGAGCGAGGGCTTTCTGGGGCTGGCTGTTCTGTTCGAGGAGGAACTGAATCAATTCCGTGGGCGTTGCCCGCTTGCGAGGGAAGGTTTTACTTTCATAGTCGCCTGTGAGCGTCATGAGCAGTTCATACAATTCACGCTCCTCACGAGTAAGACGAGGTTTGCTCATGAGCTTTTCGATCTCGCCTAGAACTCGCTCGTGCTCAGCCTTGGTCCTGATGACACGCGGGAGCACCGTCGCTAAAGCCTCTCCGTAGACTGTTCGGTCTATTGCTAGGGTGGCCATTTTATTTCCACTTGTCCTTGTCGTACTCTTTGTGGGTAAGAACATGAGTGACCAAAACGGTTTTAAGTTCGTAGTTGATGACGGAGATCAGGCGGTACTTGTTGCCGCCAATGTTAAACACCGTTTTACCCTCCACGAAACTCGCGCTGGCGAAGGTCCGCTTCAAATCCGCCGGATTCTTCCAGTCGCCGGCCTCCACAGTCGTCTGCCAACTATTTAACGCGGTCTTGGCGTCGTCATACGCCTTAGCGAACTCGGCCAGTTTGTCACTGCCTCGTATTCGCACCCGATCCAATCTTCCCACTTGTGGGAAGTTTTGTCAATAGCTTTGTAAAGCTCAGAAAACCGGCTCTCGGCGTTTTAGTGGGACTCGTTTTCGACCATCGGGCCCTGGCGAGACCTACATGAAAAGCGTTCCATCTCCTGACGGCATCGTTGTGTTTTCCACGTCTGGCGTTTAAGCTGATTGTGGCCGCCTAGCCAATCGCGAAGGCAACAAGCCGGTCCCCTGCCGGTTGGCGGCTCATATTTATCAGGGAAGTCGCTGAGGGAGCGATGGCCGAAGAATGGCCGGAGTCCGACCATCTACCAACGCCTGACGTTGCCGACCGGGCAAAGTCCACAGAACCGATCAATGTGGGCTCGTCCGCTGTGCGAGTTTTGCACGGCGTACGACGTAGCAAAGAGCACGACCTTCGCATGATCGAACAGTTTTCTCGTGCCTCAATACCTGAACTGTACGAGCAGCTCAACAACTTCAAGCACCGAAAATACGCGTTGCTGCACCAGCACTCCGATCTGGAGCGACTGCGCGACATTCATCCTCGGCGGGGTTCGCTGGACAGATTAGAGCGACGGATCTGGCTACTTGAAGAAGCCATCCGGTCGAAACAACCCAAATCGGCGACCGAGAAACAGGGCGAGGACCCGGGTGGTAGCCCGAGTCCGATAAATGGCCTAACAGAAGGTCCAACTGAGCAACCCGTAGAGGTCGGCGCCGTGATGCCTCCTTCCTCCGTTCCAGCCCCAGCGCCTCAGATTTCCCTGCCTCAATCCTCACCGCGCCGAGCCGGCAGAAAACCGAATACCCACTACAACGCTAAAGTTGCCGCATTTCTTCGTGATTTTCCCAATTGGCGAGATCATCTCTTGGAAGTTTGCGAAGCGCTGGACAAACGCGATGTGGTGCTGCCCCAAAGCAAGAAAGCCAATCGTCAAGGTTGGACCAGATGGATGGATGCTTTCGACGAAGATCCTGAGTGGGTTCGAAAAGCTCTCCAGCATCGCGCACAGCGGCGCTTTGAGAACCCTCTTCTCTGAGGCTGAAACCACCATTCCCCGCGATTAGCCGCGATTAGCCGCGCGCTCTGTTTCTTTCTCTAAGCGAGTGCTGGACAAAGCACTTGCGACGGGCCACTATCGCCGCGAATTCGAGATCTGCAAAAAAGGAATCGACACGGCATTCAGCCGCTCAAGGAGACGACACCATGCAAGATCTTGGGATAGGCAGGACCGACCCCGGAGCCGGAGCTCGCAAACTTTGGACCGACAAGGAGGTCGCGGAATTTCTTAATGTAAGCGTGGCCAGCGTCCGACGTTGGCGTTTGACCGGCTTCGGCCCCCCCTATTATCGAGTCGGCGCAAACATCAGGTACGATCCCGGCCTATGCGACCAGTGGCTCAAATCACGGCAGAGTGGAGAAGCGAGGTGAAAGCATGGCCCAACGCGCATGTTCTCTCCGAGCAATTGCCTTCCGTTCAGCCGTTCACGGCGGAAATGCTTCCGCCATTGTTGCGCGTGGTCGCTAAGGATATAGCGGACAGAATGCAGGTGCCCTTGGATTACCCCGCTGTCGCCCTTGTGCTTACGCTCGCTGGAGCGATCAACCGTCGCGCACGCATTCAGCCGAAAAAGAGGGATACGGGCTGGGTCGTGGTTCCCAATCTATGGGGTGGCATCGTGGCTCCGCCGGGTTTCATGAAAACTCCAGTGCTCTCCGAAGCTACTCGGCCGCTCGCAAGAATCGAAGATCAGTGGAACCGGGACTACAAACGTGCCATGGCTAACTACACGGACCACAATGGGCCACCTCGAAAGCGGCTAATAGTAAACGACGCCACTCATGAGAAGTTGCACGAAATCATGCGGGATAACCCTGCCGGCGTTTTTGCCATCAGGGATGAGTTGACCGGTTGGATTGCGGAACTCGAAGCTGCTGGCCGCGAGGGCGAGCGGGCGTTCTACTTGAGCGCATGGGACGGCAACACGCCCCACAACGTGGATCGGATAAGGCGCGGGTCGATCCACGTCCCAGCCTGCTGCTTGTCGCTGATGGGCGGTATCCAGCCCGATCGACTACGAAAGTTCATGAGCGAACTGGGCGATTCGAACCTACAGGAAGACGGGCTTATCCAGCGATTTCAGCTGCTCGTGTGGCCGGATTTCGATTCTAACTTCAAGTACGTTGATCGTCCTCCGAATGTGAAAGCCCAGAGAAGGCTTGAGCAACTCTATTCGGCGATCACGAAATTGGACCCTCAACGCCCGCTGAAGTTCCGATTCGGCGCGCATGGGCAACTGCTGTTTGTCGAGTGGTTCGAATGCCTTGAACGTCGCATCCGATCGGCGCAGATGGAACCCGCGTTATCTGGACATATCGGAAAATATCGAAGCCTGATGCCAACGTTAGCCGCCTTGTTCGAAATTGCTGCGCGAGGCTTTGAAGGTTTTGAAGGTTCGAGGGAGGCGTGGCAAGTGTCGAAGGAGAATGCGAATCGTGCGATCAAATGGTGTACCTACCTTGAATCCCACACACGCCGGATCTATTCGCTCAAGCCATCACCAGAGCAACAGTCAGCCGTAGCATTGCTTGGAAAGATCCGAGATCGTGCCATCGGCTCGACTGGTTTCTTTACAGCTCGTGAGGCCACCCAGCATGGATGGACTGCTCTGACGACTCCTGAGCAGGTTCGGACGGCTACAGATGTTCTTGCGATTGCCGGATGGATTCGTGCGGCCAATTTACCAGTCGGATCAAAAGGCGGACGGCCTTCTTTGCGTTTTGAAGTCAATCCCCAGGTATGGCGATCGAGCGAACGATGAATCCCACCCACGCGTTTGTACTTTCAAAACCTTCAAAACCTCACACGCTCTCGGCTGACGGGTTCAACTGGGATCACTCTTGGGAAAGCCGAGATCGGGAGCCAGCGCATCCCAACCGGGATGCAGAACCACCGAAGTGCATCCCGCGAGAAGTCCCAATGCAGCAACCAATAACCACCCAAAACAGACCGAGGCGCATCGCGCGCTTATGTTCCACTACCGGTGTTTGTTGGCGGGAACCGATCTCTGTGGCTGGAGCCGGCGCCGCAATTCGCCGTCTTCTGCCGACAAGCGCCGAACTTTGCAGACCGCTAGCGAAAATGCCGTACAGTGCCGTAATCCGCCGCCTCTCGCTGAGTTTTGCAGAACGAAACGGGCAGCCAAAAGTTTCTGTCCGAAATTCCCTTCGCCGTTCCCTTAATAGTGGAGGCGCTAAATGAAGGGGGAGGACGCGACGGGCAAGACCGCGATGCCGCTCGTGCCCTTTCTCTCGGCGCTGTTAGGCGAGCGCGGTTATTCAAGCTCAGAGGTGAAATCATGGTCCTCATGACAGAGACCGAAGTATCGAAGCAGCTCAATGTCAGCCTTGCCTCCCTGCGAAGGTGGCGTTTGTTGAATCGCGGTCCGGCGTTCCTTAAGGTTGGCTCGCTGGTCCGTTACCGGCCGGAGGATCTCGAAGCGTGGCTTATATCACGGCCCACAGGAGGGAGCAGGGCTGCGACGCCGGCGACGAGTTCCTAACTGGCCCCGCCGAGTCCGCGATGTTGGTTCTTGCAATATCTTAGGCCTAGGTTTATGATTATCGTCGTGGCCAAGCTCCGCATTCCCGACGACGTGATGGAATACTTCCGAAAGACTGGCTCAATCGGCGGCAAGGCCCGTGCCAAAAAGTACGCCAAGGAGCAGTTGAGCGAGATGGGCAAGAAGGGCGGCCGGCCGAGGGGCAGCGGGACAAAGAAGAAGGCGACGGCAGCAGCGAAGAAAGGCGGCGAGTGATGGCGGTCTACAAACCGACGCGCAAGGGCGAGGAATCGAAGTTCTACATTTGTGAGTTCGTCTATCAGGGCAAGCGGTTCCAGGAATCGACGGGCGCGACAACTAAGACTGTGGCGAAGGAATACGAAAAGCGCCGTAAGGCAGAATTGGAGCGCGCGGCTGCGGGTTTGCCGACAGAGCAGAAGGCTAAGCGCATCCGAACCGTTAATGACGTTGTGAAACCTTACCTCGAAGCCTACAAGCTCAACCACCGGCCCAAGAGCTACCTTTTCGCTCAGGGGCGCCTCGCGCATGTGAAAAAGGCACTGGGGAACGTCGTGCTCTCCGACCTGACCGACGATTCCATTTTGGAATACATCCGCAAGCGGCAGGCCGAGAAAAGGTCTGGACGAACGATCAACATGGAAGTTGGCGAACTGTCTCGCGCGATCGGTAGAACGTGGCGCGAATTGTGGCCGCGCGTCAAGAAACTCGAAGAACGCAAGGACGTGGGCCGCGCTCTCTCTGCCGAGGAACAGAAGCGATTGCTGGACTCAGTTCAGAAGTACAGCACGCCGCATCTTCGAACTTTAATTCCGTTACTCCTATTGACCGGAATGCGAGCCGGGGAAGCGATGTCTCTCACCTGGGGCCAAGTTGATCTAATGAATCGCGCGCTACGCGTAGGCCGAGCTAAGAGTGCGAACGGAACCGGCAGGGTAATTCCTATCAACGACGATCTGGCCACCACACTAGCCGCCCACTACGCACGATTCAATGAGGATTTCGGCGAACCTCTGCCCGAGCATTACGTTTTCCCGTGGGGCTCGCCGTTGCCCACCGATCCGAGTCGGCCGGTCTCGGACGTGAAGCACGGATGGGAAACCGTGCGCGACCTCGCGAAGGTCTCTTGTCGGCTTCACGACCTGCGCCACACGTTCGCGACTCGCCTAGCCGAAAACGGGGTCTCGGAATCCACGATGCTCGCCTTAATGGGTCACATGAGCCGGGCGATGCTGGAGCGGTACAGCCACATTCGGATGGCTGCGAAGAGGGAGGCTGTTGCCGGCGTGGCCCTTCATCCGAAGATCGCGGCGAAGGCGGAGCAGGCCGAAAATTCTGAAGAAGTCCCTGTGAAAGTCCCTGTAGTTGAGCCCGCAGTCGTCGTTCAGTGAGTGATTTTCGCCGCTAACTACTTGAAAGAACTGGAGCCACCCGCCGGGCTTGAACCGGCGACCTGCTGATTACGAATCAGCCGCTCTACCAACTGAGCTAGGGTGGCCCGCGACCTTGATTATAACGTGCCGTGACCTTGGCATTGAAGCCGCCGCAAGGCGTTCCCTATTGCAATCCCTTCCAGTACCGGTACACCAACGCCACCGGCAATCCGACTACGTTGAAATAATCGCCTTCGATGCGATCGATGAACTTGGACGCCAGCCCCTGGATAGCGTATCCGCCCGCCTTGTCCATCGGCTCGCCGCTGGCCGCATAGGTTTTCAACTCTTCGG
>JASHQT010000152.1 GCA_030039005.1 Bryobacteraceae bacterium
ACGCCCAACGGCTACTCGGCGCCCGGCATCATTTTCCTTTCGCCTGGCGGTATCGGCAATCAGGTAGCTTCGCGCCTGTTGGCCAACCAGCTCGCGCTGCAATGGTGGGAGACGATGGTTTCGCCCGTCGATCGTGATCACCTGTGGCTCGAAAACGGCAGCGCGCGCTATGCCGAGCTGCTGTGGGAAGAGCACGACAAAGGCTCGGGAGACTTCGAGCAAGCTCTGCACGATACCTACACCGAGGCGCTGACGGTGGATAATCCTCCGATGATCCAAGCAGGCCGCCTGGACGATTACTCGCCGGAATACTGGGCGCTCACCGCGGGCAAGGGTGCCGCGGTGTTGAACATGCTGCGCACCGTCATGGGCAAGGACAATTTCAACAAGCTGCTGGCCGAGTTTCCACAGAAGTACGCCTGGCAATCGGTCACCTCGGCGGATTTCCGCAAACTTGCCGAGCAGATCTCCGGCCAGAATCTCCAATACTTCTTCGTGCAATGGCTGGAATCGAACGGCGCGCCGGAATTCAAAATGGACTACACGGTGTTCCGCGTGGCCGACAAAGGCTTCCGTGTAATGGGCAAGATCACGCAGGATCTGGACACGTTCCAGATGCCGGTGGATCTGAAGATCGAAACCGAAGGCAATCCGGAAACCAAGCGCATTGATGTGGTGGGCACGTCGTCCGAGTTCAGCGTGGATACGTTCGGAAAGCCCAAGAACGTGATTATCGATCCCGAGGGCGCGGTATTGCGCTGGGATCCGGCGATGCGCGTCGCGGTCGCGATCAAGCGCGGGGAGCAATACGCCGCCATCGGCGAGTTCGGCGACGCTTTGAAGGAGTACCAAAAAGCCATCGAAGTGAACCGCAACAGCTCGCTCGCGCATTACCGTGTGGCCGAGGTGTTCTTCCTGCAAAACAACTATCAGTCGGCCGCCAACGAGTACCGGGAGGCCATCAACGGCGACGACGATCCGAAATGGACGGTGGTGTGGGCGCACATCAAGCTGGGCAACATCTTCGACATTTCCGGCCAGCGCGATCGCGCGGTGAACGAGTACAATCAGGCCATCCGCACCAAAGACGATACGCAGGGCGCGCAGGAAGAAGCCGCGAAATATCTCAAGCAGCCCTACGAGAAAAAGCGCCGGGACGTTTGAGCCGCGCGCCAGCAGCACGCTCGAAGACTACCGGGAGTCGTGCACTGGAGAACATCGACTCGAAGAATCCCGGACGGGTGGCGCGTCAGCAAGCGGTTATTGTCCGGCCGCCAGCTTGGATGTCAGGATCCAGCGCAGCACGCCGTGCGGTTCGGCCGGAAACCTCTCGATTTCGATGCACGCGATCGCGCCCTTCTTGAAATCCACCTGAAGATTCGGCGCTCCGAGCAGGAACGCCATCAAGCGTCCGAAGAGAGGCTCGTGTCCCACCAGCAGGATTCGCGATTCGTTTTTGTGGTCCCGGATCTCGTCCCAAACGCTCTTGGGCGTCGAGCCGGGCTCCAGCGCCTTGGTGCGCAGCAGCTCGCCCTTGTAGTCCAACATCTCGACCGCCATTTGCGCGGTTTGCAACGCGCGCTTGTATGGGCTGGTCAGGACAAGCGACGGCGCGACGCCCGCCGACGCCGCCGCGCGCAAAACGTTGCGCAGTTTCTTGCGGCCGTCGGGAGTGAGCGCGCGCTCGGCATCCGGCTGGCCAATCTGCGGTTCTTCGGCGACTGCATGGCGCAGGAGATAAACTTCCATTCTTGGTAGCCTACTGTTTTGAAACTCGATTTTGACCGCAGCGCGTTTTATCTGACGTGCGGCGCGCTTGTTTCTATTTTATTCTCGATTGCGGTCTCGCAGATTCTCCTGGCCCTGGCGCTGGCAGCCCTGCTGGTTTCCTCCACCACTCTCCGGCTGCCGCCGGTCAAGCTGCCGCTCGCGCTCTTCCTCGCGGCCACGGTGATTTCGCTTTTGGCTTCCGGCCACATCCAGCAGGGGATGCCGCAGATCCGCAAGTTTTACGTGTTCTTCATCTTGCTGGTGACCTTCAGCACGTGTCGCAAACTTTCCCAGGTTCGCGCCATTGTATTGCTATGGGCCGGTGTCGCGACGCTCTCCGCCGCGCGCAGCTTCTTTCAATTCTGGCGCCTCTACCGGCAATCCCAGGCCCAGCACGCCAATTTTTACGACTTCTACATCGGGTCGCGCATCACCGGCTTCATGAGCCATTGGATGACCTTCGGTGGCGAAGAGATGATCGTACTCCTGCTGCTGCTCGCCTGGCTGTTCTTCTCGGCCGAGCGCCGCTCCAAGCGTGCCGGCTGGCTGGGCGCCGTGATTCTGGCATGTTCCATGGTGCTCGGCTTTACGCGCAGCATCTTCCTGGTAGGCTTTCCCGTCGGATTGCTGTACCTGCTGTGGTTCTGGAAGAAATGGTTGGTGGCGGTGGTGCCTGCCGCAGTGCTGATCGCGGCGTTTCTCGGTCCCGCAGCGCTCCGCGAGCGGATCGCATCCGTGGTGGAACCGCAACACGACGTGGATTCGAATCAGCACCGCGCGATCCTGCGCGAAACCGGCCTGCTCATCGTGCGCGCGCATCCCTGGCTCGGGCTGGGCCCGGAGCAGATCAAATACCAGATCGACCGCTGGATTCCGGCGTCTGCCAGGCCGTTGCCGCCGGGCGATTACGAGCATCTGCACAACGTCTATTTACAATACGCGGCCGAGCGCGGACTCCCCGCGCTGCTCATCTTTCTCTGGCTGATCGCGAAAATCCTGTGGGATTTCGCGAGCGCATTACGGCGCAAGCCCACGGTGGAAGCGCGGTTCGTATTGCACGGATCCATCGCCGCGATTCTGGCGCTGTTGGCCGAAGGCTTCGCCGAGTACAACCTGGGCGACAGCGAAGTACTGACGCTATTTTTGGCCGTGGTCGCGTTCGGTTACGTCGCGCGGGATTCCTTGTCTCCCTCGTCTTCTTAGTATTCCGGCGCTGCTCGCCAGCGGCTTACTGCATCGGGCCGTGCAGCTCCGGCACGCGTTTCTTCCGCGTCCCTCCGCGGCGCGGACGCTCGGCCGTATTGCCGGAAGCCGCCTTGCGAGGCCGGCGAACGGGCTTGGGCTTGGGCGGCGGAGGATTGGGCTCCAACAGCGAAGGCTGACCTTCGACGATGGGCTGTTTCTCGTCCTCCTCCTCTTCGTGATGCACTTCCACCGGTTTTTCGGGCTCCGCGGGCGGATAAAACTCGGCGCCCATATAGACGATCAGGCCCTTTTCCTCGTCCGGCTCCACGCGCACCACCAGCTTGTCCTGCGCGTAATTGAGAAACTCCGAGAATTCCTGGAATCCGAATGCCGCCGACGAGAAATTCGGCACCTCGGTCTGCACCCAGGCCGCCAAGTCGTCGGCCAGAACTCCGTTCTCCATCTCCAGCCGATGTGTCTCCAGCACGTCACGCAACGGCGGCAGCGCTTCCTCCGGCTTCGGCGTGGGGCGCTCGGGCGTGGCCGCGCCCTTGCGCTCGATGATGTAGCGGCCGCCTTGGCCGCTGACATTCACGAAATCGGCCTTCTTCAACTTCTCCACAAAATCCGAGAAGCTGTTCGCGCCATAGGCCTTTTCGGTGAAGGCCGAATCGAGCTGAAGCATGGTGGATTTCAATAATCCTAATTGCGGCTGCACCGCGCGGCGCTCCAGCAC
>JASHQT010000013.1 GCA_030039005.1 Bryobacteraceae bacterium
GGGTGGAACCGCGTCGGGCATGGTGGAAAAGTCGGGATTTTCTCCTGCATTCTTCACGTTCGCCGGCAACTACGTGGCGGCGGTCCACGCCAACGGAACGTTGGTCGGGCCTTCGACGCCTGCCACGCCCGGTGAGACCATCGAGATGTACGGCACTGGATTTGGGCCGACCAATCCTCCCACGCCTAGCGATCAGATTGTCTCACCGCCATTCAATACCGTCGCCAACCCGGTTACTGTCTCGGTGGGCGGAGTGACTTGCCAAACCACGTTTGAAGGCCTGGTGGGATCGGGCCTCTATCAATTCAATGTCGTCATTCCTTCGAATGCAGCGAGTGGGAACGCGCCAGTAATCGCAACCGTTCAGGGCGAGCCCACGCCCAGCGTCGAGATCGCAATTCAATAGGCCTCAATCGAAAAGGCCGACGTGGAATCGCGCCAAACTTACCGGGGAATCAGCGTCTCGGCCATGCGGTTGTCGAGGGTGCAATTCTGAATCTTGACAGCCTCCACAAACTCGCGCATGCCCGCCAGAGCTTCCTCCCGCGACGGTTTCATTCGTGGCGGCGGAATAAGCGCCGTGAGCCAGTCCATCACTTTGGCCCAGCTTTGCGGTTCCTGGATCATCTGCAGTCCCGGATACTTGCCCTGAACCATCTTCCAGGGCCAAAAACTCCAACCGCTGACGCCGTTGGCGGGATCTTCGAGCATTTGTCGGGTGCTGGCGATCATTTCATAATTGTTTTCGCCAATCTCACCTACCCAGAGAGGCACGTCCTGGGCCCGCGAGATTTCAGTGTAGTTCCGCAGTAGCTTCGCCCGGTTGTCCGAAAGCAAGGTGTACATGTGGAAGCTGTAGGCAATATTTTCGGCTGGCGGCTTGGAAAACACGGAAAGATCCGTCGCCAGTTTTCCACCCTCGAGGATGATCAGGTGGTCGGGATCCACCTGCCGCACGGCCTGAATAATCCGCTGATACAGCTCCACCAGTTCTGGCGTAGTGGGCCCTGGTTCATTGATCAGATCGAAACCGGCCACGATGGCGCGGCCTCGGTAGCGGCTGGCGATTCTCCGCCAAACCTCTACGGTATGCTGCTGATCTTCGGGAGAGTTCCAAACCAAGGTGTGCGGGTCGGGGTCCGCCGTGGGAACCCGGGCCTGACCTCCCGGTATGGCGTGTAGATCGAGGATGGCGTAGACATGATAGCGCTCGCACCAGCCTAATACCCTATCCACGCTGGCCCACCCCGGCCCGTTCCCCTCCAGCAACCTGTGGTTGATCGGGATTCTAACGGAGTTGAATCCGAGCTGTGCTATCGCACGGATGTCCCCTTCGGCGACGAAGTTGTTATAAATTTCCTCGTCGAAGCGGCCGGCTTCCGCTGGGCCCACAAGGGCCATCATCCTTTGGCGAATTTTCGAATCCGATGCGAGGCTTTTGAGCCCCGTCTCGCCCCACACGGCTCCTGCCCATTGCAGCCAGCCCTGTACCATCACCCCGCGCAACTGCAGCGGGCGATTATCGCCATCAACGATCGTTCTTCCCGCCTGATGGATCATGCCGTTGCGCTGCGCCAGCAGCGGGCTGGCAGCGGTCAGCGCGCACAAAGACAGTAATGAAATGGATACTTTCCTAGAAATCGTACGAGTCACTCATCCCCTCCGTGAGACTCTTGAATCTGGAAAAGGTTTACGAGCCGGGACATCCGTGCGCCGGCGCGCGCGTTGACTTACCGCCTCATTCTAGCCTGACAAACTCCCCAGAAACAAGACAAGTGGAGGTGCCGGATCAGTTAACGGAAATCGCCCGGCGGCCCGCGACGAGTTAGGCAGATCCGCTCGACCTACTACTCCGGGCCCCCTACGCCGTTCAGTGTGGATTGATACAGGCTTTGGAGTCTCCAACCTCGGTAGGAGAAAGCTTCCCCGTTCGCCTGATATTGGTATTGGACTGTGCCAGAGGGCGCGAACTCCGTGCTCTGAACCTCGTAAGCCCCGTAGGAGCTGGACGCGAAGACGTCGCCGGCAAAGAAATTGTAGTCACCATTTTCCAGTAGCTCGGCGCTGCCCAGGGCGCCGGAATAAACGCCCAAGTCGGCGTTGAACACCAGTTGGGCGGTCATGTTCGTCTGATTTACGCTCCAAACCTGGCCGCGGCTGTCCCCGCCGTACATCTCGTGGCGCGTGGTTCCGTTGTCGAAGACGATCAGCGTTGTCTCCCCAGCGTCTAGGAATGACGCGTTGTGCTGCCCGGAGAACCAAGGATAAGGTTCGCCAAGCGTGCCTTGGAGAGTGAAACTTCCGTTTGGTCCGAGGACCCACAGGATGTCGCCGGTGCCCGTGCCGTTCTCATAGTCGATCTTGACAATGGCATTCTGACTCCGTAGCGAAGCCAGGATATCGCCATCCGCGGTCAGATATTGGAGACTGTTCATGTGGAGCCAGTCGTTGGCGGGTGAAGATAACAACTTCTCCGGGCAGCCCTGCGGAGTAACTCCCGTCGTAGCGTTCTGCACGCAATTGTAGTCCCCCGCGGCATTGATGTGAAGGCAGTCCTTGCTCGCGCAAACGTGATCGAAGGCGTTCCAATAGTTGAGCACTTGAAAGTTGTTGTCGAGAGTGATCACGGCATCGCCAATGATGTCGATCGAGGTCTTCGAGCCTTGCGTGCCAGCCGGATAGATGCGCTGCACTTCGCCAATCACGATCGTTTCTCCGTTCGCCAGGCGGATAGCATCGTGGTTGAAATAGCTCAACGGATCACTCAAGCCAAGCGCCTGAAGCTGCTCATAGACGCGGTCGGCATTCGTCTCGCGCACAATGTTGCCGGCCACGTCAAACTCCCGCAGAATCTGGCGCCGGCTAATTCCCGGCCAGGTGCCCGTTCCGGTGCCAAACCCATCGGGAAAAGCGAGGAACGTCCCGCCCGGAACCGGACGGACCAACTGTAAGTTACCAACGTAATACCACAGCAGATTGCCGTTCAGATCGGTCGCCACGGGGAACTCCGGTGAACTGCTATAACCCGAGAGCACGATGTCGCTACTGGTGTCGGTGCCCGGTTCAGGCGATACGGGAACGCTGCTGGTCGCAATGGTGAGGCTCGCTGGCACGACGCCCGTGGTGAATGAGACCGTGGAGCTTTCCGTCACGCTGTTGCCCGTGGTCACCACAGCGTGCATGGAATACGTGCTGCTCGCCATCATCCCCCCGATGTAGAAATTCTCCGAGCCCGGATGGCAGGACCGCGCGTCCGTCGAGGTCTGGACCGAGGAACCCTCCAGCTGAAAAACCACGGCCATGGTGCTGCCCGCAGGGCAATTGGGAGCGCCGAACAGCGCCACCAGTGGATTCGATGTCGGCACCACAACAGGAAGAGTCCCGGTTACCAATGGCTGCACCGTGAATGGGACCACCGTCTGGGCGCTCGTACCGGCTTTATAATCCCTCACTGTCACGCGTAATTGATAAATGCCCTCAGAATAATTAGGTACCCACGTAAAGGTGTTGATTACGTCGAAGTCCTCCAGCAGCGAGAAGCTGGTCGCTCCCGGCGCCTCGACCTCGAACTTATAGCTGAGAATTCCCAGGTTGGAATCTTGCCCCGATGCCGTGAGTTGAATCACCGTCCCGAGTAGTTGCGGGGAGGGCACGGAGGTTTGGAGTTGAACGTTGGTAATGGCGGCATCCAGCAGAGGCATGCTGGCGCCGAAAGAAAGTGCCAGTACGCAACGCTGAACACAAGTGATGGAAAACAACGTTCTTAACGAAAATGGCATGCGGATGGAACCTCTGGAGCCTGAGTATAAAGGATGGCTTAAGTCACTATCAAGCTCTACCAGTACCGAAGTAACATTTCCCGCCGCCTCCCGATTGCATCCGATACGTGAACAACGCTATGTAAGTGTCTTTGCAACCTTACTGCTAGTACTTTGCCGGTCTAGTTGGAGCCCCAATGATCTAGACACGTCTTCGCAACAGATGCTAACCTTGACGTGTTTTCAGCTTAAATTGGTTGGCGCCCGCGACGAAACCAGACTCAGGGCGCATGTCTTGGCGATCGGAGGTCGACTCAAAGATGCAAGACTCTCTTTTTCCACGAACTCTCAAACGTCGCATAGTTACCGCACCTATAGGTCGCAATCGGCTGTGGCCAACTAAGTCTATCTTTGGGCTCCTGTTAATATCGCTAACTTCAACGATGGCGTACGGTCAGGCGACTCCCGCCCCCGACCCGAACGGTCCGCCCAACATCTTCTACGGCTCGATTCTTCCCGGCGCGCAAAGCGGGCCAATCCTGGTTTTCGTGCATGGCTTGAATGGAACGGCGTCGGATTGGTGGTACAACCAAGTCGCGGGAACCCCCAACCTGATGTACAACATGGCTTATGCCGCTGGTTACCGCACCGCTTTCATTAGCTTAAACCCGGATAACTCGCGCAACGACGCCGCCTGGCAAACCAATGGCATCACACTCAAGGGATATCTCCAAACTGTCTCGGCGCATTTTAATGGTGCCAAGATGTACCTCGTCGGACACTCCGAAGGAGGCCTGGACATCCAAGGCGCGCTCCTGAACCCTGAATTTACGGCTCTCGATCCAACCATCGCGCCGATGGTCAAAGCTGTGATCACGATCGCGACTCCGAATCAGGGTACGCCACTGGCTGATTGGGCCTTCGGCGCAGGTTCTGCCTTGGCGAGCGCCCTGGGATTGAATAATGCGGCAGTCCAATCCATGGAAGTCGCCGTGATGGGACCCTTCCGCCAGCAAGCCGACCCGATCTTCGCCCAGGCCGGTATTCAGTTTTACACGTACGCCGGGAACAGCGATAAGGGAGAGGCTGGCAATGTCAACTTGGTTCTGCTGATCTCCAGTCTCATCCTGGATACGCTGGACAAGGGAGCGAACGATGGGCTGGTGCCGGTATCGTCCACCAATTTGCCCTTCAGCTACGCGATGCCTCTTGGCCAGAATGGCTACAACCACTACAACATGCTGGAAGGGCCTGTCAGTTTCCCCGTCATTAGCGCACCCGTCGTGGGCCTCGAAAGGCAGCCGCAGCCATTGCCTGCCTCCTATACCAAGATCGCCACGGGCGGTTTTAGCAGCGGCAGCGGCCCGGCAACGGTGGTTGGACCGCCCGGCAGCGATGCCAATTCGTTTGCCTGGTCCTCGGCTTGGTTTAACGGCAATCTCTACATCGGCACGGGCCGCGAAGT
>JASHQT010000153.1 GCA_030039005.1 Bryobacteraceae bacterium
TGCAGCGCCCGCTCGCGCGAAACGCCCGCTGGGATTGGAACCAGTGCCGCGATGCGATCATATACCAGCCGCCGCTCTGGAACATCCACCCGCTGCAGCAAATGCCACAGGGTCAAGGTATCGCGGACCCGTGCCAGCGCGAGAATCGTTTTCAGCGCGCCTTCCTGGTCTTTCGCGAGGCCGAAATCGTCCACGGCTTGTTTCAAGTTGTCAGGGGCGTCGTCAAAATATGGAATGCCCGGCCCGATACGAGGATAGGTTCGGCAGCTTGCGCCCGCTGGGATCAGCGATTCGACGCCCTTCCATTGGAAGGACACCCAACCCTTGGTTACCGTGAGCGAACCGAGGCCCAGATCGTTGGCTGAGAGCGTGTACTCGCAGCCAAGATCGATCGCGGTAGCAGACGCAGTATCCACAAAGAATAACCTGGGCGGAGCGGAAATCGTAGCTCGAATCTCACCGTGACTGAGGACAAGACGATGCTCATTGGGACGATCTGCCACTACCCTTAAACGAGTGCCGGGCTCGAGTTCTACGGATCCGATCGCCCCAATCCCCAGCGTCATTCGAGAGTGGGCGTTCGTTTCGATCCATGGATCGCGGCGTTCGAACGTCCAGTAGACCGCGCAGACGACCGCTGCCGCCGATACGGCAGCAAGTACCCAATGCCACGCGAGCCGGTGAGAGCGCGGCGTTGACCGCTGGCGATCGAGCTCGGTCTCGATGGCCGGCCAGATTGCATCTGGAGCCTCGACCAACGGAAGATGATCCAACATTTTCCTTCCGAACTCTGCTTTTTCCTGCTCAGACATGCGTGCCTTTCAAGGCCTGGAGCCGATCCGCCAGCATCCGATGACCGCGGTTGAGTCTGGATGCCACTGTGCCCATCGAACAGCGCAGTACACGCGCCATCTGTTCATAGGAGAGATCGTCGAAATAGCGCAGCAAGACCACGATTCGATACTTCGGCGGCAGCGCCGAAACGGCACTCCGCACCGAACTGGCTACTTGAGCGCGGGCGTAATCCTGTTCCTGCGAGGCTGGGTCCGCAAACGCCTCCAAATCGCTGGAGACCAGCGGTTCGGATTTACGCCGCTTCACCGCATCCATGCAGGCGTTTACGGCCAATCGATACAGCCAGGTGGAGAAATCGGCATCCCCACGAAATCGATTCAGATTCGCAATTACTTTCAAGAAGACCATCTGGACGACGTCGCTAGCCGCCGCTCGATCGCCATGCAGGAAATAAAGTGCGACCGAATAAACGCGGTCTTTATAAAGATCGTAGAGCGCACGAAACGCTTCCCGGTCGCCCGACCGGCAGGCTGCAACAAGCTCGGCGCTGCTCTGGCGATCGATCAGATCAACCACCGGGGATTTAGACGCCACGTGGACCGCTTTTCTTCCATTTTCATCCGACGCAGGCCCCGTTCACCCATCCCTACTGGAAACTCGCAAACGGCTTACACTGAAAGATGTCGCGTCCTCTCGCGTCCGGTGCATCCAAAATCCAAAATATGAAACGACTCGTTTGGAGCTGTGTGCTTCTGTTCCTGGTGGCGGCCTGGCCCGGCGCCGCACAAAGCTGGGATACCAGCGGTAATGGATTGCTGAAGGGCACGTATTACTTCCGCCAGGTTATGTGGCTCGGCGGGTATAATTCCTCTAACGATCTTGAGGAAGCCATAGCCGTCTACGGCAGCATCGTGTTCGGTGGTGATGGAACCTATGCCCTCACCGCAAAGGCTGCCGATGCGGCCGAAAACACGGTCACATCGATTACCGGCAGCGGCACCTACACCATCGCCGCCAGCGGCTACGGCTATATGTCCACACCGCTCCAATTCGTTTACTCCAAATTCAAGGGCGATGAGATCAATTTGCTGGTGTCGCCATCCCAAGTCGCGGTAGGAAGCACGACCGATAACAACAGCGGCTATAACGACCTGTTCGTTGCCGCACCGGCGCCCACTTCGACGCCTTCGCTTGAGGGCACATTTTCGGTTATCGGTGTAGGCGTTCCCGCTCTGGCTTTGGACTTGAGCCAAACGCGCGCTTACTCATTTACGATGACGGGCGCCGGCAGTACAGTCTCCACCACGGCCCTCACCGGGACCCTAGGGCTGAACGTCACGGCGCTGACGCAGCCGGCTTTCTCCGGGGTGAAGTATTCCGTGAACTCCGGCGCCGCCGCCGTGACATTCGGTAACGAGCTGACGACGGCTGATCTCGATACTAACTTGATGTCCGGCACCAAGGACTTTTATTTTTCGCCCGATGGTAATTTCTTTTTCGGTGGCGATCCCGAGGATACCGACTTCATTGTCGGCGTGCGACAGGACTCCACCGCTTCCTTCGTTACCAATATTCCGTACTACACAGGCGGGTTCTTTCAGGACGATTCCCAGGTCAGCAATTGCGGCTGTGTCTGGCTCAACAGCACCTATGGCGGCTACGACGTCCTCACCGATGGCAACGGCGCGGAAGCTCTAGCGCACGAGCGGGACAACGCGGTGGGCCCGCCACGCGGCAGCTTCACCGCGGATGACAGTTACCTCGCTCTCCTAACCCTCGCGGGCAGCACCTACACTGATTTCGACAACGCATACTTCTTCGGCCCGAATGGCACATTCGCGATCGGCTTTGCGAACGCGGGCTCCGGATTCCTAGGCATCGAAATCTTGCTGGAGGGGCCCAGCTACACGTCGGCTCCCACTTCGGCGCCCTATATCTTTCCGACCGGCATCTTGAACGCAGGTTCTCTCGTCCCCTTCACCGCGGAGCTGGCGCCCGGGGAATTCATCTCGATTTTCGGCGCCAACCTGGCAACCAAAACCGCGACGGACCCCACTCTTCCCAATGAGTTGGGGGGCGTGCAAGTGCTGGTGAATGGAGTTCCGGCCGACATCCGTTACGTTAGCCCCGGCCAGATCAACGCGGCGATCCCGCTGGGTATCGACACCAGCATCGCCTCGATTCAGGTGGTCAACAGCCTGGGCACGTCGAACACATTCAGTAACTACTTGGGCCAGACCCAACCCGGCATCTTCAATAGTGCAACTTCCGCAGCAGCCGTTTTCCACGCCAACAACACGATCGTCAGCCCTCTGAACCCCGCCGTCGTCGGTGAGGAATTGGCGATTTATCTTACGGGCCTTGGCGCGCTGGACTCCTCGGGCTACGCCACCAACCTCAGCTCCCTGGGTGTCACATTCTCCAACGTGACGGCGACGATTGACTACGCCGGCATTGAGCCGGGAACGTCACTCGCCATCGGAGCCGGCTACCAGATGAATGTGACCGTGCCAAGCGGAACGAGTTCCGGCTTAATTTATCTGGCGATCGGAGGACTGAACGCCTACAACGGCGAAGCGCTCATTTGCGTTACCAGTTGTTCCGGCTCGTCGATTCGAACTGGAGTCCACGGCCGGGCAGCTAACACTACTCGCTCCGCCGTGCGGCCACGCTTCCCCGATTCGCCCAAGGTCGTCTTCGCGCCGCGCCCATAGAGACATCCACGCGCGTACGTCTACATTCGATCTATGATGGCGTTCAGCGTAGCGCTCGGCCGCATCGCCACGGCGCACTTGGCATCGTCCGGCAAATAGTATCCCCCAATGTCCACCCGCTTGCCCTGCGCCGCCAGCAACTCCTGAGTGATCTGGCCTTCATTCTCCGCGAGCGCGGCGGCTACCGGAGTGAAGCGTTGCTTCAACTCCCCGTCCTCGTCCTGAGCGGCGAGTGCCTTGGCCCACGCCAACGCGAGATAGTATGTCGAGCCGCGGTTGTCGATCTCGTTCACCTTGCGCGAAGGCTCGCGGGCGTCTTCGAGGTACTGGCCGATGGCCTGGTCCAGCGTCTTTGCAAGCAACGCGGCGCGCCGGTTGCCGGTCCTCGTCGCGATAAACTCCAGCGAGGGCACCAGCGCGCAGTATTCACCTAGCGAGTCCCAGCGCAGATGCCCTTCTTTCACGAACTGCTGCACGTGCTTGGGCGCCGAACCGCCGGCCCCGGTTTCTAACATTGCGCCGCCTTCAAGCAGCGGCACGATGGAGAGCATCCGCGCGCTGGTCCCTAACTCGAGAATCGGGAACAGGTCGGTGAGATAGTCACGAAGCACGTTCCCCGTGACGGAGATGGTGTCCTCGCCGCGGCGAATCCGCTCCAGCGAGAATTTCATCGCGTCCACTGGCTTCATGATCTTGATTTCCAGTCCCGAGAGGTCGTGTTCCCGTAAATAGGCAGTCACCTTTCGAATGATTTGCGCGTCGTGACCACGATCCGGGTCGAGCCAGAATACCGCGGGTGCGCCGGTTGCTCGCGCGCGTGTGACACCCAGCTTTACCCAATCACGAATGGCCTCGTCTTTCGTCTGGCAGGCGCGGAAGATATCGCCGCGCTCGGCGCTTTGTTCGAGCAGCGTTGTGCCGCCGGCATCCACGATGCGAATCGTGCCATTGCCGGGAGCGGTAAACGTTTTGTCGTGCGAACCGTACTCTTCGGCCTTTTGCGCCATGAGCCCGACATTGGACACGCTGCCCATGGTCGCCGGATCGAATTGCCCGTGCTGTTTGCAGTCCTCGATCATGACCGCATACATGGTGGCGTAGCAGCGGTCCGGGATCATAGCCACAGTGTCTTCGAGCGCGTCCCGTTTGTTCCACATCTTGCCGCCGTCGCGAATCACCACCGGCATGGATGCGTCAATGATCACGTCGTTGGGAACGTGCAGGTTGGTCTTGCCCGCCCGCGAGTCGACCATCGCCAAACCGGGGCCCTTGTCGTAGCAAGCCGCGATATCGGCTTCGATTTCGGCCTTCTTGCCGGCCGGAAGCTGATCGAGTTTGCCGAGGATGTCGGCCAGTCCATTGTTGACGTTGCCGCCGATTTCCTGGATCGCGCCCGCGTGCTTCTCCAGGGCATCGGCGAAATACACCCCCACGCAGTGCCCGAACATGATGGGATCGGAGATCTTCATCATGGTGCACTTCAGATGCAGCGACAACAGAGCATTGTCCGCTTTCGCGGCGGCCATTTGCTCGGCATAAAATCTCCGCAGCGCCGCCACGTTCATCACCGCGCAGTCGATCACTTCGCCTGCGAGCAGCGGGATGTTCTGCTTCAGCACCTTCACCGCGCCGGCTGCATCCACAAATTCGATGCGCACGTTGGTTGCGGCGCTTACCGTCGTGGATTTCTCGCTGCCGTAGAAATCCTTGGCACTCATGTGGGCCACACGCGTGACGGAACCCGATTCAGGCCAGCCCTTCATCATCCGGTGTGGGTGCTTCCGCGCGAACGCTTTCACCGACTTCGAAGCACGACGGTCCGAATTGCCTTCGCGCAAAACGGGGTTCACCGCCGAACCCAGCACCACGGCGAAGCGGGCCTGCACTGCACGTTCCTCTTCGGTCGCGGGCGTCTCGGGATAATCGGGGATGTTGTAGCCCTTCCCGCGAAGTTCCGCAATCGCTTCCCGGAGTTGCGGAATCGAGGCGCTGATGTTGGGGAGTTTGATGATATTGGCCTCTGGTGTCTGCGCCAGCTCCCCCAGGCGCGTCAACTCATCGGGAATCTTCTGGTCGTTCCGCAGGCACTCCGGGAAGTTGGCGATGATACGTCCAGCGAGCGAGATGTCAGCCGTTTCGATCTCCACGCCTGTCCCCTTCGAGTACGCTCGCAGGATGGGTAGCAGCGCGTACGACGCGAGCGCGGGCGCCTCGTCGGTCTTGGTCCAAGTAAGCTTCATGTATTGATCTCAGTGTGAATGAATGTAGGAAGAACGCGGTCGCCAAGCGGGTAAATCATCACATTAGCTCTCTATTATACCCGCGCGAAGTTCTCAAATCGTAAGGAGAAGAGAACGTGAACCGCGCGCCCCTGGTGCTACAATCGAACTACTCAACTCCGCGTCCAAGCTTCGGAGGTAAGTTTGTGCGCGTTTTTCTTTGCCTATTCTTAACTTGGTGCGGTTGTGCCGCGGCCAACGGTGTGCTGCAACAACCTAACGCGGTCGCGTTTGAAGCGCGTGATGGTGAATATGTTGCGCACGGCCGTGCTTATGCGCTGTCGCTTTCCTCCGGCGGCGGGGTCCTGAATATCGGCGGCCATTCCGTGCGCATCGCCTTGGCGGACGTGAATCCGAAATCGTCGGTCAAAGGGCTGGACCCGATGCCGGGGAGGGCGACATATGTCTTCGGCGCGCAACGCGCGTCCTATGCTCTGTTCGGCCGCGTCCGTTGGACCGGCATCTATCCGGGCATTGACGCTGTGTTCCGGGGAAATCAAGAGCGCCTGGAATACGACTTTAACATTGCCGCCCGAACCGATCCCCGGCGCATCCGGCTCGCGTTCTCCGGCGCCGACGAAATGCATGTCGAAGCCAACGGCGATTTGGTTCTGCGCGCAGGCGGGTTCGAGATCCGGCAGCCCAAACCATTTGCTTACCAGATTGTTGCGGGCGTAAATCAGCCGGTGGATGTCGCCTATCAGATCGGCAAAGGAGCTCAAGTCGGATTCCGCATCGGCGCCTATGACCCCGAGCGCGCGCTGGTCATCGATCCGGCCATTGTCTTCGATCAGACCTTCGGCGGAAGCGGGAGCAGTCTCGCAGCCGGTTTTGCGCGCGACTCGCAGGGCAACCTGTATGTAACCGGCAACACCGATTCCCCCAACTTCCCCACCGTCAATGCGCTCCAGGGCCAGCCCGCTTCGGCGCCGCTTGCCACCACGTCGAACTCCGGAAAAACCTGGAGCAACCAGTTTCTGGGTCCTTCGGTCACCGTGTCCGCGATCGCTGCCGCTCCGTCCGCGCCATCGGTGCTCTACGTCGCCACCAACGCCGGCATCTTCAACAGTTCCGATAACGGCGGTTCATTCACCGCAGCCGCGGACACAGGACTCTCCGGACAGGTCTCGCTGCTGGCCGTCGATGCAGGCTCTTCCACTACGCTGTACGCCGCCACGCAGAAAGGCATTTTCATCAGCACCGACGGCGCTTCCACCTGGCAGGCGTCAACCAACGGGATCGCGGGCACTGGGATCACCGTGCTGGTGGCCCATCCCACACAGGCCGGCACCCTATATGCCGGGGTTCAGAATCCGGCCGTTCTTTACCGCAGCACGAACTCCGGACAAAGCTGGACCCCGCTCACCTTGCCCTTGGACTTCGAACAACAGCCGCCCGTTGTCATTGCCATGGCTGTCGGATCGAACGGATCGCTGGTCGTCGGCACTCCCCTCGGCCCGCTCCTGCTTTCCTCCGATGCGGGAAACACCTGGACCGCCGGCGCGAATCAAATGGTCTCAAATAATCAGACGATCGTGATCTCGCCCACCGACCCCAGCACCGTCTACCTGGTCTTCAATTCCGCCGTAATGAAAAGCACCAACGGTGGGCAGAGTTTCACCACGCTGACCACCTTCCCGAATCCGCAGCAGTATGAGCTTGCCATCGACCCTCGGAACCCATCCACTCTGTACGCCGCCGCGTTCAACGTGGTCTATCAAAGCACAAACTCCGGTGCGACCTGGTCGTCCCTTCCGCTGCCCTACGCCATCGCGCCCAACGTCACTTTTGTCTCTCCCGCCAATTCGGCGCTCACGTTGGGACAGGCGATTCAATTCAACGTATCTGTCACCAAGTGGAGTCCCGACAGCGGCCAGATCCTCTACTCCACGTATTTCGGCGGCGCTGGGAGCAACACCGCCACCGGCATCACCGTGGACCCGTCCGGCAGCGCCTATATCACCGGATTGACAAGCGGCACGAATTTCCCGGTCACTCCCGGCGCCTACCAGTTCAAAGCCACTGGCTCCAGCTTAGGAGAGCCGGTCTTTGTCGCCAAGCTCAGCCCCGATGGTTCTCAACTGGATTACGCCGCGCTGCTCGGAAACTCTGCCTATAGTACGCCGGCCATCGCCGTCGATAGCACCGGCGAAGCTGTCATCATCGGCGCCACGCAAGGCAACTACCCGGTGACCCCGAACGCGTTCGAGTCCACTGCCGGAGCCAACTGTGCGATTACCGGAGGTCTTGCGGGCTACAACACAACCGGCGCCGCGTTTGTCACCAAGCTCTCGGCAAACGGTGAATCCCTCGTTTACTCGACGCTACTCGGCGGAAGCTGCGCGACGTACGGCAATAACCTCGTGATCGATGCTTCGGGCAACGCCTGGGTGGTCGGTTCGACGATTTCTTCCGATTTCCCCGTTACCTCCGATGCGCTTCAGCCCAAGTACGGCGGCGGCACGTATGACGGCGATGGATTCCTCGCGCGCTTCAGTCCCACCGGTTCGCTTGAATACGCCACCTATATCGGAGGCCCGGCGTATGACTCATTGAATGCACTCACGTTCGATCGATCCGGCAATATTTTTCTTACGGGCGAGACGGCGGGCCTTTCGCAGCCGTCATCGCCGAATGCTTATCAACCGAAAGCCAGCGCAAGCTGCTACGCCTTCAGCATCGGACCAAGCTTTTATGAACCGCAGGGCAACGCCGTCGTTTTGAAGCTCGATCCGGAGGCGCATTCCGTCCTGGGCCTGACTTACGAAGGCGCGCCGGGCTGCCTGATACCCACGGCGATCGCGGTGGACGGCTCGGGCGAGCCGTGGATCGCGGGCGGGATTAACCCCGCCGGCAATTCGCTGCCGAGCGTGGGCCCGCTCGAGCTCGGAGAGTTGGGGTTTATTAGCAAGTTCAGCTCGGACTTTACGCGACTGCTTTTTTCCACCGCCTACAATTCGATCGCCGGCCTCACGCTCGATTCCTCCGGGTTCGCCTACGTCGCCGGCACCACCGCGAACGATTCTGCAGCCTACGTCGACAAGATCGATGCAACGCCGTCCGCAATTACGATTAACTCAATCACACCCGCCGGCCTTCCCAGTCCCGAGCCGTTCCTTGAGATCGCGCCCGGCGAAGTGATCCAGATTATCGGCGCCAACCTGGGCCCGTCCACGTCCACTCCCGGCATCATCAACTCGGGAGTTCTAGCGACCACGGTGGCCGGAGTCGAGGTCACGTTCAGCGGTGTTGCGGTTCCGCTGCTTTCGGTGAGCGCGCAGCAGATCGACTTGATGGCGCCGTTTGAGCTCGCCTCGAAAACCAGCACGTCGATTCAGGTCTCCTACAACGGCGCGAAATCGAATATCGTTCAGGCGCCGGCGGTGCCGACGAATCTGCAGGCTTTGGCCGTGATGAACGAGGACTTCACGCTGAACTCGGAATCCAATCCGGCCAAAGCGGGCTCGGTCTTGGAACTGTACTTGGCCGGGGCGGGGAATTCGACACCGCCGAGCGTGGACGGGCAGGTCAACGGGCTACCTCTCGCGTCGCTTCCGCTGACGCTCCAGCTCGGGTGGTATGCCCAGAATTCGGCAGTTCCCAATGTTCTTCCGATCAGCTTCACGGGAGCGGCATACGGCCTCGCGGCGGGTATTTTCCAAATCAATTTTGAGGCGCCGCCGCAGACCGAAAACGTCGTCCTGCAGCACGTGATCGCCCCCAATACATTCACAGGAGGGACCAGCTTCCCGGTCTACGTCCAGCAGTAGTGCGCGCCGAGCTGCTAATCAGCCCAACTACGCCGTTTCACGTAGGTATTTGACCGTCTCAACGTACCGCCGCGTCAATTCCTCGATCCAGGCGGCTTCATGAGTGGAGATGGCACGCGGCGGAATCAAATCTTTTCCGATTCCGACCGCGGCGGCGCCGGCCTCCAGATACTGTCCTGCCGTTTGTTGATTCACGCCTCCCGCCGCTACGAACGCAACGCCGGGAAACGGACGCTTGAGCGCGTGAAGATAGTCTACGCCGCCGAGTTGCGAGCACGGGAAGATCTTTACGAAGTCCGCGCCCGCCTTCACCGCCGCCATGATTTCGGTGGGTGTCAAGGCGCCAGGCATCGCGATCACTCCGGCTTTCACCGTGAAATCGAGTATTTCGAGATCGAGTCCGGGACTGGAAATGAATTTCGCGCCGGCCGCCAAACAGGCCTTCGCTACCTCCAGACTTAAAACTGTTCCGGCCCCCACGAGCATGTGCGGATGCTTGTTAAGCAGATGAGCGATCAGCTCCGTCGCTTTCGGCACCGTCATCGTGAGCTCCACGATTGGAAGGCCGCCGCGGGATACCGCCTCGGCGGCGAACAAGGCGTCCTCGTCGGTGGCGGCGCGAACCGCCGGAATGATCGCCAGTTTCTCGATTCGTGCGCGAACTTCTTTTTTCGTCACTCGTTCACCTTTCGTTCCCAGCTTGTAAAGCCGGACGGGCGTCAGCTTCGTTCTACCTGGAACCTGTGGGGCGTGACGCGAATTGGGTTTCCGGAAGCGCCCGTCGCCAGCGGTCCCGCGCGATGCGGCGATCCACGGAAGTCAGCGGTTTGCGGAAGTGCGAGCGATCGGCTGGGCCACCCCGCTACACCTGCTCGTCAAACTCCCCTTCCGCCTCCGGAAGCACGTCGTTATTGCCGGCCATCCAGACGTACAACGTGGGCAGCAGGAAAATGCTCATCACCAGGTCCGAAATCAGCCCGCCCACGATGACGATCGCAAAGGGCCGCTGCGAATCGGACCCGATGCCGTGCGACGTGGCGGCCGGCAAAAGACCCAGCGTCGCCACCAGCATGGTCATCATGATCGGGCGCAGCCGAAGCACGGCGCCTTCGACGGCCGAATCCACGATGCTGTGCCCGCGCACACGCAATTGGTTGATATATTCCAGCATGATCACGCCGGTTTGCACCGAAACCCCGAACAGCGCGAGGAACCCGACACCCGAGGAAACGCTGAAGTTGGTGTGCGTGACCAAAAGCGCCGCCAGACCGCCGATGGGCGCCAGCAGCAAGTTGACCAGAATCAGCGCCGCCCACTTGAACGAGCGGAACATGCTGTAGAGAATGATGGAGATCAACAGAACGGTCAACGGCACCACCACGGCCAGCCGGGCATTGGCGCGCTTCTGGCTTTCGTACTCGCCTTCCCAATCGATGTGATACCCGCGCGGCAGCTCTACCTTCGCGCCGACGTCTTTGATCGCCTGTTCCACCGCGCCGCCCAGATCGCGGCCGCGCACGCTGTACTTAATGGCCACGTAGCGCTGGTTGCCCTCGCGGTAAATTTCCGATCCGCCGTCGCTCTCTTGCACTTTGCATAGCTGCGCGAGCGATACGCGCTCGCCGGTGGGCGCCAGCAGGCGGATATTCTCGATCGCCTGCTTGGTGTTCCGGAACCGCGGCAGATAACGCATTACCAGGTCATAGCGCGCCTCGCCCTGCAACACCTGCGTGACGGCATTTCCCCCGGCCGCGGTATTGATGGCGTCCTGCACGTCAGCCACATTAATTTGATAGCGCGCCGCCGCCTGGCGGTCCACTACGAAGTTATCGCTCGGCTGCCCCAGTACATGAAGTACGCCCAGATCCTGAATGCCCGGCACCTTGGACATCACCTTGGCGATCTCATCGGCTTTGTCCTCTAGAACGTGCAAGTCGTCGCCGTATATCTTGGTAGCCAGCTGTCCTTTGACGCCGCTGACCGCCTCTTCCATGTTGTCGGCGATCGGTTGGGAAAAGCCCCATACCACCCCCGGGATTTTCTCCAGCTCGCGATCCATGGCGGCGATCACCAAATCCTTGTTTTGGTGAAAGGCTGGGCGCCACTGCTCCTTGGGTTTCAAGTCGACGAAGTATTCGGTATTGAAGAAGCCAGTGGTATCGGTGCCATCGTCGGGCCGTCCGGTCTGGCTGGTGCACTGGATCACTTCCGGCCAGGAACAAACGATGAGCCGCGCCTGATTCGATAGCCGGATTCCTTCCGTCTGGCCAGTGCTCGGCGCGAGCGTGCCGCGCACCCACAGCGCGCCCTCATCCAGATGCGGCAGAAATTCCGATCCGATGAAACCGCCGATCACCAAAGACAGCGCCGCGGCTTCCCCCGCGAGCCCCAACGCCACTGTCACGTAGCGGAAACGAATGGCCAGTCTCAGCGTCTTGCGGTAGCCCGCGGTGAGCCAGGTCAGCACCGGGTTGCGCCATTCCCGCGTGCCTTTGGGAAAGAAAAAGCTGCACAGCGCCGGCGCCAGAAGCAGGGAAAAGATAATGGCGCCCAGCAGTGCAAACGCCACGGTCCAGGCCATGGGTTTGAACAGCCGCCCTTCCACGCGCTGCAGCGTGAAGATCGGTAAATACGCGGTGATAATGATGGCAACGGCGTAGAACACCGGCCGCTGCACCTCGTGCGCCGCATCCGAGATCTTCTGTTTCGTCGAACGCCCGTCCGTATCGTGCCGGCTCAGATGCCGGACGATGTTCTCCACCATCACCACGGCGCCGTCCACCACCATTCCGAAATCCAACGCCCCCAGCGACAGCAGGTTGGCCGGAATGTTTCTGAGATTCAAGCACGTCGCGGCGAAGAGCAGAGAAAACGGGATGGTCAGCGCGACAATGATCGCTCCGCGCACATTTCCGAGGAACAGAAACAGGATGATCACGACCAGAATGATGCCCTCGGTCAAGTTGTGCAGCACAGTGTGCGTGGTGAAGTGAACCAAGTCGCTGCGGTCGAGGAACGGGACCACCTTCACGCCCTTGGGCAAAATGGTAGTGTTCAGCTCCTCCACCTTCTTGTGGAGTCCCTGCAGCGCGGTATCGGCGTCGGCTCCCTTCCGCAGCAGCGCGATGCCCGAAACGACGTCGTCGTCATCGATGAGCTTGCCGTCTTCGCGCCGGATGCAGCGCGCGAACTGGCCCAGGCGAATTTTGGGCCCCTGCGCGACCACCGCGATGTCCTTCACGCGGACCGGAGTGCCTCCCTTGGCGGTGATCACCGTATTTTCGATGTCCTGAACGTTTCTGACCAGACCGACTTCCTGGATGTTCACCTGCTGCAGCCCCGCCTCGACAAAACTGCCGCCCCCGTTGGCATTATTGTTGGAAAGCTGCTGTTCCACCTGGCCGATGCTCAAGCCATAAGAGATCAGCTTTTCGGGATCTACCCGCACCTGGTATTCCCGCGTGGGGCCTCCGAAACTGGCGACGTCCACGATGTTCGGCACCGCCTTGAGGTTCTTCTCCACCACCCAATCTTCGAGCGACTTGAGCTCCATCACGTCATAGGCCGGGTTGCTGCTATGCAAGGTGAAGAAGTAGATTTGGCCGACCGGGCTCCAGTCCGTTTGGATCTGCGGCTGCACGCCGGCGGCGACCGCGGCAGGCGGCAGGTTCACTTCGGTGATCCGCTCCAGCGCCCGCTCGCGATCCCGGAAGTTGTCTTCTTCGTCGTCGAAGATCAGCTTGATGTCGGAAAGCCCGAACAACGAGAAGGAGCGCAAATGCGTCACGTGCGGTATGCCGTTCATCACGATCTCCAGCGGAATCGTGATCTGCTGCTCCATCTGCTCGGCTGAAATGCCCGGCCATTGCGTCACGATCTCGACGTAGTTGTCGGCTACGTCGGGATAAGCCTCCACCGGAAGCAGGTGAAAGGCAATCGCGCCCCAGCCGAACAGCAGCACCGCCGCCGCCAAAACCAGAAAACGGTTGGTAAGCGCGAAATCGACCAGTTTGCGTATCATCGGCTCGCCACCCTACTGTTCCACCGTGTTCTCGAACACCAGCGCGCTCGCGATCACTTGATCCCCGGCCTTCACTCCTTGCAAAACTTCCTGCATATTTCCTGGCAGCATGTTGCCGGCGGTCACTCCCTGACGCCGGAAGCGTCCGTTCCCGAGCGGCACGTACACCCACTCCCGGTCGTGCAGGTGCAGAATCGCTGTGGAAGGAACCGTAGCGCGCTTTTCCAAGCTTTGGCCGTGGAATGTCGCCGTGACGAACATCCCGATGCGCATCAGGCCGGGATTGTCCACCTGCAGCCGCACCTTCGCCGTGCGGATATTGGGGTCGATGATGGGAAGAATATTGCTGATCCGCGCCTTTAGCGTCCGGTCCGGGTACGCCACCAGATGGATGTCCGCGTATTCGCCCACGCGCACCTGCGCGATGTCGTTCTCCCAAACGTCGCACATGATCCACACGTGCGAAAGATCGGAAATCGTGAACGGCGCCGGCGTGCCGTAAGACTGCACTGCGGATTGATCCGTGATTTGCTGATCCGTAATGGTTCCCGAAACCGGCGCGAACACTTGCACCATCCCGGTGGGATGGTCGGGATCCAAGCCCAGCAGCCCGAGCTGCTCCTTGGCCGTCTCCAGCACCACTACGTTATCGTCCTCGGCGTTCTGCGCGATCTCCTGCGCGCTCTTAGGAATCGCGCCGTGCTCAAACAGCGTGTTGGCGCGGATGAGTTGCACTTTGCTCAGCTCCTCGTTTTTTACCGCCTGCCGGTAATTCGAAAACGCGTTCGCGATATCGGCGCTGCGCACCTTGAACAGAAGCTGCCCCTTGGTCACCTCGTCGCCCAGGCGTGCATCGATCTCCACGATCCTCCCGGTCGCCAGCGACGGTACCGGAACCTGTCTGGACACATCCGGGCTCACCACGCCCGTCACGTTCAACTCCGGCGCGGCGTCGCGCTCGCCCGCCGTCGCCAGCGGAAAGCGCTCCGGGTGATCCACGTGGAAATTGTTGGCGTCCATGTCCTTTTCCACCGTGACCGGCAATGGGCCGGTTCCGTTGGACGCCTCCACATTCTGCTGGGCGTGCACCCTTCTTTCGCATCCGGTGATCAAAAAGCAGAAAGCGGCGCTTAGGATCGCTGCCGCGGCGATTGAGCGATTCATTGCAGCACCTCACGACCCACGGCCATGTTCATTTGCGCGGCCGCGGATAAATACGAACCCACCAGATTGATGTAGGCCAGCCGCGTATCGCGGTAGGCTTTTTCGGCATCCAAAAAATCCAGAAAAGAAGCGCCTCCATTTTGATAAGAGAACGCCATCCGGTCGCGCACCGAGCTGGCCAGCTCCAGATATTTGGCCTTGTACGGCCGCAGCAGGTTCACGGTGCTGACCAGGGTGACGTAGGCCGAGTCCACGTCACTGAAAACTTGGGCCTGCGCGGCGTCCCGCAATTTTTCGTTGCGGCCGATGTCGATCTGCGTCTGCAGCTTCTGCCCCTGATTGCGATCGAAAATGCGCAAGGGAATGCTGACGCTTCCGCCCAGCGTCTCGGTCGCGAACGGATTGCTGAACGACGGATTGTGCGAATACCATACGCTGAACGTCGGATCCGTCGAACCGTTGGCCACCGCGAGCCGATAAGTCGTCCTTGCCAGCTCCACGTTCTGCATCGCGGCCTTCAGGTCCGGGCGCTCGGCCAAGGCCATGTTCCGGAACTCCTCCTGCGGCATCAACTTGTCGGTGTAGTCAAACCGCCCTTCGACGTCGAACTGCTCGATGGGCGTCCGCTCGTTCAGGAGCATCAGAAGCTGGATCTTGGCTGTCCGCAGGTTCACCAGCGCGGTCTCGTAATCGGATTCGAACTGCACGCGTTGCAGTTCCAGCCGGTCCAGATCCACCTGTGACAGGTCCCCGCTTCGAAAGCGCAGCCGGTTCACGTCCAGCTCCTTGTCCCAATACGCCAGGTTTTCCTTGGCGTTATCGAGTACCGCCTTGGACTGCAAAACCTGTACGAACGCACTGCGCAGGTTGAAGATGAGGCCGCGCTCCTGGTCCAGATATTGCGATTCGGTTACGGCCGTGGTTTCCCTGGCCTGATCGCGCCGCAGCTCGCGCTTGTGCTCGCGTTCGTGGAGATAGCTGAAGCTGGCCACCTCCACCTCGCCGGAAAGCGGACGCCAAATCCCCTGGTTCGGTGTCATCTGCAACCCGTCCGCCGAAAGCGTCAAGTCCGGATTCGGGCGCAGGTAAGCCGTGATCTCGCTGGCCCGCGATTCGTCGATGTTCAGTTGCGCGGCCTTCAGTGTGGGATTGGTTACTTTGAACTTGTCTTCAACCTGCTGCCAGGTCAATGTGGTCTGTGCGGGGAGCGACAGAGAGAACACGCTGGCGAGAACAGCGGCAATCCAACCCGGCGAAAGCCGCTCGCCAGTCGAGCGCAGTCTTTTAGCTGATTCTAGCATCTTTGTAGCCTGATTCACAGGAGCCGACCGGGCTGTAGACTCTGACTGTAGCCGTATCGAACGGCCCGCATCCAGTGATCTTGCTTCCAAAGAGCCAATCGTTAGATAATCTATTAGATTATCTAAAGAGTACATGCAAACTGCAGTGCCGCGCAGGTAGATTATGGCTGGATCAGACACATCTTTCGGTTAGCACGTTTGATCTTTCAGCCGAGGACCTTGGCTGCTTGCCCGATTCGCCATATGATGCGGCATGGAGTCGTTGAAGACCGAGTCTCTGTGTGACCCGAGGTCCCCCCACCCCATCCGGGTGTTGCTGGTTTATGACCATCTGCTTTTCCGCGAAGGTCTCGCCCGGCTGCTGGCTGCCGAGGATGGCGTGGAACTGGTAGGGGCCTGCACCACTCCCGCCGAAGCCTTGAAAGTCTTGAAGGATTCCGGAGCCGACGTCATTTTACTGGACATCGCCATCGCACGCGAGTTCATTCTGTCGGCGCGCAAGAGCCGCCAACGCGGAAAATTCCTGGTGCTGGCCACTGAGTTCGATCCAGCCGAGTCCGCCGAGGTGCTACAAGACGGCGCCGCCGGTATCTTCCGGGCCTCCGATTCGCCTCATCGCCTGATGGAGGCTATCCGCCTCGTGGCCGGCGGAGAAGCTTGGCTGGACCAAAAAGTGCTGCAGTTTCTCGCACAGCGCTATCCGCGGTTTCAGTCCCGCTGGAATCGGAAACTGAGCGAACGGGAGAAATTCGTCTTACGCGGCGTGGTGGACGGGCTGTCCAACAGGAAGATCGGCAGTGAGATCGGCGTGTCGGAATCCACCATCAAGGCGGCCTTGCAGCAGTTATTCCGGAAGGCGGGCGTGCGCACGCGCAGCCAGCTCGTCAGAGTCGCCCTGGAAGGCCAAACCGCGGCGGCGAGACCAGAGAACGGCGTTCCCCACTGAAGGGAATGGAGCGCCGCATTTACGTTGCAGCGACTGCGGCCATCATTTGATAGTGCGTGCGGTAGTGGCGATAGGCCGCCAGCAGCGTGATCAGCATCAGAACCGCCGCGCCGCCCATAGTGATCGAAAGAGAATATCCGATCATCTTGCCGTTATGGAACAAATAATCGTTGAAAACTCCCGGCAACAGCGGGCCCAAGGTCTGGCCGCCGATGTTGAGGATGAACAGGTATAGCGCGGACACCACGCCGCGCACCTGGTTGGGGAAGATGCGTTGTAACGCGGCGGCCGAAATCCCCATGGGCAGCGCCAGGACAAACACACCCGCAAAGAGACACGCGATAGTCCAGCCGACATCGGGAAGCAGCGTGCCGATGGGCAGCAACAGGATGGTCAACGCGGCGCCCAGCGTCATCACGCGCATGGGCGCTTCATCGATTCCCCGGCGCTGCCAGCGGTCGCTCAGCCGCCCGCCTGTGTACATGCCGCCGCAGCCGGCGATGAGCAGAATCGCGGCGAGGACTTTCCCGGATTGGCCGGGAGTCCAGCCGTGCACGCGCAGGAAATAAGTGGGTCCCCAGGAGACCAGCGCGTAATTGGCCATGGATTGAAATACCATGGCGAGCGAAATGCCGAAGAGGGATTGCCAGCGCAGCCGCATCTGGCCCAGGGATTGGCCGAAGCTAAGCCGCGCGGCCTGGCCTTGCGCGCTCTTGAGCATGCCGCGCCGTAGCGGTTCTTTGATGGTGTAGGCGAGCAGCGCGAACGCCAGGCCGGGCAGGCCGACGATCAGGAACGTCACGCGCCAGCTTGCGATGGTGCCAAGCAGCGGCAGAGTCACGGTGTGGATGCGCGCCATGGTATCAACCACGATTCCGCCCACCAGCAGCGCCAGGCTGGAGCCCAAGAAAACGCCCATGTAATACACGCTGATGGCGATGCCCAGGCGTTCGGGCGGGAAATAATCGGCGATGAGGGAATAGGCGGCGGGCGAAAGTCCCGCTTCGCCGACTCCGACGCCGATGCGCGTCAGAAACAGCGACCAGAAGGTTGTGGCGGCGCTGCAAAAGCTGGTGAAGAGACTCCAGACGAAGACGCCCGCGGCCACCAGGTTGCGGCGGCTGCGCGTATCGGCCAGACGGCCCAGCGGTAGTCCCATGAGGGTGTAGAAGAGCGCGAAAGACAAGCCTTGCAGCAGGCCGATGCGAGTATCGGAGATGCCAAGATCACGCTTGATGGAGCCGACCAGCAGGCTGAGGATGGTGCGGTCGACAAACGACAGCATATACAGCCCGGTGAGAACGATCACGACGTACCAGGCGTAGCGCAGGCTGGTGCGGGGCGCGGT
>JASHQT010000154.1 GCA_030039005.1 Bryobacteraceae bacterium
CCTCGTGCTGCCGCAGGCGCTCTATGCGCGGCTGAGTAACCATCTTTTTCCCGGGGACGGCGACGAGCACGGCGCGGTGATCGCGGCGGGCCTGGCCCGGAATGATCGGGGTGTCCGGCTGCTCGCCCGCGACCTGCATCTGGCCGTGGACGGCATCGACTATGTGCCGGGAAAACGCGGCTACCGGAGGCTGAAGGCGGAATTTATTGCAGACCGCATCGCGGCGTGCCGCGAGGAGGGACTTGTCTATCTGGCGATCCACAACCACGGCGGGTCGGACAGCGTCGGGTTTTCGGGCGACGATCTCCGGTCCCACGAGCGTGGCTATCCGGCGCTTCTCGACATAAACAGGGGGATGCCCGTCGGCGGGCTGGTGTTTGCGGAGAATGCCATCGCGGGAGACATTTGGCTGCCGGGCGAGCGGCGTGTAGAGCTGACCGGCGCTTCGATTGTTGGCGGCAGCCTTCACATGTTGACGCCTTTGCCGAGGTCGCGCCCCTCCGGCCGCAGCCCACGGCACGACCGGCAGGCCCGTCTTTTCGGCGATGCCGGCCAGGACATTCTGGCGCGCGCAAAAATCGGAATCATCGGCCTTGGCGGCGCAGGATCGTTGCTGGCCGAATATCTCGGGCGTCTCGGGGTCGGAACCTTCGTACTTGCCGACCCTGACCGGGCAGAGCCACATAATCTGCCGCGCCTCACCGCTGCTTCGGGATTCGACGCGCTGATATGGCTTGCCAGCGCGAACAACCCCACGTGGCTGCGGCGGCTCGCCGCGCGGTGGGCCGCGCCGAAAGTCAGGCTTGCCCGCCGCAATATCCGCCGCGCAAACCGGGAAGCGCGAGTCGATGCCGTCTTCGGGAATGTTCTCGATCCGGAGATCGCGGCGAAGTTCACCGACTGCGACTATCTTTTTCTTGCTGCCGATACGATGCGCGCACGCCTGCTATTCAACGCCATCGTCCATCAATATCTGATACCTGGTGTACAGGTTGGGGCGAAGGTCCGGGTGGACCGTGAGTCCGGCGACGTGCTTGATGCATACAGCGTCGTCAGGCCGGTAACCGCTGAGAGCGGGTGCCTGCTCTGTAACAACCTGATCAACAGCGCGAAGCTGCAGGAAGAGAGCATCTCGGAAGAGGAGCGCAAACGCCAGCGTTATGTCGATGAACCCGAGGTCATCGCGCCGAGCGTCATCACCTTGAACGCCGTGGCGGTCGCGCACGCGGCCAATGATTTCCTGTTCTACATGACGGGGCTCAGGGAGCCGGAGGCGACCACGGCCTACATGCGGTCACAGCCGAAGTGCCGTGAAACCTGGTTCGATGAGCCGCTAAAATCACCGGCTTGTCCGGAATGTAGCGCGCATCCCAAAAGCCGGCTCGCGCGCGGCGACGCCCGGCGGCTGCCAACTCTGCAGAAACAGACTTGAACACTTAATTGTTGCCCGGTCATTCAGGCGGGTGAGCACTCATGCATGACGCTCCTCCGGTTCCGCGTAGTTCGTTCGCCGAGAGAATCGGTCGTGGTCTTGTCCTCGATCTGTCCCACAACCGAGCGTAATTCGGCGTAACGGTCGGAGCGGCGAGGGATCTTCTTGAGCTGCCGCTTGAGCCTTCCGTTGTCCCGTACAAAACCAGTCGGAGTGGATTCTTTCAGCGACCGTAAGGCCTGAATGCACCACCACTGACAGAAGACGCAGTCTTCCGACTCAAGAGCGCTGATCAGCTCGGTATAGAAAATGTCGTCCGGAAGCTGCTGCAGGCGGACGTAACCGATAAGCCGGGCGCCGCTCGTGACGGCGTTCAGGAGAGGCGCTATTTCCGCGGGCGATAACTCGCTCGCTATGGCGGACATTCTCAGTACCACGTCCACCAGAACGTCGCTGTTTGCACCGCTAGTCCGCCAGGCCACGAGGATCGTCTGAAATTCTTCCGCAAGATTGCGAACCGCAACGGAGCGGGCGTCATCAGTTGCGGGTTGAGAAGGCGGCATTGCATCGGCGGGCGCTATCTCGGGGGCGGGCGGTCCGGGCGCAGGTGAACCTTCTGTTTTGGCCTGGAGCTCGACTTCGACATTGGCGGCCTTGAACTTTGTTGTCGTGATGCGGAAAGGCAGCATGACGAGCAGGGGCGGCAGCAGCCACGTCGCCACCGCGGCGAAAAGAAAGCCGACCGCGACCGAGTCCGTTGCCAGCTTCGGAAAGATCAACCGGAGAGCGGCAAGCGAAAGGAGAGCCACGGATATCGCGAGTTGTGTCATCACCTTACCCATACTTCCACCCTCCTGTTGCGGTTGCGCCCTTCAGGCGTATTGTTGGAAGCGACCGGAAGATCGTCGCAGAATCCGACTACTGTTCCAACCGGAACCGGGAGCGCTCGGAGCTGTGAGGCGATGGTCTCCGACCGCGTCTGCGCGAGCTGGCAATTGCCGGCGCGCGGACCGCTGGAATCCGCAAATCCGAAAAGCATCAGCCGGCGCCCGGAACGCGAGTCCTGAAAGAAAGACGCAACGCGGCCGAAATCGGCAATCGCCTTGTTGTCCAGCTCGGAACTGGCGATGTCAAACCGGAAGTCGAGTGAAAGGCGCTCGGCGTCCGCGGTCAATTCACGGTATCGCGCAGGGGCGGTGCGTGAGACGGCTTCGACAGGCAGAGCCATAATATTCTGCCCGACGAAACCGGCACGCATGACCTGTTCCTGCCCCGGTTCCGAGGTGGCGAAGTCAACGAAGCGCTTCACCCACGGATTGACAGGATGATCCGGCGTGTAGAGATATAGGCGGCGCGACAGCGCGTATTCTTCCGTGCCGACGGTGATGGGATTAGGCACGAGCGCCGGAGCCCCGGCCTCGCCGATCGCCAGCGCCCGGTTGGCGCCGACGTAGGGCAGGCCAATGAAACCGAGAGCGTTCTCATCGTGTGCTACGCGGGAAGAAAGCTCTTCGCTGTCCGGAATCACGTCGGCGCTCGAACAGATCTCGCCGCCGCCGAGAAGCAGGTCCCGCACAGTCTTATAGGTGCCCGAATCGTCGTTCCGGCGAAAGAGTTTCACCGGAGCTGGCGCGCCTCCAACCTGCGCCCAGTTTCCGAGACGGCAGCTGAGAAGGTCGTTTAGCTGATCGGTCGTAAGCGACTTCACGCGATTCCTGCTGTTGACGATGAAAGCGACCCCGTCGAGTCCGATGACATGCTCGCATGCGGCCGATGTCATGCTGCCGAGCTTGGAAAGCCGGCCTGCTTCCGTGGCGGTGATCCGCCGGGAACTCATGCCGATATCGCATTTGTCGGCCGCGAGATCGCGAAAGGCGTTTTCGGACCCGGTTGCATTGACAACGATGGTTGTAAATGCCGCATCGCCCGGCAGCCGCCCTCGCACTTCGAACTGGTCCGGCCGCTGCGTCCGGCGGATTTCAACCGCGTCGGCATGGAGGGACCGGAGAAAGGCCGCGACCAGGTGCGGCACCAACTCGTCGCCGAGGGTGTTCGAACCCGCGAGCGTGAATGCCGCCGCTCCAGCGGTAGCCGCCCCGCTGTTCGCGGCGGGGGCGGCACCGGAAGCCCGGACGAGCCGGTAGACATACGGGATGCCAGCCGCCAGGCCAATGCCGATAACGAGGCAGAAGATCACGACAATCATCCGCCTGCCCAGCTTCAGGCCCGGTTTGGCCGCAGGCTGTGCGGGCGCCGGAGCGGGCGGCGCGCCCGCCAGTTCCTTTCTCAACGTCGCGATCTCGCCCTTGAGTTCCGTCATTTCTTGACGGAAGCGCTGCAGTTCCTGAATGGCGGTGAGACTCGTCTTCGCCGCCAGCTCTTCATTAGCAGATCCAACTGGCATAGACTCTCCACACGGGGTTGATTTTTTGTCGCGCAGCTACATAGCCCCGTCCTGCGCCGGGTATCTTGAAAACTTCGCTTCGGGATTGAGTTCATCCGATCCTGGCCCGCGCCCCGCAAGCAGCATTGCCTCCTGCAGCACGGCCTGCCAATGAGGAGGTTCCAACCGCCAGGTCTGCTGGCGGTCGCCGAGCCGGAAGGTTCGAGCGGTCCATTCGTCGAGCATCTCGGGACGCGCATTCGGCAAGGCTTTCTCGGCAAGTTGCCGCATCTTATTTCGCAGGGCCACATATGAAAAAGCGATGCTCGTGGCGTTGCCGCGAATGTGCTGGGTCAGGGCCTCATCGACGAAGGCGCGGAGAGCGCCGGTCTTAACGTGGGCAAGGCGCTCATTGCGGCTGATGGCGATACCGAGGGGGAAGGAAGGCGGTATCAGGCCCGGCTTGTCCTGTTCATCCGGCACCAGCGGGAAGATCAGCCGCCCGCGACCCCGCATTCTTTTGAGGATCGACAGACATGTAATCTCGTCGGCAACCGCGATGCGAACGCGATTGTCCCCCTTGCGTCGCTTCGCCATAAGCCTGTCGCAATAGCCGGCAGGGTCCAGAGACCCAGTCCCGACCACGTCCGGAATCTTCAGATTGTGCTTGACGTAAGCCTCGCCGACCGCGCCCTTCATAACCACCGGGTAAAAGCGGCTTCGCCCCAGTTCACCGGCTGCGGCCACACGGGCGCGTGCGGCGCGGCGTGCCAGGAGATCGCGGACGCGCTGCGGCCCGCCGAGCCGCTCCACGCCGTCATCGAGAACGACGCCGTTCACGCGGTAGGTAATGGGCGAATTGAAGAAATACAATTTCAGGCTCAGCCTCGGCGTGGACAGGATACCGAGGGCGAGGTGGACATTGCCGGCCCAGACAGCGCGCTGGAGTTCATCGAAGTTTTGTGGGCGGTCTTCTTTGTCCTTCGCTGCGGCATGTTTGATACAGGCGGCATCGAGAAAAGGGGACACGATGCGGCCCCAGAAGTGGCCAGCGCCTAGATATTGCGCCTCCCGGACCTCCAGCGTCAGGGCGCCTTCCTCGACACCTTCGTACCAGGATTGCGCAGGTTCGGCCTGTTCCCGCGCGGCTTCCAGCTCCTGGACAAGGTTTTGGCCCTCGGCCGTTAGTTCGCCGTCCGCGTTTTTGAAACCGAGCGCCTCGACGAGCGGCCTGATCTTCTCTTCGGGGATGCCTCGCGTACCGCGGCGCCACGAATCGATCGCATCCGCCGAAACCTTGAGCTTGGTGGCAATGACCACGGCTGCCTTCCGCCGGGACTTCGTTCCAGCGAAATCTTTCAGGCGCCGGTTGAGGATTTTAGAGACCTTGGTGTAGCGTTTGGGTGTCATCGTATGCGTCGTCGCAGGCGTAGCCACCGGGATTGCGCCCGTGGATAACTTCAAGAATAGAATCAGGAGCGATATGAATTTCAACGACATACGCCGATACAGTTTGAATCTGTATCAGCAGAGTTTATCGAACGGGTAATACGATTTGATGACAGGTCTGTTTCGCAACTGTGAGGAAATCGGACTGCAGACCCTTGCAGCACTAGCCGGATTCTGGCGAGCGGAAGCCCCAAAGATTGGTGCGATTACCTACCAGGTCAGGCTGAACTCCGTGCCGAATTCATCGGGCCAGCAGAGGTCTTAGGGGCCGTCGGAAACGGGTGCGGTTGCGGGTTGCTACCTTCTTGCGAAGATAGGCGCGCGGCCTTTTTGGCGTCCTGGTCTTCGTCCCTACGGCCTGTTGCCGCATCGATCCCAGGTCGCCACCATCACATATCTTCTGCGGCAGAACGTTCCGCGTGAACACGCGCGGCTACTCGCCGAATGTACCCAAGCCGCGTATGATGCACGTCTACGACCCGCGCAACGGGGCCATATCGCGGAATATCATCGAAGGAAGCTCGAACTGACCGCAAAACAACCGTTTGCCTGTAGGAGCATACTGTCAGTCCGGAGGTAAAAGCGGATGTGGACGCGCTTCCCTTCGAAATCGCGCGGGCTGATGCGCTGCGTTGTTATCGCGGCGGTGATTGGGTCCGGCCCCGCCCTGTTCGGTCAGAGTTCACCGCCGGGATCCGCGACGCCTGCCTGGCAGAAGTCTCAGGCGAGAACCGCAACCTCGACAAGCGCCACCGCCACCACGTCGACTGACCTGGAAAAAATCGACAGGCGCCTCGATCAGCTTTCGACCAAAGTCGATTCCAAGAACCTATTCAATCCGCATACATCCCTGTCCGGCTCAGTTCAACGCATTCTATCCATGCTCCGGGCTGAACTGCGGTTCGCTCATCCGCGCTGATCGCCGGAGCACAGCGGACTACAATCCTGAACGTCATCAAGACAAACGATTTTGCCTCGGCAAGACTCGTAGTTCCGGCTACGACCGCGCAACGAACTTTACGTTGCCGCTGCCTCCCACCCATTCAGATACCTTAGGGTCAAGAGTCACACACAACGTGCACACAAGCAATGCCACGAACCGAGACTCATCTGGCAATTTTACGCCTGACACTGATTTCAAGCCTCAGTGACCGATTGCGGCCGGAGCCGACCCGTTTGGAGAGGCCTGGAGCTTACACGCAATGGAAGTAACGCACATGCTTGCCAGGCAGGCGTTCCCTGATCTTTACCAAACGGACCGCCGATCGGCCATGTGTTGCCCAACCTTGTCCATGTGGCGCGGCATCCGGCCGAAGCAGGGGCTAGATGCTCGAAGCAACGATATGGTGACCATCCAGATGCGATCAGGGGATGCTACAAATCAAGCAAATCTTTGCCTTTGGCATCGAGTACACGACTTGGCCCCTACCACTGCCTGAAAGACAGCAGTCCGGCAAAGTTATTGAATGGGCCCTGGTTGCTGGATTCTGGGATTGAGCTGGCGTAATGGGCCCGTTAGGCCTTAAATTGAGTATTCTAGATTCCGTGCGGCTTTGCCGCTCGCCATTATTTGCAGCGCTTTCCTCAGAGGCGCGAAGTCACAATGTCGTCGGACCAATGGATCGCCCAGACCGGCGCAGAACTGCTGGCACAGGTTGCCAGTGCCCGGCCTCTGTTCCTCGTCGAGCTCGACGTCAACGACGACCAGGTGAGTGGGATCTATCATCACGTCGCTCGATCCACGATGCTTTGGACCCCCGAGGCGCGAATTTGTTTGGCGATGGCTGCGGTTCAGGCGGCCTTTCGAGCAGACCAGGATGAGGAGAGTTTTAGGAAGTTGTTTTTTGATCGGCTGGGTCGGCGGTTCGATCAACATGAATGGGAAAACTCTTACGGGCCGGCAATCCGGTACTGTCTTGAGCAACACTTCAGTGTTGAGCTACCGGAGAGCGGCAGGCCTCATTGTTATGTAGGCGCGGTGTACCGCCACGCCGGGATTCCGGTACCTGCGCGTTCCAGTTTCTGCAATCTGCTCGCGATCCTATTGAGACAGGGACTTGTCTTCACCCGCCATCAGTACGACGCGTCACTTCCCAGGATCAGTTCGACCGTTGCGCGCCGATTCTTGGAATCCGAGGCCGGCTACGGCTTCACCCAGCGGACTGCGCAATTAATTCTGCGGGTCGGCGATGGTCGTATATCCATGCGTGAAGTGGAGTCCTTTCCAAGCTATCAGCGCGATCTATATTCCGACGTGTTGCGCCGAATCGCGGATCTCGGCGGCCCGCCGCGGACGTCCGGCCGCGTTCGAGGTGATGCGTTCCCCCCACCCCGGCTCGCCCTCGACAAGGATGTTCGCCAGCTCATTCTCCAGTTCGATCCGAAAGGCGTTCAAGCCGGCGCCTACAGGATCGGCGCGCAACCTGTCCTTTATTCAAAGATTCGCTTTCCCGGCGCCGGGAGGCCGCAAGGCTACCTGAAGCCGGGGTGGCGCCCCTGGAAGGTTGAGAAGTGGTGGCACCCAGGGCAAACTCCGGCTGCGCTGTTTCGGACTGGGGATGGCGCCTTCGTGACGGATTCCGGTGGGGTTTCGTGCGGTTGCTATTACCTGGTGACCAGGAACCCCGATCAAGTTCCCCTGTCTATCATTCGCGAGGAAGGGGCTTATTTGGATCAAGAGGAATCCGAAGATTACTACACCATCGTTGAAATCGAAGTCTCTCCTGGTGACGACCTTTCCGGTCTTGGCTTTTCCGTCGGAGCGTCAGCAGCCCTTCCGTCGCTCCGATTCGGTACGAACGGGCGCTGTCATGCCCTTGGATCGAACATATTTGCTTCGAGCCTGCCTGAGATTGAGATCTTGAACTGGACCCCAGATTTCTCGCGCAACTACTGGATTTGGACCGATGATGGGAGTGGTGAGCGCCGGGTTGACGTTACGGCTGACAGCAGCCGGTTTAGGGTATCAACGGGGTGTCCGGCCCAGGGCGTAATCTGGCTTGAGCAGAAGACCAACAGCCGTGTCACTGATCGTCTGGCCTTTTCAGTAGTTCCCCCGGAACTGGCAGTCTCCTTCGTGGAATCCTGTGGGGCCGTGGACGTTCCCGTTCACATTAAGATTCGCTTGCCGGCAGGCTGGCAGATTGATTGGCGAACCCGCGCGAATAATTGCGGCGCCGAACTATGGAGAGTGCCTCCCGATGAGTCTTTGGTCGAGGGAGTTATCAGTTACCGAGCATTCACGCTGCTCTTTTCGTTGCGAGTGCCCCGAGCAAGTCTGCGTTTTTCACCAGACCGCGCGATCCTTTGGGTGGAGCAGTTGCGCGAGCCAGTCGCCGTTGTGGTCCAGGGGCTTCCCAACACGCGCTGTTCGATCGCCATCGAGGACGAGGGGGTCCGCCTCCCCATCTGGCAGTTGGGGATGCTCCCGCCCAGCGGTGCGTTGCAACTGACCTCCAGCAGGTTTAGAGACGCTCTGGAAACCTGCGGCCTCCCTGCGGCGGAATTTGCGGTCGAGGTCATGGGCCATTCGTGCTTCCATACCAATCGCTATTTCGCTTCCGGAAAAGCGATTGAGGAAGGGCTGGCGGCACTGCGACCGGAATCCGCGGCGTTCAAATTGCCAGGCCTGGGTGAAACTCTCGAAGAAGCCGCACGGTTGATGCACTTCCGGCAGCGGACTCTGGCGCTGCCCAGTGCTCTTGATGCGACGCCATTACGGGGATTTCTGTGCGGTCTCGCCTACGGCGCCGCCAAACTCGATGGTAGTTACATGGAACGTGAGCCCGAGCAACTCGCGGCTTTCGCGCCGGAGTCGCTGAGAAGTGTTGTGGCTTGGGTGGAATCGGCGCGAGATGCTTCTTTCGCGGGACTCTCCGATGTCGTAGCCGCCTATCCTGCCGAAGCGGCGAGGGATCTCCCGATCAAGCGATGGAAGGAGTTGGCCGAAGCTCTTCGAAAGCGACTTGAGGACGATCTGGATTTGGCGGAACTTATTAGCGAGTGGAGGCGGACAGTTCTCGACAATCCTTATGGCCGAGTAGGCAGCAAATTTTCGCGCCGGCCGGGCGGCGCTGAATTGACCGATGTCGCTAAACGTTACCTGATTGCCTTCACTCAACCGGAGAATGACCGACTGGAGATTCTCGCGACCGCATGTGTTTCCCTGCGGCACATTATTGAGTCGCCGGAATCCGACGCGCTTGTCCGGCTCATCAGTTCGGGATTTCTGCAACTGGCGTACTATCATTCGGCCCATAGAGAGGCCGCTGCCAAAGTTCCGCTGCCGGACTTTCCGATGGGCCTTCAGCGGCTCGGGGCGTCGATGCAGGCGTTAGGTGCACGATGTCGCGGCCAGTTTTGCGATGCAACATGGCGTACCGGTCTTGGTTTTGCGGAGGTGTCGCCACGAAACGAAGACGCGGATCTGGAAATTTCTCTGGGCCGCCATAAACCAACGGCCGCTGGGGATCAGCCCATTGCAGACGGATCGCAAGCACGCGCGAGCCTTATTTAGAAAGGGGATATGAGTACACAATCACAGATGCCTGATTCGGTCGTGCAAACGATGGAGGAGTTGCGCACGGTGCTAGGACAGCGCAGGGACAACAAGGGCAAGACTCCGAAGGGTATCACTACCGCTATAAAGGACCATTGGTCGCATCTGGTGGCAACCGTGTTTGCCGAGCGAAACTGTCCCGTCGAATCATTGTTCCAGGAGCTTTCTCACCTTCCTCCGGTCGTGGTCGCCGTCGGCATCGCCTCCGCGTGGGAGAACATGGACGAAGCCCGCAGGGCTTCTTACCTCCGCTGGCTAGGGTCCCTGGACTCTGAAAAGGCGGCTTCCCAGAAGGTTGTCCTGATCTCCTCCTTGCTGGAGAGGTCCCCAGCCGTATCGCTTGAACTCCTCTGCAGCCTTTCGCTGAACCAGGAATTGCGGAACAGCTTGGCTGTCGCGATCTTGGGCCGCACGCCGGAAAAAGTGGGTTTGATGATCGCCGTGGACACGCCTGAATGGAAGGCTCGGCAAGCGCTTGAGCGGCTCTGTGAAATCAGCGAGGGACCCAAGGTTGAGATGAGGGGCAAGTGGGAAGTGATGCGCCTGACCCTTAAGACGATTGTCGAACGGAAAATGCAGAAGGACACCATGGCCTTGCGTTTGATTCAACACGTCGAAGGTCAACTGCCTCATCTTGCGCCGCACTTCCGGGACCAAATTCAGGACTTGCTCAGGAATCTGGACTCAGCCCTTCTTGGGAGGTTTTTTCCTTCGGTAGCGGTACAAGCAAGAGCCGCCACAACGAAGGAAACATCCCAGCACCAGACCGAAGCGAAAGCACCGATCATTGAAGCGGATTCTCCGCCGCCCGTGTTACCTGCGAGAAGCACCTCGCCTTCTGCTGTTTCAGAAGTGATTCCCGAGAGTGACTCCGTCGCTTCGAATGTTCTCGAACGCCTTGCCGGATGGATCGGCACTCTCCAAGGGCAAGCATCGTTGCTTACGGATGCGAGGGCGCGCATTCTCCAACTTGAACAGGAAAACCAGACGGTGAAGGCCCAGCTCGCTGCGGCGCGGGTCGCCGCCCAGCAGGAATCTCAGCATCGGGTTCAAGTACTGGAAGAGGAGGCTCGGGAGAAACAGAAGGCGGTCGATTCCGCGCTCGCGAGCGTACGGGCGCTGGAATCTGATCTCCAGGCTGTTCGAGAACGCGAATCGCAATCTGCCGGTGCGTTACGGCAACGGGAGACGGAATTCGCCCAGGAACGCGAGGAGTTGCAGCGTCTGATCGAGGCCAATGCTGATCGACGCCTTCAGGAGTTCCGCAACGCTGTCGGAGGTTCACTGCGACAGTTGCTGAACAGAGTTCCCAACCGAGGGGCTTCCGTGCCATCGGATTTGGGAGCCGTCCTCCTGACTCGGCTTCATGAGGTGATCGATGAACTTGAATCCAAGGGCATCCGAGCCCGTCCGGAACGCGAGGCGGTCCCCAGGTGAGCCACTTCGGTATTGACTTCGGAACGACCAATAGCTGCGCCTTCGAGATTCACGGGCCAGCGCGGTTGCACTATGGCGACGAGGCGGGCAAACCCTTGCCGTCGATGCTCGTCATCGACCGCGCAACCGGGAGCGCGCTATGTGGCCGCGAAGTCTGGAGCCGGAGACTGTCCTATCGGGAGACGGGCGGTTTTCGGGTCGTCCCTCCGCTGAAGAGACTTTTGGAAAACAACGATTGGCGTGAAGGACGATGGACCGTACCTCTTTTGGTCGCTGAAGTTCTGAAGCACCTTTCCAGGGCTACCACGGTGGGTGGCAGGCAAGGTATTGCGCAGGCGACGTTCAGCGTTCCGGTTGGCATGCCACCCCAATCCAGGCGGACGCTCCGCAAAGCGGCCGCGGTTGCTGGCATTCGCGTAAACGGCTTCATCAGCGAATCAACGGCTGCTCTGATGCGGTATTGGCCACACATGCGTGATCACCGGTACGTTGCAGTGTTCGACTGGGGCGGCGGCACGCTGGATGTCAGCGTATTGGAACTTCGCGGTCACAAAATCTTTGAAAGATTCGCTGAAAGCATGCCGAAGGCGGGAACTCACATTGACGAGGAACTGGCGCAGTGTGTCGTCCATCCTCGGATCATGCGGGAGCGCGGATGCGGAAAAGCCTTTGAAGAGATGACCAGAGACGACAGGAACGAATTGGTGTTTCGGTGTGAAGTGGCTAAATGCGCGCTTTCCAGTCGGCATGAAGTCGAACTCGTTCTCGAAAGTTATGACTTGATGCCCGCAAAAGTGCTCTTGACCCGCCGGGACTGTGAGCCGGTTGTCGGACTGTACGTGCGCCAGGCCGTCGAGATGCTCGCGCGCGCGATTCGCGAAGCGCGCGTGAGCCGGGACGAAATACAGGAGATTATCGTCATCGGCGGTTCCAGCCAGTTATGGCTGCTGCCCGAGATGCTGGGTAAGGAATTCCCAGGGAAGTACAAGCTCGCGGAGAATCCAGAATGGGACGTCGCGCATGGGGCGGCGATCGTCGAGCAGCACCCAGGCAATTTCACACTGGCAGAGACGCTGGGCCTGAGGTTGAGCGACGAGACATATTTTGAGTTAGCCCGCCCCGGCGATCGCCCCGTCGAGGAGCCAGCGAGCCTGGCGTTGTCCCTTGTCGAAGACTCGAAGGCAGCCAGCATTCTTGTCGATAGGTGGACGAGCGATCACGATCAGCCATTAACGGCTCTCCAGTTCGCGGTGCCGTCGATGGGGTTCGAGCAGGAGGAGATTCTCTTGCGCTTCCGCCTGACGGAGGACCTGACCTTCCACATCACCGGTCAAAGCAGGTCCAGGGGGAGCGCCTCGCTGGTAGAACGGGAAACGGGCGAACTTCGGTTCGGTTACGAAATGGATTGAGCCAATGCCATCGAATGTTCGCCTTCGTTCCAATGTGTATCCTTCGGATCGTCCTGATCGGTTCTTCCAGGTGCGGGGCCGGCCGGCTTTGAAAGTGCTCTTGCGGTCCAAGGCGCCCGGCATGCTGGAAGCGGAAGCGGCGGCGAGCCTGAGCCTAAAACCGAGACAGGCGGCGGAACTGGCCTGGGAAATACCGTGCAGCCATTGCGGCTCCATTCCCGAAGGCCCCGTGCTGCGCCACGGCGTCGAAGCCGTGGAGTTCCGCTGCCCCATCGGCACATGTCCGCAAACTGAGTTCGGCGGCGCCTTCGTCAATCTCAACCTGGAGATGGTGGATCATGGCCTTCGCCGATTCGGCGGCGACATCTCGGGTCTTGTCCAACGCGCGCTGGGCGACTTGCCGGCCGAGACAGGGGTGGCCCTGCCTAATGCGGAAGACCCCGCGGGGATGCGACAATTTTCTGTTCGGCTTACTCGCACTCAGTACTACTTGTATGGGCGCCTGGGAATCCCGCGGCTCTCCCGGATCGCGAACGCTGGTCTGCGTAAAGTGCTTGGACGGTGAGCAGCATGAGCGAAGTTAACCTCAAGGATTTTCATGCCGCCCTTTCCAGTACCTTCCGGCGGTACCTTTTTACTCTCAATTTCCTCCCCGATAGTGAGCGTGAACTGCGTGAGGCGTTCTGGCGCGCGCTCGAAGAACGGGACGTGATTTGCCGGGAGCCTTTGCTCAGTGTCATTCCCGCTTACCGCCAGGCGCAGCCCGCGTCGCGCCTGTTCGATCGCAAGATACCGCCCCGACTGGCCCACAGGCTTGGCCAGCTCCCGGTTAAAGCATTTGACCCGGCCCGCCCACTTTATGAACACCAAGTGCGCAGCCTGGAGCGGGCGCAGAACGGGCGGAATCTGATCGTGGCGACTGGAACGGGAAGCGGCAAGACGGAATGCTTTCTTCTGCCGGTTCTCGATGACGCACTTCAGCACCAAGGACCCGGCGTTCGAGCCATTGTCATTTATCCCCTGAACGCGCTTGCAAACGATCAGCTTGGTCGGCTCCGCAACCTCTTCCCGGCGTTGCCGGAGATCACCTTCGGACGCTATACCGGCGATACCCCACATGACCGAACGAAATTGACGCAAGTGGAGAGAGCCGAGATTTGTGATCCTAACGAGCGGTTTTCCCGCTATGAGATTCGGGGCGCTCCGCCCCACATCCTGTTGACGAACTTCGCCATGCTGGAATACCTGCTCATACGCCCCCAGGACAATGACATCTTCCGCCAGCAACGTCTTCGGTATGTGATTCTGGACGAAGCGCACACGTATTCCGGCGCGCAGGGCATCGAAGTGAGCTTGTTGATGCGCCGCCTGCGGCAAGCGTTTCCGAAGTGCGATCTCCAGTTCATCCTCACCAGCGCGACTCTCGGGCAGGATAGGGACGCTATTGCGGCATTTGGGGAACATTTGACCGGTGGCGAATTTACGGCGGATGACGTGGTTCTGGGAGATGTTGTCAAACCATTCCAGCACAGCCTTGACCCTCCCATTCCGCTGGACAAATATGTTCGCGCCGTTCCAAATGAGGAAGCCATGGAGCGTTGGCTCCGCGCCGTCGACGACAGTACTGCGCTCCGCGCGCTCATCTCTTCCGGCGGGATAGGCACACCCCCGGGCGTCTCGAACGACATGAAGCCGGGAGGGTTGCTCGCGAGCTGGTTGGGCGGGAACATGGAATTAGCGCGCCTCCACGATGTTGCCTCGAACCAGCCGCTGAGTCTGAAAGAGGCCGCTCAGGCGATTTGGGGAACGGATTCCGACGAAGCGATGCGGATCACGCATTGGCTGGTTGTACTTGGAGCGCGAGCCGTGCCTGATTCGAACTCAGCGCCGCTTCTCCCCGCCAGATACCATTTGTTTTTTCGGGGCTTGCGCGGCGGGTCGCTATGTCTATCGCCGAGGTGTCCAGAGCGGCGGTCTCATTCGCATACCAGTTGGAGCAACCTTGCTATCGAGGATCGACTTTCTTGTGATGCCTGCGGTGCGCATGTGTTGCCGCTCCTGACCTGCGTGCATTGTGGCAGCCCGGTCCTGCGCATCTACGAGGACGGCAGCGGAAAGTGGCAAAGCGTCGCTCCAGGAGTAAGCCGGCCGACGCACCTCTTGAGTTGGCTGACCGACGCGTCCGAAACCGAGGAAGACGATGAGGACTCTGAAGACGACCGCCAAGCCCATCTGTGCATGAATTGCCGTGGGCTGAGCCTCGGTGGCGATCTGCCTGAGCAGTGTTGTCCCAAACCCGACCATGTCCGTTTGCGCGTCCTGCACTCTGATGGAGACGGCTTACTCAAGAAGTGTCCCACCTGCGGCGGTGAAAGGCGTCCTTTCCCCAGCGTGTTGCGCGAGTTCTTTACTGGGGAGGAGGCGGCCACCGCCGTTTTGGCGGAAGCGCTGGTGCGGGCGCTGCCGGAGGAGGATGCGGCGAAACCGGCGCACGGCCGGCGACTTCTCGCTTTCTCCGACAGCCGGCAGAGGGCGGCCCACTTTGCGCCATATCTGGCGCGCACGACCGCCGAGACGCAGTACATGCGTCCATTGCTGGATGCTCTTCAGGAAGCAGCCCAGGCATCGAATGGCGACGGTGCATCCTTCGACGACGTGGCGGACCGGTTTCTGAAGTCTGTTCGAAAACAGCCGTATGTGGTGATTCGCAAGACGAATGACGACGACGGCGAGTTCACGTCATCAATCAAACGCCCAGGACAACTGTACAAAGATGACAACGAGATACTGAAGCGTGAATGCCTAATCACTCTGCTGCAGCACTTCACCGCGCCGCTGCGCGCGCGCAATACACTGCCAGGGTTGGCCTTGGCTTGCGTTGCGGTCGACTGGAACGGAGATCAGCGCGCGGAATTGCCGAAGCGTATTCCTGAGCTATTCTGTTTCGGCACGGATCAGGGTTGGAGGGTCCTCCAGAATCTTCTCGGCATTTTCCTCAGGCGGAAAGCCTTGATTCTGCCTGAGGGAATCTTTCTTGGGCACCTCATGAGCGCGGGGCCGAAGGTTGTTACCTTCCATCACAATCTGGCCGATTCGACGGACGGCAGACAGCGCGTCCGTTGGAATCCGTACGAGGCAAAACAGAAGAAACGCGTGGTCTCCGCCAGTCCGCAGGCGGAAATTATGGCGACGTTTCTCCGCAAGGACAAGTTCCAGGACGAAGCTGTTATTTCTCCGTTGCTGGATAAAATCTGGACAGCGTTCCGGGATCTGGAGGTTCTGCAACAGGATTTCCCCAACGAGTTTCAGCTCCACTATGGCCACTTGCTCGTTCGCACGGGCGGAACCTGGTTCGCCTGCCAGCGTTGCGGCGTTTTGACGGTCCACCCTGTCCAAAACCACTGTGTCTTGCCGGGCTGCGGGGGCGCATTGAACAAGCTCAGCCAGGCCGATATTGAGAACCGGTGGCTGAACCACCACTGGTACGACCGGCATACACGCCTCGGCGCCCTTCCCCTGGAAGTTAAAGAACACACCGCGCAGTTGACCAACGACGCCGGGCGGGAGTACCAGCGCAAATTCACTGTCGGAGAAATCAATGTTCTCTCCAGCTCGACGACTTTCGAGATGGGAGTCGATGTCGGTCAACTGAAATCCGTGTTTTTGCGGAACGTTCCGCCGACACCGGCCAACTACATCCAGCGAGCGGGCCGCGCGGGTCGTCGGCGAGAGGGCGCTGCATACGCGGTAACGTACGCCCGCTCCTTTCCGCATGACCAGGTTCATTTCCACGAGCCACGCGCAATTGTGAGCGGTTCCGTACCGGTCCCCAGGATCAATCTTGCGAACCCACGGCTGACGCAGCGCCACATCAATTCGTTTCTGCTCGGCCATTACCTCCGCGACGTCAAAGTGCCGGCGGCCAGTGAGCAGGTTACCGTCGAAGAGTTTTTCCTGTTGCCTACGCCCGGCGAAAGCGCCGCGGTCCGATACGCGGGATGGCTGAGCAGCCACAAGATCGGTTTGAGGGCGGCAGTTTCACGGATCATCTGCGCCGAATGTCCGCTGACGGTGGACGATTCCTTCCCGGACAGTGAGTCTTCACTGGCGGCAGTTGGACGGGAGCTTTCGGAGCAACTGGACGCATATGAAGCGCAGCGCAAGGAATTGGAAGCGGCGATCCAGACGACCCAGGGCAAGGAGCGGTGGGGTGTGATGAGGAACCTTGAATCGGTGACGCGCCTCGCGGAACAGTTGCGTGCCGAGAGGCTGATCGATTATCTTTCCTCGGCGCACTGGCTTCCGAGTTACGCCTTTCCACAGGACGTCGTCAAACTACTCGTTATGCAGCCCAATCTTACCGAGCGGATGCGCTTGGAGCGGGATGCGGAATATGGAATCGCGGAGTACGCGCCGGGGTCAGAGGTCGTGGCTGATGGATTGCTCCTGACGAGCCGGGCGTTGAATCTCCAGAATAGGGAGTTGAAGATCGAGGCCTACAGGGTCTGTGCGCGGTGCAATCGGGTTGAGTTCGGCGCGCAGCAAAAGGATTTGGCCGGTCCGTGCCCTTCGTGCGGCGACAGGCCCAGGGGACCGCGCGGGAACCCGCGAAATTTCGTGGAGCCAAGGGGCTTCACGACTCTGATCGATGAATCTGCGCGGGAGGTCCGCTTGTACCGGCTGAAGCCACCGCCGAATTCCGAGGTGTACCTTATCAAAGGCGCAAGAGAGTTCGAGGCTCACCCTGTCATCTCCGGTGTTTCCTTGGGATACAGCCAAGAGGGGGAACTATTCCGGGCGAACTGTGGCCATAAGTTCCAGCAATTCAGGATTTGTCCCTACTGCGGCCGCGCCTTCGACGGCAAGAATACGAAGCACACGAAGCCCTGGGGAGCCAAGTGCACGGGACAGCGCATCGTGACGGTAGATCTGGCTCATAGGTTCGAGACAGACACCCTCCAGATCCGCTTCGATGGTGTGAAGCCTCTTCCTCCGACGGTTGACAGAACCGATTTCTGGATATCGCTACAGACAGCTTTGACGATGGCTGCCGCGGACGTGCTGGTAATCCCACCACGGGATATCGACGGAACGTTTCGGAGTCAATCTGAGCAGGGAAGCCACGGCGAGCTCGTTATTTATGATCGGGTACCCGGCGGAGCCGGGTACGTCGAAAGAATCCAGGCCGAACTGCCGCGAATCTTGAACGAGACCTTGCGCAGGGCCCGCGACTGCAAAAATCCCCAGTGTGACCCGCAAGGAAGCTGTTATGCGTGCCTGCGCAGCTATGGGAACCAGTTCCAATGGGAAAACTTGCACCGGAACCTGGTTTCAAATTGGCTGACCCAAGTTCTGGGGGCGGGTTCAGGGCGAACCTGATTTTATTGACCTCAACCCGAAATGCCCGTTTCGAACATGTCGCGGCTGGCGGCCGCTTGTTTGTCAGCGTCGTAGTCGTGGCGAAGTGCGTCTGGGTGGAATAGCAGTAAGCGGCACTCTGTCGACCTACGTTGCGATTCACACTGGAAGGAGCCAAAACGTATTACTGGGAACCATCGCCGCCGCGATGATGAGTGGATCGTCAGCGACTCGTACATTGGTCCAGATGGGCGCTTCTGATAAACTCCACCATCGCTAATCCCCTCGATGATCACGGCCATGGTCAGCGGCCTAGGCTGACTGCCGGCGCTACGCACGTGCCGGGTAGGCAGGAGTACGGCCTCCAATAATTCCA
>JASHQT010000155.1 GCA_030039005.1 Bryobacteraceae bacterium
ACCGTCCGTCACCCCAAATATGGCCGCGGAACCGTGCTGCGTCGCGAAGGTGACGGCGAGGATGCTAAGCTCACGGTAAGCTTCCCCGGCTACGGCTTGAAAAAGCTGGTGGAGAAGTATGCTGGAATTCAAGAGGATTGATCGTTACTCAGAATGAATACCAAACACGTTGCAGATAAAGCCGAACGCAAGAAACTGAAGCGCGCCGCGCGCAAGAAGGCCGCGCCCAAGGCCAAGCGTGCCTCCGGAGTGGCGCGCGGGTCGCAGAAGAAAAGAGTGAGACATATGGCCAAGGGTCAGACCAAGCGCTAGCCCACTTCCGCTTGCTTACGCGCGCGGCTCGGCCTGGCGTTTCTGAGCCGCGACCGTTAGGGAGCGGTCCCCATGACCCAGCTCCTACGCACCAAGTCCATCGACGCGCTGATCGCGGCTTCCGAGGAGCCCGAGCGCAAGCTGCGAAAATCGTTGGGCGTTTGGAGCCTGATCGCGATGGGGATCGGCGCGGTGATCGGGTCGGGCATCTTCACGGTCACGGGCACCGCCGCAGCGGGCGAGCATTTCCTGGCCAAATCGATTCTCAAAGCGCCGGTGCTCGATCTGCTGCTGAACGGCGGCGCGGCTTCCACGCTCAGCGGACGTCTGGGAGCTGGTCCAGGCATTTCGCTTTCGTTTGTGCTGGTGGCGATCGCGTGCGGGTTCGCCGCCATCTGCTACGCCGAGCTGGCCTCGATGATTCCCGTCGCAGGCAGCGCGTACACGTATTCCTACGCGACGCTGGGCGAGATTTTCGCCTGGATCATCGGCTGGGATTTGATCCTGGAATACGCGTTCTCGAACATGAGCGTCGCGGTGGGCTTCTCGGCCTACGTGAACGATCTGCTCGATAACCTGTTCCACTTCCATTTGCCGATGCAGCTTTCGCAGCCCATCTTTGAAGAAGGGCAACGCACGGGCGCGTGGTTCAACTTGACCGCATTCGTCGTCCTACTGATCCTGAGCTATGTGCTGGTGCGCGGAGTGCGCGAGAGCGCGCAGACCAACAACACGATGGTGGTGATCAAGATCGTCGCGATTCTGCTGTTCGTCTTCGGCGCGGCGCACGCGATCAACACCGCCAACTGGCATCCGTTCCTGCCCAACGGCTACTCGGGCGTGCTTTCGGGCGGGGCAATCGTTTTTTTCACGTACATCGGATTCGACTCGGTCTCCACCGCGGCCGAGGAATGCGGACGGCCGCAGCGCGACATGCCCATCGGAATTTTCGCGACGCTCGCCATTTGCGCGGTACTCTATGGCTCGGTGGCGCTGGTGCTCACCGGCATCGCGCACTGGAACACGCTGGATAACGACGCGCCGGTGGCCAATGCGTTGAAGATGATCGGCATGAACCGCCTGCGTCTGATCGTGACGGCGGGCGCGCTGCTGGGCATGCTCTCGTCCTTGCTGGTGTTTCAATACGGTCAGGCGCGCATCTGGTTCGCGATGTCCCGCGACCGCCTGCTGCCCGATGTTTTCTCGCGCGTCCATCCCCGCTTCGCGACACCGCACGTCAGCACGTGGGTAGCGGGATTCCTGGTGGGAATTCCCGCTGGCATTTTCGACGTGAGCTGGTTCGCCGATCTTTCCAACATCGGCACGCTATTCGCGTTCATCCTGGTGTCGGCCGGTGTGATCGTGCTGCGCCGGAAGCAGCCGGAGCGCCAGCGCGGCTTCCGAGTGCCATTAGTCCCATTGCTTCCTGCGATTTCCATCTTCTGCTGCCTGGTGCTGATGCTCAGCCTGCCGCTTGAAACCTGGCTGCGATTCTTTTCCTGGCTGATCATCGGGCTGTTCATTTATTTCCTGTACAGCCGCAAACGCGCCGCCGAAGTAGTTTAGTTCGGCCGGCGCTAAGATAAAACATCTGCCTAGGAGGACCGCGTGACTAAAGCCGTAATAGCCACCTTGCTATTCGCGTCACTGGCGGCGGCCGACCAGCCGCTGTTGCCGCAAAAACCGACCCTCAACAAAACTCACATCGTATTCGCTTATGCGGGCGATCTGTGGAGCGTGCCGCGTGAAGGCGGCGTTGCGGTGCGGCTCACCGCCGGCCAGGGCATCGAAACCGACCCGATTTTTTCGCCCGACGGCGCCCTGATTGCGTTTCAAGGCGAGTACGAAGGGAATCGCGACGTGTACGTCATGCCCGCCGAGGGCGGAACGCCGAAGCGCTTGACATATCATCCGGGCAACGATGATCCGGTGGGTTGGACGCCGGACGGCAAACAGGTCCTGTTCCGGTCGGATCGCACCAATTACGCGCGTATCACGCAGCTCTTCACCATCTCTCGCGACGGCGGATTCCCGGCGCCAGTAGATCTGCCCATGGCCTACGACGGATCGTATTCTTCCGACGCGAGCCGCCTCGCCTACATGCCCATTTCGCCCGCGTTTGAGGCCTGGAAGCGCTACCGCGGCGGCGAAACTACGCCTATCTGGCTGGCCAATCTGGCCGATGCCAAGATCGAAAAAATCCCGCGCGAAAATTCGAACGACTTCAACCCCATGTGGCTCGGCGACAAGGTTTACTTCTTGTCGGACCGCGCGGGTCCGGCGTCGCTGTTCGTCTACGACACTCGAAGCCGCAAGGTGAACGAGCTAGTGCATAACGACAGCTTCGACATGAAGTCGGCCAGGTTGGGCCCCGGCGCGATCGTGTATGAGCAGTTCGGTTCCATTCATTTGTACGATCTCCAGACCGGCAGATCGAAGAAGGTTGAGGTTACGGTTGCGGGCGACATCCCGGCGCTGCAGCCGTCATTTGAAAAGCTGGCTGCGCGCATCTCCAACGCGAGTCTTTCGCCCACCGGCGCGCGAGCGTTGTTTGAAGCGCGGGGCGAAATCTTCACTGTGCCCGCCGAAAAAGGCGACGTGCGCGATCTTACCAATACGCCGGGTGTGGCCGAGCGCTTCCCCTCCTGGTCGCCCGACGGCCAGCACATCGCGTATTTTTCAGACGAATCCGGCGAATACGAGCTGCATCTTCGCCCGCAGAGCGGCCTGGGCGAGGTGGAAAAGATCAAGCTGCCGCCTGCGTTTTACTATGACCCGAACTGGTCGCCGGACGGCAAGAAGATTGCCTATGAGGACAGCCAGCGCCAGCTCTGGTACATCGATCTCGATTCCAAGAAGCCGGTGCTGATCGACAAGGACACTTATTTCACGCCCGCACGCGGAATGAATCCCGATTGGTCTGCCGATAGCAAGTGGATCACTTATACGAAAATTCTGAAGAATCACCTGCGCGCGGTTTTCCTCTATTCGCTCGCTGGCGGCCAGCCGCACCAGGCGTCGGACGGCATGAGCGACGCCCAATTCGCGCGCTTCGACAAGAACGGCAAATATCTGTATTTCGCCGCGAGCACCAACGTCGGCCTCACCACGGCGTGGCTTGATATGTCCGGCGATGACCGTCCGACGTCATCGAGCGTGTATGTGATGGTTTTGAGAAAGGATGATCCCTCACCGTTAGCGCCGGAGAGCGACGAAGATAAGGGAGCGCAGGTCAAGGCGGAAGACAAGGGAGATAAGGGAGATAAGGAATCCAAGAGTTCAGAATCCAAGAATTCAGAATTCAGAATCGATTTGGCGGGTCTGGACCAGCGGACGCTGGCGCTCCCGATCCCAGCGCGGGATTATATGTCGCTGGACGTGGCCAAGACCGGAATCGTCTTCCTCACCGAGCGTGTCGAAAACCCGGCCGCTCCGCCGGCGGAAAGGGAAACCGCAACGCTCTACAAGTTCGATCTGAAAACGCGCAAAACCGACAAGGCGCTGGAGAACCTGCGCGCTTTCAAGGTTTCCCAGGACGGCGAAAAGATGCTGTACCAACAGGGCCCGAACTGGACGATTTCGGCCGCCGGAACGCCCGCCAAGCCGGGCGAAGGCACGCTAAAGCTGGACGGCATGGAGGCCCGTATCGACCCGCGTGCCGAATGGAAGCAGATGTATCACGAAGTCTGGCGCATCGAGCGCGATTTCTTCTACGATCCCAATTTACACGGTCTGGATTGGCGCACCGAGGAGAAGCAGTTCGAGCCGTACGCCGATAGCGTGGCCAGCCGCGGGGATCTGAACTATATCTTCGAAGAAATGCTCGGCGAATTGACGGTCGGCCATTTGTTCGTGCGTGGCGGCGCGTTCCCGGAGGTGAAGCGCGTGAGAGGCGGGCTGCTCGGCGCGGATTACCAGATCGAGAACGGCCGCTACCGCTTCGCGAAGGTTTACACCGGCGAGAATTGGAATCCGCAGTTGAAGGCCCCGCTGACACAGCCCGGTGTCAACGTAATCGCGGGCGAGTACTTGCTAGCCGTCAATGGCCGCGATGTTGCGCCGCCCGCGAACCTCTACAGTTTCTTCGAAGAGACCGCGGGCAAATCCGTGGTGCTGCGCGTGGGACCGAATCCCGACGGCTCGGGATCGCGCGAAGTCACCGTCGTGCCGGTGGAGAGCGAAACCGCGTTGCGCAATCTGGATTGGATCGAAGCGAACCGGCGCAAAGTGGATCAGATGAGCGGCGGACGGCTGGCTTACGTGTACCTGCCCAATACCGGCGAGGGCGGCTTTACTAATTTCAATCGTTACTATTTCGCGCAAGTGGGCAAAGAAGGCGCGGTGATCGATGAGCGCTTCAATTCCGGAGGACAAATCGCGGATTACATCATCGACTACATGAGCCGGCCGCTGACCAATTTCTTCATGACGCGCGCCGGCGAGGCCTTCACCACGCCGCAGGAGGCGATCTTCGGGCCCAAGGCGATGATCATCAATGAATACGCCGGCTCGGGCGGCGACGCCATGCCGTGGCTCTTCCGCCAGCGCGGTATCGGCCCGCTGATCGGGAAGCGGACCTGGGGCGGATTGGTAGGTATCGTCGGATTTCCTTCGCTCATCGATGGCGGCTTGGTAACCGCCCCCGACCTCGCCTTTTACAATTTGAAGGGCGAATGGGACGTGGAGAATCACGGCGTCGCGCCCGACATCGAAGTGGAATACGATCCGGCAACGGTCCGCGCCGGGCACGATCCGCAGTTGGAGAAGGCTGTGCAGGTGGTGATGGCCGAGTTGGAGAAACATCCCACCCCGCAGTACCATCAGCCGCCGTTCCCGAACTATCACAAGACGACAGCAGCCTCCAGCGCAACGTCGTCCCGATGAGCCGTGATTTCGGCGGCGCCCCGGCGCCCAGTAGATTTACCGGGTTCCGGATGCGTTATAAGCCGATTGCGCCATGCGGTTCGAACGGGAGATGCGATCGCTTGCCAGGCTAAACGATCCAAACATCGCGGCCCTTCACAACGCCATCCATGCGAAAAACGAGCTGATTCTGATGATGGAATACCTCGAAGGGCAAACGCTCGAGAGCCTGTTCCATGCGGGACGGTTTCCGCTCATCGAAGGAATCAAATATGTGAAGCAGGTGCTCGCCGCGCTCGGATACGCGCACCGGGATGGAGTGGTGCATCGCGACCTCAACCCTGCCAACGTGATGATTACGTCGGGAGGACAAGCGAAGCTGATGGATTTCGGCCTCTCGAAATCCTATGGCGACTCCCTGCTCACCAATTGCGGAGAGGTGCTCGGCTCGCTGCCCTACATGGCGCCGGAGCAGGTGAAAGGAACCACGCAGCCGGACCGGCGCAGCGATCTCTATTCCGCGGGCGCTATTTTCTACATTTTCTACGAGCATCTCACTGGGCGCACGCCGTTCGGAGCCAAGCGGCGACTGGCCGCCGTGATTACCGATACCGAAGCCGATCCCCAACCGCCCAGCCAGTTCGACACAAGGCTGTCGGCGCAGTGGGATGAAATTGTCCAGCGCGCTCTGGCGCGAGATCCGGTGCACCGGTATCAATCGGCGGAGGAGTTTCTTACCGCCCTCGCTCGACTCGAGGAGCCTGCCGTCGCAGAGCTTCCACTGCCACGGCTGGGGACCCTGGGGATCGGAGTCGCCCTATTTGCGGGAGTGATCCTGGTTCTAGTGGCCTCGCCCTGGGTCAAGCGGCTCCTCCCTCCCATGGCGATTGCGGTCCAACGGTTCCACATCGCGCCTCCGCCGTTTGCGATAGTGGTCCCACACACCGTGCGCGCGATCTCGCCGCTTCCCGTAGCAGAAACATCGAGCCACCAGCGCGTGTCCCGCGCCAGGCACGTTGCCGAACCGGCACGCGGCCGCGAGTTTTCCGCGATGCTTCCGGCCGCCGAGCCCGCGCTCGCGACGCCGGTGCCCGCTGGCCCGTCCTTCGCGGTCACAGAGAAACCACAGCCGGCCGCAGTCCTCGACCAGGGCGCGCCCAATACCTCGGCGGTTTCCGATGAGACGGAAAGCTCGCCCACTACCACGCCGCACAAAAAGCATTTCTGGAGCAAGTGGAACGTCTTCCGGAACCGCCGCTCGGCATCCGAAGAAGAAACGGAAGGAAAACCGTAAGCGTTTTTGTTGAATCGGGCTTATATCGGCACTCCGCGCGAGCGCAGCACTTCTTCAATCGCTGAGAGGAGCTCTTCGCGCCTGAGGTTGGACCGGTCATTCTTAGCTCCGGCCGTAGCTTCGGCGGCTTCGGCGACCACCGGGCTCCCCGGCTGCATGCAGTTGCGCGACTGAACACCGTAGCGCCCGCGCGCTTCAAACAACTTCCACACTTCCTCGCGCGGCAGCACCTTGGGCCCGCCCAGCAGCTCGGCCACCAGCGTGATGCGTGCAAAATGCTCGACGGTTTCCATCTTGAAGAGCGCCTTGTAGACATCCTCGCCGTAACATACGGATCCGTGGTTGCCCAGCAGAATCGCGTCGTAATTCGGGATGTAGGGCAGCATCCCTTCGGCCAGCGCGGGCGTCCCGGGCAATCCGTATTCGGCCAGCGGCACGCATCCAAGGCTGACGATCACTTCCGGCAGCAAAGCCAAATTCAGCGGACGCCCGGCCACGGCGAACCCGGTGGCGACCGGCGGATGGGCGTGCACCACGGCGCACACGTCCGGGCGCATGCGGTAAATCGTGAGATGCATCCCAATCTCGGTGGTGCGCTCGCGCGCGCCCGCGATTCTGTTGCCCTCCGCATCGCAGACGATCACGTCCTCGGCCGTCATCATCCCCTTGCTGACACCCGTGCAGGTGCAGAGAATGCGGCCTTCGTCCATGCGCACGCTGATGTTGCCGTCGTTGGCCGCTACCCATCCTTTTTGATAGATCAGCTTGCCGACTTCGAGGATGTCCTGGCGATACTGTTGCTCCGTCTTGGCCATCCGGAAACTCAATTGTACCAACGGGTCTTTCGGTGCTGCGAAGGAAGCTTTCGGGACTGCGAAAAAACATCGTTACAATGGTCGAGTGGATAAGAGGCGGATGTGCCCGAACTGCCGGGCCTTTGTGACCACCAGCGACCGGACATGCCCGTACTGCCAGGTTCCATTGGGTCCTCGCGCCGTAGATCGGCGTAATCCGGGCGAAATCTTAGGCGGCCTGATCCCCCAGGCGCGCTTTACAACGGTGATGATAATCCTCATCAACGCCGCGCTATTTCTAGTGCAGGAGTATTTTCCGCAATCGGG
>JASHQT010000156.1 GCA_030039005.1 Bryobacteraceae bacterium
GTGGCTCCAGATGATCCGGACGTTCTGGACGCTACAGTCGAAGATCGAGGATTCGCTCAAAAAACACAAGCTCACGCTCGCGCAATTCGATCTGCTGGCCATGCTGCTGGGCCTGGAAGGCTTGAATCAGCAGGAGCTCGCCGATAAGTTGGCCGTCACCAAAGGAAACATGGTGGGCCTGGTGAACCGGCTGAGCCGTCGCGGGTATGTCAAGCGCGTCCCTTCGCGAACGGGCCGGCGCGCCAACCGGATTCGCTTGACAGCCCGGGGACGCAAGCTCGTGACAGCCGCGCTGCCCGATCACCTGCGCTTGGTGAAGGGAATGATGAGCCCTTTGACGGGCAGCGAACAGGAGGCGTTACGATCGCTACTGGCGCGGCTCGATGAACGCCAGTAGGCTTCGCGACCCGGTTCGCAAAGCGTGAACAATCGCCGGCGGTGGCAGTGGTTTTGCCGATGGCAGCGGTCTAAAACTATGCCAGTTTCTTTTCGAACCAGTAGTCCGCGTACGGGTTGTCGTTGAAGCGCTCGATCTGCCGATAGCCAGACGAGCGGTAGAGTTGTTGGGCCTCGGTGAGCGATGCGTTCGTATCGAGCCGAATCACTCGCAGTTTGCGGCGCAGCGCTACTTCTTCCAGGTTGCGCAAGAGCCTGCGCGCGATTCCGAGCCCGCGAGCGCTGGGGGCGACCCACATCCGTTTGATCTCGCCGATGCCAGGGGCGAGGGTTCGCAACGCACCACACCCGACTGGCTCACCCAACAGAGACGCCACGAGCAGGCAGCCCTTAGGCGGAATGAAATCGGCGGACCCTCCGGCCGTACGGGGATCGAAACCTTTCCGGAATCGGGAGGACAGTTCCGCGAAGTATCGCTCGAAGCAGCGTGTCGCTTGGGGACTCGCCGGGTCGGCGCGTACCACCTCCACGCTCGTCGCCCGCAGCAGCCGCTCCACCTCGGACATCGCCTGCAGCAAGCGTTTGGATTGATTTGGCGTCAAGGCCTCCAGCATGGATTTCGCGAGTTTGTCGGACAGGGCATTGATGCGCCGCAGCTCGAGGAGACCGGACCTGGTCAACGAGACAAACCTCATGCGGCCGTCCTCGGCGGCGCGCCTGGCCGTGGTCGCCAATCCTTTGCGCTCCAGCGTTCGCAAGAGCCGGCTCAGGAACCCCGAATCCAGACCGAGACGAGCGCGGATCTCGCGAACGGAAGCGCCTTCGGTTCCGATCTCGAACAGCAGCCGCGATTCGACCAGAGGACGGTCACGCCCCAGATACCGCTCGTTCAGCACGCCGAGCCGCTGCGTGACGGTCCGATTGAAGGAGCGGATCCGGGGTATCGCGGTTTCCATTATCTGATTATAGTCAGATATCTCGGTCCTGCCGCGTGGGCCGCCAGGTTTTGGCGCGCCGGGCGAGTGCGTTCCGCAGGGACACGGGATCAATTGCTCGCGGATTTTGTCAGCGGTGTCTTGGTGACCGGCTTCAACTCGACGCGGTAAGCCTGATACGGAACCGTTCCGAGATTCTCGACCGAATGCAGCGGCTGAGGGTTCGGATCGTAAGTGACTTGCATTTGCTTCAGCTCGGGCCGCGCCGTCCTTGTGCCGTCCTTCAGAAGGCGCGCGGAGGGCGGCAGGCTGAAATACACGACGACGGCCGGCCAGGTGTGCGTATGCCACGGCTCTTTGCCGCCGGGCGGGATGCGAACACTCAGTACACGGACGTAATCGTTTTCGAGCACCACGCTCATGTTCGGATCGTGGATCTTCACGGCATCGGTGTCCGGTAATTCGGCGTGGGGCGCGGGCTGGCAGTCGGCCGTTTTGATTTCGACCAGCAGATTGTGGCGGTCGCGCTCGCTGCTCGCGAAGCCTTTGCTCGGGCCACCCTGAGACCAGCGAATATTCACCGTCTTCCAAGGCTCACTGGGGCCGGAGGTTTGTTCGAAAAATACGCTGGGCCAGGGGTGCGTGTGGGGCGGCTCGTAGCTGTGCAGCGGGACTCGGGCTTCGAGCACGCGCACCGCGTCGTTTTCGAGGACGACTTTGTGATGGTCCGGCGCGGCGCTGACCGCGTCCGTCGAATCCGGGACGATCAATCCGCAGCCGGCAGCGCGCAATGCGGCGGGCGTGAACAGGGTGGCGAGAGTGACGGCTCCCGCGAGGATGTGCATGCGGCGTGGAGGGCTCTGCATGGCTAACGATCTTATCACTGCTGATTTTGGGCTGCCTGCGATCTGGTCAAGCCGCTAGGACAGGGCAGGAGCCGAGATCGCGCTGTTTGCCGCGCCGCTCTACTCTTAGAAGAATAGGCCGGGCAAACCTGTGTCGCCATGGGACCAGGGGCCATATTCCGGCGTGCCGCGTTCTTCGTTTTATAGCTGTAGAGCCACCAATTCCCCGCCATTTTCGGCCAGATTTTGAATCTGGCGGTTCTCTACTGGCTCGTAGTGGGCCGGAGACGTGGCGTATCGCGAGGCTACTCGACTAGCAACCCCTGGGGGGCTACTACAAAGCGTTAGGCGTCACCGCATAGGCGTCACCGCATAGAATGTACCGCGCGTACTCGGGAAGGGTTTTTCGGCTGAACGCTTCTATTCTTGGAATTGAAGCCGTGAAGGGACAGCGCACAGCGGTCATGGTTCCTGCTGACGAGGTGATTCGCATTCTCAGCGGGCCTTGTCCGGATGATCGCCGATTAGTGGACGTGCTTTGGGGTCAACACTCCCTGGTGATGTTCGTAGAAGATATCGAGGCGCGCTGCGAGGAAATTCAATCCAAGAAAACACAAGCTTGAGCCGTAACTTTTTGGGCTACCTAATCCGCCCGGGGCAGTTTTGCGGCTAGCGTGCGGGCGCGGCATCGAGAGGATTCAAGCCTCTCTGGTAGCCGGGGTCCATGGCAGCCAGGTCGGTGCGATAGCTCACCGAGTTCGCGGCGGGAAAGTCAGCGGGGATCTTCTCCGTCACCTTGCCGGTGGCGGCCCATTCGACGCCGCGCTGGAACGTCACTACGAAATCGACCGAGCTGAGCGCGTTGATATCGTGCCCCAGCGTGGTGTGAAAGACGCGTCCGCGGCCGTAGCTGAGCACCATCAACATCGGCTCATCATGTCCGGTCCCGTTGTTGGCGGGATCGGAGTAGGCGGTTGCGAGAACCATCATGTTCTTCCCAGGGCCGCGGAGCCGCGCGTAGAGCTCGTCACCCTGGTGCATCCAGACTTGGGGCAGACCACGCGTGATGGGATGATCCTCGCGAACGGTGATCTGGAAGGGCGTGCGCCGGCCATGGCTGCCCGCGGGGCCGGGAGCGGGATCGGAAACCAGCTTGCCGTTCTGGAAGAACCAAAACGGCCCATTTTTCTCGCTTCGCTCGCGCCAACCTCCCACGCCGATCATTTCATTGAACGCGCTCCAGCCGGGGAACGCGTTGTCGGAGGCGTGCACGCTGACGAATCCGCCGCCATTGCGCACGTAATTCTCAAACGACATTTTCAACTCCGCCGGCCAGCGCTCATCGGGTGCGTCGTAGTTCCATACCACGGCGGCGTACTTGCTGAAATCGGGATGAAAGGCGCCGAAATCGCCGCCGGCGGGCGGCGCCGTCACGACGTCTACTTGAAAGAGGCCGGTTTCTTCGAGTTCCTTCTTGAGCACCGGCGTGGTCAGTTTCCATTTGTGATAGGGGCCGCCGCTTTCTCCATCGAGCAGCATCACGCGGATCGACTCCGCTTTGGCAACCGCAAACGCGTAAAGCGAGCTGTCGCCCGCCGCCACCAAATATTGCCTGCCATCCAGTTCAAAACTGATGGGGCCATTTCCCATCTTGCCGATGGCCTGGCGCCAGAGGGTGGCGCCGTCGGTGGTTCGCAACGCCATCGCGTTGCCCGAGACGTCGCCAGTAAAGGTCAAGCCGGTTGCCGTGGTGAGCACGCCGGCCGTGCCCGCGCCATCGCCGATGGGATGGTTCCACACGATTCTTCCCGTCTTGTAATCGATGGCCCGTAGAAAAGCCCGCCCGGCGACTCCGTAATCCGCGCCGGCCCAACCGTACGCTCCGTGCTCGGGTTTGAAGAAATAGATCCCGTAGCCATCCTGCGCGCTCACGACGAACAAGCCGGTTTCGGGATCGAAGCTCGGCGGACGGAAATTCGTGGCGCCGGTTTCGTTCGGGGCAACCAGAACGCCGTCCTTTTTCGGAAACTTGGCTGGATTGGGGATCGGACGCCCGAGCGAATCGATCCCTTTCGCCCAGTTCACAAATGCGAACGGCGCAGTCAGCAAGCTCTTGCCATTGGTACGGTCGAGCACGAAGAAGTAGCCGTTGCGCGAGGCTTGCATCAACAGCTTGCGCGGCCGGCCGTTGAAATCGGCGTCCGCCAGGACGGGAACTTCGTTCGCATCCCAATCGTGGGTGTCGTGCGGCGAGACCTGGAAGCCCCAGGCGAGCTTTCCGGTGTCCGGGTTCAGCGCGACGATACTGCAAGTCCAGGGATTGTCACCCGGCCTGGCGGCTCCATTCAGCACCGGTGTGGGGTTTCCGGTGCCCACGTACACCAGATTGAGATCGGGATCGTAGGTGCCCGTGGTCCACATCTGGCCGCCGGTTGCGCCTCCGCTGGCGGGTTCGGTGGCGCCGGGCGGGGGCGTACTGTAGAAGATCCACTGCGTCTTGCCGGTGTCGGCGTCGATCGATTTCAACTGGCCGGGCAGATTATCGAAATCGCCCGAGACACCTACCAGGACGTGATTCCGCACCACGAGCGGAGCGTTCGTCGACCAGTAACCTTTGTTCGAATCGGCGATCACCACGTCCCATTTCACCTTGCCGCTTTTGGCATTCAGTGCAATCAGGTGACAGTTCGGGGTGGTCAAGAATACAGTGTCCTTATATATCGCGGCTCCACGATGGCCGATGTGGAAGGCCTCGTTGGGAGGATTCTGGTAATGCCAGAGTTTGGCGCCGGTGCGCGCATCGATGGCCCAGAGGTTGTCCGGCGTGGTGATGTAAAGCACGCCGCCCGCTATGATCGGTGAGGCCTTGATCTGCGGCTTCTGCCCGGTTTGGAATTGCCAAACAAGCTGGAGCCGGCCGACATTTTCCGGAGTAAGTTGGGTAAGGCTGGTATGGCGCTCGCCAGAGTAAGTGCCGTGAAACGTGAGCCAGGTATCGGCGGGCGGATGTAGGAACTCGTTGGGGTCGACGTGTTGCGGGCATGCCAGAGCGCCGAAAAGGATCGCCAGCCCAAGCATGGAAAACCCGCGCACGTTGCTCCTCACTTCAGCGTAGCCAAATACGCGTAGACGTTGTGCATGTCTTCGTCGGTATATGTTGCAAGCTGATCGAAGTGCGCCGATAACGGATCCTTGATGGCAAACTTCACCGCGCTTTTCTCATAACTCTGCAGTTCGCCCGCCGGATTCAGCACCACGATGGTGAACTCATCTTCACTCGACAAAGGTCCGGTAATTGTCTGTCCCGAAGGAAGCCAAACGGTAGCCGTAGGCGGCGCTGGAGTTGGCCGCCCGCTTGGATAGAGCATGCGCCTCAAAAGATCGAGCCCCTCGAAACGCGAAGCGATTCCGGCCAAGTCGCCACTCGGTGAGTGGCACGCGGAGCAGCCGCCTGCTCCATTGAAGTAGCGGCGCCCGGCGTCGGCGTTTCCGGAAGCCAGATCCTCGGCTTCCACCGAGCGGCGCCCACCGCCCAAGGCTTCCGCTTTGGTCTTCTGGTCATGGATGAAAGCGACGATCGCATTCAGATCCCGTTCACTCAGGTTGAAGGCCGGCATGCCCTGACGCGGGCGTCCACCGCGAACCAGGGGCCCGATCTTGTCGCCGTGATTGTCTTCCGCCACCAGCTTGGAGCGGGTGAGATCGGGCCCGGTTTCTCCGCCGGCGGCATCGCGGCCGTGGCAGAAGCCGCACTGGGAAACGAATCGCGACTCGCCGGCGTGAATCTGCTCGACGGGATAACTTTGTGGCGTGACAGTTTGGGGCGGTGGTTCGGAGGCCGGGCTTTGCTTGGAACTACGCGGAGCGGCTTTCGGCGGACTCGCGGCTGGCCCCTCGGTTCCCTGAGCGATCGCGAGGCCCGGGGCAATCAGGGCGATCGACAGGATCAGGGTTAGCTTCATCCGATGCATCGCGTCTAAGCAGGGCGATGCGCCTTCAAGAAGGAATGCACCTGGCGCACGGCGAGCGGGATGCGTTCCTTAGGCTCCTTCCACGGATAGATGCTCACTTCAGCCTTCGGCGCAAGCATCGCGCACTCCATGGCGACGGCCAAGGGATGCGACGGGACATCGTCCGGCATGACCAAGACGGGCGTCTGGCAACCGCGGACGAAATCGCGCGAGACCGTGAACACGAAATCGGCGTTCGTTCGAAACATCCTGGTTAAAAATTGTTCGACCGACTCCTTCGACACGTCAGGATGGCGCTTCAGAAAATCCGGAGCCCAGCTCGTCATACTGCCGTCGTACATGACGCCGGGCATCTCGGGGCGAAATCCGACGGGCTGCGCCGTGACGCCCGCGACTACGCGATCGGGCGCGCGCTTGAAAAGGTTCCAGATGAACGGACCGGCGATGCAGAATCCGAGGGCCATGAATTTGTCGATGCCGAGGTGATCCATCACGCCGAGATGGTCATCGGCGAAAGAATCCCACGGCCGGTCGGCTTCGAGCGGACCGGTTGACTCGCCGCGATTCGCATTGCGCAGGTCCGCGAAGACACAGCGGTATTCGCCCTGGAACTCCTGGATGGGATTGAAGGGCATGTTGGGCAGACCGGCCATCGTGGAATTCAATCCCCCGCCGGCAATGAGCAATAAGGGGAAGCCGGAGCCAGCCTCCTGATAGGCAATGCGAACGGAGTCTTTTTCGTAGAAGCGGGCGCCGCTCTTGGTTTGCTCTGCTTCCTGCGCGGATAGGCGCTGGCCGGCGGCCATCGCCGTCACCGCTGCCCCGGTTGTCAATATCTCGCGTCTGGTTGGGTCCACAGCCGATTCCTCCTCCCGATCCCGGATCGTTGTTCTGGCGCTCCATGAGTGTACACCAGCGAGTGGAGGCCCGGCGCACGCCCCCCACGGAGTGTTCGATCGTTCAGACGATGGAGAACACGCGGCCCTTGTGCGCCCCCCATAGGATTTGCACCAGCCGGTGCGCGATTAATTCATGCAGCGTAAGCAGCTCACGATGCGCGGCGGTGATGGCGAGGACATCGCGAGGGTCGCCGGAGTAAACAGCACCCGCCTTGAGCGCAGCGGCGGCTTCTTGGATCACCGGATCGGCGATGGCCTCGCCCGCCATTTCCCATAGCGTGATGAAGCGATCGACGGCGGAAGGAAAGCTGACCTCGAACACGCCGAACTGGCTGGTGGTGCGCGGCGGCTTGTAATCCAGGTTGAATGGCCCATTGTAGTTGTGGCTGCGCAGCAGGACCAGGACGTTCAGCCAGTCCAGCGGGTTCACCAGGCCGATTCCGATATCAACGTCGTGCTTGAGCCGATAGCCGTCGTTGATGTCGAAGTGGAAGAGCTTGCCGGCCACGAGTGCACGCGCGAGCGCGGCCCGGGGCGCGGCGCCCCACATGAGCTCGTGCAGATACTCGGGATTCAGGCCCACCATTTCGGGGTGCGTCAGAAGCCCGGAAGAGATGAACGCGAGCATGGCATCGCTGGTGGGAAGAAGTATCTCGGCCTGGGGCTCGAACGGTTTGGCCTCCAGGCAGTGCTTCAGCGGAGAGCGGCCGCGCTCGCCGGATGCGCGAAGGTCGTGTTCACAGGCGGCGTTGAGCGCTTCGGCGTACCAGCGCAAGGTCTCGGTCTCTTCCACCGCGCCTTGCACGTAGTAACCGAGCGAACCGGGCCAATAAACCGCGAAGCCAGCGCCGAGTGCGTGGCCGATGTCGACATTGTTCTGGACGCGGAATTTCGCATATTCGCGCACCCGCGGCGATTCGGCCGCCGGGCCCGCCGCCCACACCGCGTGATGGAACGTTTCGGCGGTGACCATCGAACAACGCACGCCGTATTTGTTGAGCGCAGCTTGGATGCCTTCCAGGATCTCCGCTTGCCGGGGAGTACCCAGGGCTTCCGCCGGGATGACGTCGGTATCGTGCGTGCACCAATGTCCGATGCCGATTTCCGAGTAACGGCGGATCACTTCGTCGAATCCGATGCGCGGGCGGGTGGGAGCATGAAACAGAGCGCTGCCATCGTAGGCGGCTGCCCACTGCGGGCCGGAAATGAAACATCTTCGCCGGATTTCCGGGCTATAGGCGCCGCCGCAGGCCTGCATTAATCGCGAGACGAGAGCTTGTTGTTGCTCAACGGGAATCGGCTTCATGTGTCTTCTTGTACCATGAGCGTTGTACCATGGCGGGGTGATGCGAGGCGGACGAATCGCGCTGCTATTCGCGTGGATGGTCACGTTCCATTTGCACGCCGAGAGCGGTTACGACGCCTGGCTGCGATATCGAGCGCTGCCTGGCCGCGTGGCCGATGCGGATGTCCGAGCGCTGGGTGATTCGGTAACGCTGCTCGGGAGCTCCGAGGTGCTGCTCGCCGCGCGCGACGAATACGTGCGGGGCATTCGCGGCATGCTGGGCCGCATTCCACGGTACGAATCCGCTGTGCCGGCATCGGGCGGCGTCGTGATCGGCGAGATGCGTGAAGCCGCTGAAGCCATCCCATCGGCGGGGCTCGGCCCTGGCGTGCCGGGCGATGGGTTCCGGATCAAAACGGTGCAGCGAGGATCGGTCCATTACACGGTGGTCGCGGGCGGAAGTGACCGCGGCGTCCTTTATGGCGTGTTTGCGCTGCTGCGCAGGATTGCTCTGGAACAACCCATCGATGCGCTCGATGAAACGGAGATCCCCTATGCGCCCATCCGCTGGGTGAACCATTGGGACAATTTGGACGGCTCCATCGAACGTGGTTACGGAGGGCGTTCGATCTTCTGGGAGAACGGGCACGCGCGCGCGGATTTGTCGCGCGTCTCCGATTACGGCCGCCTTCTTGCGTCGTTGGGGATCAATGGCTGCTCGATCAACAACGTGAATGCAGATCTTCGCATCCTGGCGCCTGACATGCTACCCCAGATCGCTCGCATCGCAGCGGCGTTTCGTCCGTGGGGCGTTCGCGTGGCAATTTCGGTCGATTTTGCGGGTCCGAAAACTGCGGGTGGCCTCGACACCTTCGACCCTCTCGACGCGCGCGTCTCCGCCTGGTGGAGGGCGAAGATAGACGAACTGTATCGCGCCGTTCCCGATCTGGGCGGGATCCTCATCAAAGCCGATTCGGAGGGACGCTCGGGGCCTTCGGCTTACGGGCGGACACATGCCGACGCGGCGAACGTGGTAGCTCGCGCGCTCGAACCGCATGGCGGCCTGGTTTTCTATCGCGGCTTCGTCTACGACCATCACCTGGACTGGCGGAATCCCAAGAACGATCGCGCTCGCGCGGCCGACGATAACTTCCGGCCGCTGGATGGACATTTCGCATCGAACTCCGTTGTGCAAATCAAGAATGGCCCCATCGATTTTCAAGTGCGCGAGCCGGCCTCGCCTTTGTTCGGCACGCTTGAAAAGACCAACCAAGCGATCGAGCTGCAGATTACGCAAGAGTACTTGGGACAGGCGCGCCATACCGTGTTTCTCGCGCCGATGTGGAAAGAGGTTCTGGATTTCGACATGCACGCCGGACGCGAAGGCATGGCCACGCCCGTAAAGGCGTTGGTTGCCGGGAAGGTGTTCGGCCAACCGGTGGGCGGGTTCGTGGGCGTCTCCAACGTAGGGCTCGACGACAACTGGTTCGGGAATCATCTTTCCCAGGCGAATCTCTATGCGTTCGGGCGCCTGGCATGGAATCCGGATTTGAGCGCGCGCGAAATTTCACAGGAATGGACGCGGCTGACGTTCGGGAGCGATCGGGAAGTGGGCGCGGTGGTCAATGAGATTCAGCTCAGCTCGTGGAAGACGTATGAAGACTACACAGGGCCGCTCGGTTTGCAAACCTTGACCGATATCACGGGCAATCATTATGGCGTGAATGTCGAAGCATCGGAGAGAAACGGCTGGGGGCAATGGCACAATGCGGATGCGCAAGGCGTGGGAATGGATCGCAGCGTGAAATCCGGGACCGGTTTCGCTGGGCAATACCGGACTGAAGTGGCGAAGATGTACGAGTCCGCGGGGAGTACTCCGGATGAGCTGCTGCTGTTCTTTCATCACGTGCCCTACTCGTACCGGCTGCATTCCGGCAAGACGGTAATTCAGTACCTCTATGATGCGCATTATGCGGGCGCCGAGGCTGCAGAGAATTACGTGCGAGCGTGGCGATCGCTCAAGGGCTCGATCGACGAGCAGCGTTACCAGGAAGTGCTCGCGCAGCTCGAATATCAGGCTGGACAAGCGGAAGTGTGGCGCGACGCGGTGGTGAACTGGTTTCTGAAAACATCCGGGATTCCCGATGACAAAGGGCGCGCTGGAAATCATCCGGACCGCGTGGAAGCGGAGTCTATGCAGCTTGAAGGCTACACACCGGTTTCTGTCGTTCCTTGGGAAGCGGCGTCAGGCGGAATCGCGGTTTCGTGCGCGGCCGTGCAGTGCGCCGCGCAGTTCGCCTTTCAAGGAAATCCCGGCTGGCACGATCTTCGCGTCCGCTATTTCGACCAGAACAACGGGGCCGCGCGGTTCCGGCTGCTACTCAATGGGCAACTTCTGGACACGTGGATCGCATCGGATCATTTGCCGACGCGGAAGATCGACGGCACGTCGTCTTCGCTGCGAGTGGTGTCCGGTGTGGCCCTCAAGCCCGGCGACGAGATTCGCATCGAAGGCTCGCCCGACGGCGGAGAGTCGGCGGCGTTGGACTACATCGAAATTCGATGAGCACAATTCGATGACCGGCTACTGGCTCGGGGTCGACGTCGGGACGGGCGGTTCGCGCGCCATCTTGATCGATGCAAGCGGAAAGCAGGCTGCGGCGGTCTCCGTGGCGCACGAAGACATCATCATGGAACAGGCGCTGTGGGCCGAGCAGCGCCCGGAAAACTGGGCCGATGCATCGTTTCAGGCGATTCGCGGCGCGCTGGCTGCCGTGGGGATCACCGGCGATCAGGTCCGCGGCGTCGGACTTTCCGGGCAGATGCACGGGCTGGTGATCCTGGATCGCGACTACCATGTGATTCGTCCGGCGCTGATCTGGTGCGATCAGCGCAGCCAGGCGCAGGTGGATTGGATCAATCGACGTCTCGGCGCGGCCAAAGTGCTGGAGTATACGGCCAATCCGGTGCTGACGGGTTTCACGCTGCCGAAATTGCTATGGGTGCGCGATCATGAGCCACAAAACTTCGAGCGCGTGCGGCACGTCCTGCTGCCCAAGGACTACGTTCGGTTTCGCCTCACCGGCGAACTTGCAACGGAGGTTTCCGACGCGTCCGGAACCGCGATGTTCGACGTGGTTCACCGCCGCTGGTCAGTCGAAATACTGGATGGCGCCGAACTGGATCGTGCGATTGTTCCGCGCGCCTTCGAATCCGCCGAAGTCACCGGGACCATTTCCGCGCACGCGGCCGAGCTTACGGGCTTGGCGGCCGGAACTCCCGTGGCGGGTGGCGGCGGCGACCAGGCGGCGAGCGCGGTGGGCAACGGCGTGGTGGAAGCGGGCACAGTTTCGTGCACGCTGGGGACTTCGGGCGTCATCTTCGCGCACATGGAGAACGTCGCTTACGATCCACACGGGCGCGTCCATACGTTCTGCCACGCGGTTCCCGGCAAGTGGCACGTCATGGGCGTGACGCAAGGCGCGGGCCTGAGCCTGCAATGGTTCCGAAATCAATTCGCCCCCGGAATGTCGTATGACGCGCTGCTCGCCGAAGCCGCGCAATCGCCTCCTGGGGCGCGCGGACTCTGCTGGCTTCCCTATCTCATGGGCGAACGCACGCCGCATCTGGACGCCGCTGCCCGGGGCGGCTGGATCGGCCTGACCGCGAAACATACGCGGGCGGATTTGATTCGGGCGCTGATCGAAGGCGTCGCGTATAGCCAAAAGGACGGTTTGGATCTGGTGGCGGCACTGGGTGTGAATGTCGCGTCGGTGCGAGCCTCCGGAGGCGGCGCCCGAAGCGCGCTGTGGCGCCAGATACTGGCCGATGTTTTCGGCAAGCCCGTGGTCAGGATGACGTCCGAGGAAGGCTCGTCATTGGGCGCGGCGATTTTGGCGATGGTCGCGACCGGGGAATATTCATCGGTAGAGGATGCCTGCAGCGCGGTTGTTCACGAGCGCTACGCCGTCGAGCCGCGCGCGGAGGCCGTGAAGGTGTATGCCGCCGGGCACGCTGTGTATCGCTCGCTTTATCCGGCGCTCAAGCCGATTTTCCCGAGAATGGGTTGAGGCATCGTCTACTGCCGCGCGCTCGGGTCGCCCGTAGGCGGCGGCGCGTGGTCTTCCGAGGCTGGAGGGCCGAGCAGCTCGCGCAGAATCGGCTTCAGCGCATCGGCCCACACCTGATAGCCTGCGAGCGTGGGATGGAGCAGATCCGGATTCATCATCCCAGCGAAAAGTTTTCCATTCTCATGGGCCAACTGCCGGTTGATGTTGACGAAGCGAATCGTACCGGTCTTCTCCGCGGCGCCGGCCAGGCGTGCCAGATTGGCGTTGATGCGGTCGATCACGGGCATCACTTTGATGTTGTCGTTGCGGGGAAAAATTGCGGTTAATATGATCGTCGCGCCGGGGGCCTTCGCGCGCATCAGCCGCACCACCGCTTCCAGGCCTCGCGTAACGTCCGCCGCTCTTGCTTCCGCGCCTTCCGGTGGCTCCCGATTGCCGACGTTGTTGGTTCCGGCGAGCAAGACGATCACTTTCGGATTCACGCCATCGAGCTCGCCGTTTTCCAGACGCCACAGGATATTTTCGACGCGGTCGGCGCCCCATCCGAAATCCCCGGCGTTCCATCCGAAGAAATTCTGCTTCCAGTTCTCCAGCAGCGCTGGATAATCCGTAGCGCCCCAGCGCCTGGTAATGGAGTCGCCTTCGAAGTAGACATCGATGCGGCCCTGCGTCCTCTTTGCGAGCAGCTCCTGGTGAGCGAGAATCGAGTTCTCATCGGTCCGCGGCGCGGGCTGATCCGCGGG
>JASHQT010000157.1 GCA_030039005.1 Bryobacteraceae bacterium
GGTGATCAAGTCCTCGCTTGAGATGATAAATGCGCTGAGTCCCTTCTCCGCGTCAATGACAACTTCTACCCGGCGACGCCATGCATCTTCGAAATTGACGCCGTCAATCGAAGAAAGAATCTCGATCATTACGGGTGGATTCCCCATCCGGAAAAACCCACTTGGGTCCAGGAGATCGCTCGGCGTCAGATCCTTCACCGGAGCGCCAAAGGCCGCCAGGGCTGTATACGTTGCTTGCGCGTTCTGCGCGTCGGGTCGGATAAAGATGTCGAGATCCTTGGTTGCTCGCGGCTGCGAATGGTAACCGACGGCAACTCCCCCGACAATCAGATACTCAACTTTGTGAGCGTTTAACGTGGACAAGAGTTCTTTGAAGTCTGGGTACACCTGGTACCTCGCCCTTCATCGCGTATTGCATGAGTGTGGTCTCCGCGATCGCTTCGAACCGCTCCTGCGCCGGCCGGCTTTGCCAATAGCGATACTCCTCGGCTTTGGCTTCCTCGAATGCCGCCGGGCCGTTGAATTTGCGGATACTCTTGTCCATTCTAATCAACTGTCTCTACATTGATGGTACACCGCACGAATCCCAGGGCGCGATAAAATGCGTGTACAGACATGATTACGATTACTGCGAGCTTCCGGCCTGATGGCAAGATCGACTTCCTACAGGAAGGGCCGGGCTTTAGAATACCAGCTGTGATTACTCCTATCTACGAGAGGGTTGACTGGCAACTCAAACCTCTTAAGGTCTATCGGTCGGAACGCGAGAAGTTCATCGGGGACCTCGCTCGCGACGGAAAGGCTTCGCTCTCATTCCGGCAGCGAATCGACCGGTTTAGTTGTTAGCCAAGCCTGTTGCGGCAGGTGGAGCATCGGGACGCCTGGCTTCTGTGCATTCTTCCCAGCCCGTTTCTCGGCGGTGACTGACTACTGGTACTCCACTCCTCTGGGCGATGTATTGGCACCAACCAACCTTCAAATCCTCCTGGAATTTCCTCATGGCCTCGGCGGAGTCGCCCTTAACCTGAGCAGGCATCCAGAACGACATGTCCTTCCCCGTCTCCTGGTCCCGCGTGGTAACACTTCGAAAGGAGAAATAGACCATGCCATGAATATGGGGAAACCGTCGCCCCTGGCCTTCCGGCTTTTGAATCACCTCACCAACCAAACGTGCAAAATGCTGGGGACTAAGCGCATGGAGCCGGTTGGATTCATTAAAGATCAGAACGACTCCAAGCGCTGACGAGAGTCCCAGTCTCTCCTTTGTAGCCCGGATCTGACGATTCGCATCCCGAACGATATTGTAGAGCGGATCCAGGAGGACCTTGCTCACTGCCCTCTGGAATTCTTCGTCGAAAAGTAGCGAAAATGGCTCTCCATCATCCCCGACGAAGTGAAGGACAACAGCGTCCTCTGCCATATAGCCTGCAGGCAACGCATTGGCGCGCCGTTGTTCACCAATTTGCGCGAGTTTCCTGGCTGTTTCGCTCCTCTGGTCCGCCACCAGGCACTTCAGCTCTGCAATGACATTGTGCTCCTTAAAGAAGTAATCGGCGGCGCGATCTCCTGGAGTTGTACTCAAGGGCAGGATTCCCCCACCAAAGGCTTCTACGAAATTCCGAAATACGGGCTCGAATTGGGCTCGCATAATTTGATATTACAAGACACTGGCCACCGACATCGTAGGAACACACGCCGCAAGTATGCAAGTCCTCGAGCTGCACGCGTGGCATCTGATGTCCAGGCCAATCAACAAGAAGCCGGTCCCGCTTCCGAGACCGGCTACGATTTTCACAATTAACTAAAACTTAGTACCGATCGTTAGTATCTATAATGATCCGGCTTGTACGGACCTTCCACCGGCACGCCCAGATAATCCGCCTGCTTTTGCGAGAGCACCGTCAGCTTCACCCCGATCTTCTCTAGGTGCAGCCGCGCCACTTCTTCGTCCAGCTTCTTCGGCAGCGTGTAGACCCCCACCTTGTAGGTGTCCTTGTTCTTCCACAGGTCGAGCTGCGCCAGCGTTTGATTCGAGAAGCTGTTCGACATCACGTAGCTCGGATGGCCCGTCGCGCAGCCCAGGTTCACCAGCCGCCCTTCGGCCAGCAGGAAGATCGCGTGGCCGTCGGGGAACGTGTACATGTCCACCTGCGGCTTGATGTTGGTCCGCGTCACCCCCTTGGCGTTGTTCAGCGGATCCACCTGGATCTCGTTGTCGAAGTGCCCGATGTTGCACACGATGGCCTGGTCCTTCATCTTCTTCATGTGGTCCAGCGTGATGATGTCCAGGTTACCGGTGGTGGTGACGTAAATGTCGCCGCGTCCGAGCGTGTCTTCCACCGTCGTCACTTCAAAGCCTTCCATCGCGGCCTGCAGCGCATTGATCGGATCGATCTCCGTCACGATTACACGCGCGCCCATCCCGCGGAGCGAATGCGCCGAACCCTTGCCCACGTCGCCGTAACCGCAGATCACGGCCACTTTGCCCGCCACCATCACGTCCGTGGCGCGCTTGATGCCATCGGCCAGCGACTCGCGGCACCCGTACAAATTGTCGAACTTCGATTTCGTCACCGAGTCGTTCACGTTGATCGCCGGAACCAGCAGTTTGCCCTGTTCCTGCATCTTGTACAGCCGGTGCACGCCCGTGGTGGTTTCTTCGGACACGCCACGCCATTCCTTCACCAGCTTGGTCCAGCGCTTGGGATCTTCCTTGTGGATGCGCTTCAGCAGGTCCTTGATCACCTTCTCTTCATGGCTCTCGGAAGGCGAATCCACCCACTTGTCGCCGTTCTCCAGCTCATAGCCCTTGTGGATCAGCAGCGTGACGTCGCCACCGTCGTCGACCACCATCTCCGGCCCCTTGCCATTGGGATGGCTGATCGCTTTATTCGTGCACTCCCAATACTCTTCGAGCGACTCGCCCTTCCATGCGAACACCGGAATCCCCGCGGCGGCAATGGCGGCCGCGGCATGGTCCTGTGTGGAGAAGATGTTGCAGCTCGCCCAGCGCACGGTCGCGCCCAGGTCGACCAGGGTCTCGATCAGCACCGCGGTCTGAATCGTCATGTGCAACGAACCGGTGATCCGCACGCCCTTCAGCGGCTTGCCCGGCGCGTATTTCTTGCGAATCGACATCAGGCCGGGCATCTCATGCTCGGCAATGGAAATTTCCTTGCGGCCCCACTCGGCCAGGCTCATGTCCGCCACTTTGTACTCGGTGGCGGCTTGGTTGATGGTTGCTGTGCTCATTCGATCTCCTAGAATTTTATATCTACAAATCTAGATATGTTGATATAATAGCTCTAGACCCTCGATGCCGTCAATCCTCAAGAACCTGCGCTTGGCCGCCGACCCCAGCCGGCTCCGCATCTTGTTGCTTCTAGAGCGCGAAGAGCTTTCCGTCGCCGAGCTGCAGGAGATCCTGGGGATGGGCCAAAGCCGCATTTCGACGCATCTGGCGCAGCTCAAACAGGCTGGATTGGTGGAAGATCGCCGCAACGGCAAGAGCATCCTGTATCGCATGAAAGCCGGCGCGCAATCGAACGGATTCTCACAATTGCTCGGCGTTCTGCGCCAGGCCGCGGCCGAAATCCCCGAGGCGGGCGAGGACTCCGAAGCTTTGCGCCTGGCCCTCCGCCGCCGCCAGGACAAGATGCGCGCGTATTTCGACGAGCTCGCGGGTAAGTTCGGCCGCGATTACGTCCCCGGCCGCTCCTGGCAGGGTTTGGCTGAGACGTTGCTCGCGCTGATGCCGCCGATGACGATCGCCGACCTGGGCGCGGGCGAAGGAACATTTTCGCAATTGCTCGCGCGCCGCGCGAAAAAAGTGATCGCCGTCGACAACTCGGAAAAAATGGTTGAGTACGGGCGCGAGCTCGCCCGCAAGCACGGCGTCAAGAATCTCGAATACCGCAAAGGCGATCTCGAAGACGTTCCCATCCGCGAGGCCGCGGTGGATCTCGCGTTCTTCAGCCAGGCACTGCATCACGCCCCGCATCCCGGCCGCGCCGTCGCCGAAGCGTGGCGCATTCTAAAACCCGGCGGCCGCATCGTGGTGCTGGACCTGGTGCGCCACAACTACGAAGAAGCGCGCGAACTCTACGCCGACCTGTGGCTCGGCTTCACCGAAGTGGAAGTCACGCGCCTTCTGCGCGAGGCGGGCTTCAAGAACATCGAGACTTCGATAGTGCACACCGAAGACGCCGCGCCACACTTCGAGACCCTGCTAGCGGTCGCGGACAAGTGATGGTTGCTTCAGCAACCGCACGCCTCCAGCACTGCTCCAAATCACAGCCCCAGTCCGGTCGAACATCCGGAGCACTCCGCGGCCGGTATTGTCGACGAACCACTCGCCGCGCTTATGCCCTTCGCCATCCACGAGCACGAAACTCCGGCCGCGGATGATCTCCGGGGCCGGCGCTTGGGCATAAGAGCCCACCATCAAGCCCAGCAGCACCGCGACAACAAAAGTTAGAATACGCATGGCAAAGCTCCTTAGCGAACATATGCCGTCACTTCACGGTTCCTTGCGCGAAATCGGGCGCAGTCCCGGTTTTTCCATCGTCGTCGTCCTGACACTCGCGCTCGGCCTCGGCGCCACCACCGCCGTTTTCTCCGAGCTTTACATCGCGGTGCTCAAGCCGCTGCCCTACCCCGCGCCGGAGCAACTCGTCGCGGTCCACAATCATTTCCCGCAGCTCGATGCCTCGCGGATGCCCGCGTCGGCGATCGATTATTACGATCTGCGGGCGCATCGCGAGCTATTCAGCAACATCGGCACGTATTACTTTCTGGACTTGAGCCGCACCGGCATCGAGCGCCCGGAGATCGTGAACGACGTCGCCGTGAGCTCCAGCCTGTTGCGAACCCTGGGCGTCACTCCGCTCATGGGACGAGTATTCACGCCGGACGAGGAACGCTTCCACGGCCCCCGCGCGGTGATTCTAAGCGAGAGCTATTGGCACGACACTTTCGGCGCGGACCCGCATATTTTGCAGCGCACCATCCAGCTTAGCGGTGAGGAATATCGCATCGTGGGCGTGATGCCCGCATCGTTCCAGTTCCCCTTCGAAGTCACTCAGATGTGGACGCCGCTTTCCTTCAAGCCAGAAGAGCTCGCCAACCGCGCCAAGCCCGATTATTACGTGCGCGTGGTCGCGCGCCTTGCGCCGGGCGTAAGTTTCGAACAGGCCGCGGCGCGTCTCGATGTCATCAGCCGCCAAATGGCGCTCGAACATGACGGCTCCCAACGCAGCCAACCGGGATGGAAACTATTTGTGCTTCCCATGGCTCGCGACGACGACGGATCGGTGCGCCGTTGGATGGTCATGCTTTTCGCCTCTGTCATCGGACTGCTCCTCGTCGTCTGTTCGAACGTCGCCGGGCTGCTGCTGATCCGTTCCGCCGAGCGTCAGTTCGATTTTTCGCTCCGCATGGCCTTGGGCGCGGGACGCTTGCGCATCGCGCGCCAGGCGCTCACGGAAATCTTGTTCCTATCGGTCCTCGGTGGCGCCGCCGGACTGCTCGTCGCCCGCGTCGCCCTAGTCGCGCTCAACGCCTACCGCCTGGCGGGAAAAACCGTCGAGATGGAGTGGCCGGTGTTCTGGTTCGGCGCCGCTTTGACTCTGCTCACGGGCTTGGCCTGTGGGCTTTACCCGGCGTGGTCCGCCGCGCGCAGCGCGACCGCGGAAGTCCTGAAAGAAGGCGGCCATCAACGGACCGCGTCCTCTCGCAAGCGCCGCTGGCAACAAGCATTGATTCTGGCGCAAGTGGCCATCGCCACTACGCTTCTGCTATCGGGTGGCCTTTTTCTGCGTAGCTTTGTGCGCCTTCTCCAGGCGCCTCTTGGATTCGATCCGCATAATGTCCTCACGCTTGGTATCCAGTTGCCGTCCCAGCGCTATCCCTCGCTCGAATCGCGCGCAGCATTCTACCAGCAGGTTTTCGATCGCGTGCGGCGAATCCCCGGAGTCGAATTCGCTTCCGGCGGCTCGCTGGTTCCTTTCGGCTATGGCGAGAACCTCACTACGTTCGAAATCGCCGGCCATTCCAAACCGCGCGTGAATCCCTACGCCGACGTAAATTATGTTTACCCGGATTACCTGGACGTGCTCAAGATCCCGTTGCTGCGCGGCCGCTTTTTCGATGGAACGGAGAGCCCCGGCTCGCAGCCGGTCGCGTTGATCGACGCCGCGCTCGCCAAAAAATACTTTCCCGGCGAGAATCCGATCGGCCAATCCATAAAGACTCCCTACGGCGCCTATCGTATCCTGGGCGTCGTCGGAAGCGTGAAGGTGGACGCGATCGATCTCGATGCGCCTCCGGCCATTTACCTGAGCCGGGTCCAACACGCGGCCACCTACGTCACGGTCGTGATTCGCAGCCGGCTCCCGATGGCCGCGCTCGTCAATGACGTGCAAAAAATCGTGATCCAGGTCGACAAAGACGAGCCCGTGCGCGAAGTATCGATGCTCGATACGTATGTCCAGCGCTCCCTGCGCACGCGCCGCTTCGTGGTCTCGCTCGTCGCGCTCTTCGGCGTACTGGGTGCGCTGCTTTCCGCGCTCGGAGTGTACGGTCTGCTTTCCTATTGGATCGCCATCCGCCGGCGCGAGATCGGCATCCGCATGGCGTTGGGCGCCACGGCCCGAGCCATCGCCGCGCTGGTTTATTCGAGTGGCCTGCGCCTTGTCATCGTAGGAGCGGTTCTCGGATGCGCGGTCGCTCTGGCCGCACACCGCGCCATCGCCAGCCGCCTCTACGGCGTCCACTTCGCCGACCCAGTGACCTGGATCGCGGCCGGCGTGGCCATCTTGCTGGCCGGAATCATTGCCTGTGCGCTGCCCGCGTGGCGCGCCGCGAAGACAAATCCTGTGGACGCCTTGAAATGATATTTTGGATAGGCCATGCCCCAAGCCGCCACCACCGAATTCTGGAAAGATCTCCAGCCGATCCAAAAGGTCTTTCAGCTAGACGCGCTGCCCGAGGTCTACACGCGCGACGCCCCCAACGGCGACGAGCGCCTGTTCGTCCCCTTCAACGAAACGGTTTTTTCCAAGCCGCTGTGGATTTCGCCCGGCCAGAACAAGTGGGCCGACATTCTAATGGCCAAGCACGCGGGCCTGGTGAATCGCCACTATCATCCGCGCCCGGTGTTCGCCCTGACCATTTCCGGCAAGTGGGGCTACCTGGAGCACGATTGGACCGCCACCGCCGGTGACTTCGTCTATGAAACGCCCGGCGAAGCCCACACGCTGGTGGCCTACGAGCACAAAGATCCGATGAAGGTGTTCTTCGTCGTGGAAGGCCCGCTCATCTGGCTGGATGAAAAAGGCGAGTCAGTCGGACACTTCGACGTGCACGACTACATCAAGCTCTGCCGGGCCCATTACGAGAAAGTGGGCCTGGGCGCGGACTACGTCAAGAGCCTTTTCCGCTGAGTTTTCATGGGATTGTAACACATCTCTTATTGTCTATCGATATAGTAGAGTCTTATGGGCCACACTCGCCGCTCCTTCCTCACCCGCACCGCCGGAGGTCTCTCTGCGGCCGCCGCCTTCCGTCTCCGCGCCGCCGGATCTATTCGCGTCGGCATGGTCCCAGACGCCGGCGCCACGCAAGTCTCCATCGAAGAAAAAGCCCCCCTGCGCGATTACCTCGCGAAGGCAATCGGAACCAGTGTGGAGTTGATCATCCCCACCAACTACAACGCGACTGTGGAAGCGCTCGGCAATGGCTCGCTCGACTTCGCGTATCTGGGCGCGCTTACCTACGTGAAGGCGCACGACCGCTACAACGTGACCCCGCTCGTCCAGCGCAGCGCCGACAAGAATTTCCATTCGCTGTTCATTACGCAGTCGGGCTCCTCGATCCACAAGCTCGGCGATTGCAAAGGCAAGCGCTTCGCCTTCGGCGACATCAACTCCACCAGCGGCCATCTGATTCCCTTCGACGAATTGCGCAAGGCGGGCGTCAATCCCGATGCCGACATGCAGGTTCGCTACACCGGCAGCCACGCGGCTACCGCCAAGGCCGTGGAGGCAGGCGCGGCCGACGCGGGCGCGCTAGATGAAACGGTGTACCATTCCATGGTTTCCGAAGGCAAAGTGGACGGAAACAAGGTCCGCGTTTTCCTCACATCGCCGCCGTTCGTCGACTACGTCTGGGTGGCGCGGGCGAACGTCGGCGCCGCCGAGCGCGACGGTTTCAGCAAGGCGTTCATCGAACTCAAAGAAGGCAAAGACGACGCGATCCTCAACATCCTCCGCGGCAAGGATTTCGTCCACGCGGACGACGCCGAATACGCGAACATCCGCAAAATTGCGCGCGATCTGAAAATGCTTTAGGCTGGCCGCGTGCACTCCGCAGACTATTCGCTCGAGATTCGCGATCTGGCCGTTCGATACGGCTCGATCAGCGTCTTGAACGGTGTCTCGTGCGCCGTCCGCCGCGGCGAGCGCATCGCGATTCTGGGCCGGAGCGGCGCGGGCAAGACTTCGCTCTTGCGCGCGATCAATGGTTTCGTCCCGATCGCCTCCGGCGGCATACGGGTGGACGGCGTCGATGTCGGTGGCCTTCGCGGCCGGGCGCTGCGCGAGTTGCGTAGCCGTATCGGCGTGATCTCACAGCGGCACGACCTGATCGACAACCTTCGCGTCCACCAAAACGTGATGGCAGGCGCGCTGGGCCGCTGGTCCTCTTGGCGCGCGCTGCGGTTCTTGGTCTGGCCGGTGGCCGAAGAGCTCGACGAAGCTCGCGCGGCTCTGCAACGCGTCGGCCTGGAGCACAAACTGCGTGCGCGCACATCCAGCCTTTCGGGTGGCGAACACCAGCGCGTCGCCATCGCCCGCGCGCTGGTGCAGGATCCCGTTCTGTTGCTCGCCGACGAGCCTGTCGCCTCGCTCGATCCGGCGCTCAGCCAGCAAACGCTCGAACTGTTGTGCCGTCTGGCCGAGGAAAGCGGCGTCACGCTGCTCTGCACGCTGCATCAGCCGCATCTGGCCGAGCATTATTTCGATCGCATCATCGAAATGAGCAGAGGAGAAATTGTGTCCGAGCGCCGGGGCGAAGGGCGACTCGATGCCCCCGAGCTGTTCCCCGCCGTGGGAGAAGGCATCTGATGGCTTCTCTCGCAGTTTTCTTCTCCCTGCTTCGCCAGTTCTTCCCGCCGGAGCTCTCCGCTCGGTATTTAAAAGCCGCGCTCACTCCCCTCGAACAAACCCTCGCGATGGCCGCGGGCGGCATTCTGGTTGCTGTAGTTATCGGATTGATTACGGGCATCTGGGTCGCTGCCGGGCTCCCGGGACATCGCACCGTGTATGCCGCGCTCGCGAGCGTCCGTTCGATTCCCGATCTCACGTTGGGAATCCTATGCGTAGTGGTTGTCGGAATCGGCTCGGCGGCCGGCATGCTCGCACTCGCCATCTTCTACAGCGCGGCCGTGGGCAAAATCTTCGCCGATCTGTTCCGCTCGGCCGATCGCGGCCCAATCCAGGCGCTGCGCGCTACCGGCGCCGGACGTCTTTCGGTGGCCTTGTTCGGCCTCCTGCCGCTGCGCTCCAAAGATATCCTGAGCTACGGCTCGTACGAATTCGAAAGCGCCATCCGCTGCTCGGTGATTGTGGGCGCGGTGGGCGGCGGCGGAATCGGCACGGAACTGGTGGGAACCATCAACGCCCTCGATTACCGGCGCGCCACTACCATCATCCTGCTGCTCATCGCCCTGATCGCCGTCATCGACGCCTGCGCCCGCTGGATCAAACAAAGACCTGGTCTTCTGTTTGTGGCCTTCCCGCTCGCGGCCCTGGCCTTCTGGCAGGACCGCCCGAGCATGCTCGCGCTCGCGCACTCCGCTCACACCTTCGCCGGAATGTTTCCGCCGCAACTGCCGCGCGATGCCATCGCCAGCCTGCCGAAGCTGTTGCTCCAAACCGCCGAGATCGCCGTCGGCGGGACGTTCTTCGCGATGCTTGGCGCGCTCCCGCTGGGACTCGCGGCCGCGCGCAATTTCGTGCCGCCGTGGATTTCCCTGCCCGTTCGCCGCGTGCTCGAAGGCTTTCGCGCCATCCCGGAATTGGTTTGGGGACTGGTATTAGTCAGCGTGATCGGCACCGGTCCCGAAGCCGGCATCATCGCGCTGGCCTTGCATGGCACAGGGTCACTCGGAAGGCTTTACGCTGAATCGTTCGAAAACATCCGTAGAGAACCGGTCGAGTCGATCGCAGCCACCGGCGCGCGCCCGCTCGCAATCGCAGGATTCGCGCACGTCCCATTGGCGATCGCGCCGCTTGCCGTCCACACGCTGTTTCGCCTGGAATGGAACGTGCGCGCGGCCACCATCGTTGGCGTGATCGGCGCAGGCGGCATCGGCGAAGCGCTCTATAATGCCCAGCAGCTTTTCTTCTACCGGCAAATGGCCGCCTACATCGCGATCACTTGGGTCATCGTCGCGGCCGTTGACTACTTCAGCAGCCGCTTCCGCGCCGACATGGGATTGATGGAGCGCTACGCGTGAGTGGACCTCCACGCGTGGTGATCACCCAGCGTCCGTTCCCGGAAACAGTCGATCTGCTCTCGCCCCACGCCGAGGTCATCGTCGGTCCGCCCGCGCGCGACGCCGATGCCTTGCTGGTCTTTATGCCCGATTCCCTGGATGCCGCGTTCCTCGAATCCTGTCCGAACTTGAAAATCGTAGCTGCCGCGCTGAAGGGCTTCGACAATTTTGACGTGGATGCGTGCACGCGGCTCGGCATCTGGTTCACCATCGTCCCGGATCTGCTCACTGAACCCACGGCGGAGCTCGCTCTCGCGCTGATGCTCTCGCTCGCGCGCAACATTTTGCCCGGCGACCGTCTGATCCGCAGCGGTGCATATCAAGGCTGGCGTCCGATCCTCTATGGAACCGGGCTTTCCGGAAGCAAAGTGGGGATGCTCGGATTCGGCGCTGTGGGCCGCGCGCTCGCGCAAATGCTCCTAGGATTTTCGTGCCGCGTTGAGTACCACGACCCAGCCGCGGGCTATTCCACCCCGCTAGAGACGCTGCTCGAATCGAGCGATTTCGTGCTGCCGCTTCTCCCTCTCACCAAGAAAACTTTCCATCTGCTGGACCGCGACGCGCTTGCCCGCATGAAGCCCGGCGCGTACCTGATCAACGTGAGCCGCGGCTCGGTGGTCGATGAAGAGGCCGTCGCCGACGCCCTCGAATCCGGGCATCTCGCCGGCTATGCGGCGGACACTTTCGAAATGGAAGATTGGGCGCGCCACGATCGCCCGCGTTCGATCAACCCGCGCTTGCTGCGCCTCACCCGTACACTCTTCACCCCGCATCTCGGCTCGGCGGTAATCTCCGCGCGCCGCGAAATTGAACGCGCCACCGCCTGCAACATTGTTCAAGTCCTGCGTGGCGAACGCCCTTCCGGCGCCATCAACAACCCTGCCCGGCCGCGCGGCACGGGACACTTAGCGGGCCGCTAATTCAGGTCGAGGGCCGCCTTCAGGCCCTCCTCGACGGAACTCAGCGCGCTAGGCGTCAAGGACCCAACGTATCGAGAGAGTTTTGCGCGATCGAGCGTTGTTACCTGATGGCAGACAGCTACACCATCGCGGGGAAGACCGCTGGCCAAGCGCGGAACCTGCACCGCTGTGGGACCGCGACGCGCTTGCATCTTCGAAGTCGACATCGGAACTACAATAACCGACCGCCACCCCGGTGTCTGGTTAAAGCCGTCGTGAGACATGACGATCACGGGTCTGCGGCCTGCCTGCTCTGAGCCTGAACGCGGAGCCAGATCGGCCCAATATATCTCGCCTCGTTTCACTTAGGCCTCGCGTTCGAGCAGCACTTCTAAAGTGGCGCGTTCCAGTGCGCGGTCCAAATCCAACCCGGTGCCCGCCATTTTGGCGGCATAGGCCTTTATGGCGCGGTCACGGGTAGCCTTTTTGCGCGCCGTAAGCCAGGTCTGAATGGCCTGTCTCGCCATCGAAGTGGCAGGTATCCGGCTGCGTTCCGCCTCCATTTTCAGGTCTTCGTAAACCTCATCCGGAAGGGGCAAATGGAAGTTTTTCATGCCATACTATTGTGGCATGATTTATGGCAAATTGCGCCTAATGCGCGTTTACCAGCGCGGGCCAATCCACGATCACCGACAGCGCCGCGGCCTGCTGCGGCGGGGCCTGCACCAGAAACCGGTCGCCCGCGGCGGTCACATCGTACGGTATGAAATTGATGGTCGGCGTCGGCAGCGGAAACAATTCGCGCGGCGTCGCAGCTTCCACCGCGCTCTTGCCGATCTTCAGATCCACCGCCATCAGCCGGTCGTTCAGCGACACGTAAAACAATTCGCGTCCGTCCGGACCCCAGCGCGGAAATCTTCCCCCGCCCGCCGACGCCTGAAACTTGCCCTGGGGCTCCGGAAATGCCTGCACGTACACCTCGTTTTGCCCGGATTCATTCGACGTATACGCCACCCAGCGCGGATCCGCCCGCGGAAAAAACACGCCGTCCTGCTCATTGAATTGGGTTTGCAAATAGCCCCGCGGCGGGCCCGTTGGACTACCGTTCGAATTGACCGGCAGCATCCGAATGTCAGACCGTGCTCCGGGCGAAATTTGATCGAACAGAATCAGACGCCCATCGCGCGACCAATCGGTCGTGGATTGGATGCCTGCCGCTTCGGTGACCTGTTGTTCCCCGCCCGCGCCGTTCGCATCTTTGCGGTAAATCGCATTGCGCCAGCGATACACCAGCGTGCCTCCGTCGGGCGACCACACCGGGTCCGCATGCGCCGTGCCGGTAAAGGTGAACCGGCTCGCGACGTTGCGCTCGACGTCGAGCAGCCACAAATCGGCGCGCGCCGGGTTCCCGATGGCCGTCGCCACGCGCCGCCCGTCGGGCGAAATGCGAAAGATCAAATAGTCGTTGGGTTCACCCAGCGTGCCCTGCGGCTTGCCTGACGCATCCAACCACGTGAGTTGGTTCTGTCCGCTCGCCGAATATAGGAGCAGTCCGTTGCTCGAGGCCGCGACGTTCATGCGCCCCGTGATCGCGGACTTGCCCACCGGATCGGCTACGGGCGCGGGCTCACCCGAAAGCTTTAGCTTCTTGGCATCAAACGGCTGGGCTTCCAAAGTGGTCCCGCGCATCCACAGCAGATAACCCGATGCATAGATCGCATTAGTATCCGTGGTCACCAGACGAACGCGATGGTTCGGATCCGCGAGCGATGCGGCGTACACGGCGCTCGCGTCGGGCTTGGCGCTTTGCGCGAGATACAAAAAATTTCCGCCGGGCAGCGCCTGCGGCCAATAATGGGCTAAGTCGCCGTTCGCGGCATCGAATTTAGTGATGATCGCGGGCGTGCCGCCGGACGCAGGCACTTCGAAAATCGCACTGGCCAGAGTCGCGAACAGGATGTGGCCGTCGTCGGTCCAGGTTCCTCCCCGTCCCGGACCGAAGGTGTCGCAAATGGTCGTGGGCGCGGGTCCGTTCAAATCCACGCGCCGCAGCTTGCCCTCGGCGAAAAACGCGATGGACTTGCTATCCGGCGACCAGAACGGCGAAAATGCGCCTTCGGTTCCCAGCAACGGACGCACCACCGTTCCGTCCAGAGCGCGCACCCACAGAAAGCTGCGCCCGCCGAGCGTCGCGACGAAGGCCGCGTTCTGGCCATCGGGTGCGAGCGCGAGTCCGCCCGAACCCGCGCCGATGGTGAAGCGGCCGTTCGCGGGCGCGGTGAGGTCGAACCGGAATGCGCGCTGCGTCGCAGCCGGACGCCCCCAATGCGACACCGCCCATCCGGCCAACGCACCGATCGCGGCAGCCGCGGCAATCGCCATCCACCACAGGCTGCCAGCTCGCCCGGATAATCGTGGAGACCCTCCCGCCGGCTGCTCGAATGCCCATTTGAGCGCCCGCTTCAACTCCCGCGCGCTCTGAAACCTTTGCGCAGGATCTTTATTCAGGCAGGCGCGCACCACGCGGTCGATGGCCGGCGGAGCCGCCAGCGGCGCGGGCTCTTTGTCGAGAATGGCCGCGATCACCGTAGCCGCGTTCGGCCCTTCGAACGCGCGGCGTCCGCTCAGCATTTCGTACAGCACGCATCCGAACGAGAACAGATCGCTGCGCGCGTCGGCTTCCTTGCCCTGCAACTGTTCGGGCGACATGTATTGCAGCGTCCCCACGATCGCGCCTTCGCCGGTCAGCGCCTGCGTCAGCGTCGAATCAGTTTCCTTGAGCGGCCCGCCATGCTTGGCGAGTCCGAAATCGAGCAGCTTGATTCCCGCGCGCGACACCAGAATATTGGCCGGCTTCAAATCGCGATGCGTGATTCCCTTCTGGTGCGCGGCGTCGAGCGCATCCAAAATCTGCTCGCAATATTCGGCGGCGCGCTCCAGCGGCAAAGGCCCGGCGAGCGGCGCGCCATCCACGTACTCCATCACCAGGTAGTTCGGCCCCACGTCGTAGATCTGGCAAATGTGGGGATGATTCAGCGCCGCTACCGCGCGCGCCTCACGCTCGAAACGCTCGCTGAACTCGAGCTTCGAAACCTTCAGCGCGACGATGCGGTCCAGCCGTGGATCACGCGCTTTCCAGACTTCGCCCGTGCCGCCGGTGCCAAGCTGCGAAATGATTTCGTAGGCGCCTAGTCTGTCGCCCGGCGATAGCGGCATGTCATAAAGAGTCTACTCTACTGCGTTGCCCGAGCTTGGACAAATTGCAAAATGACCGTGTCACCCGCCGAGCGCAGTTCGGGGAAGCTGTCCCGTATGAATTGGATCAACTCCTGCCGGTAAGGCGTCGAGTCCGAGATCGCGCCCGCGACGTAGGCAAATCCCTCCGGCTGTTTCGCCACGATCAGCTCGCGCGCGCAATCGGC
>JASHQT010000158.1 GCA_030039005.1 Bryobacteraceae bacterium
CTCCAGATGCTTGCCGGCAGCGCCGCCGCACTAGCCTTCTCGCGCGCGGCTGACGCCGATTCTTACCTCAGTCCGCTTTCCGACACACGAATCACCGACAAAATCACTCTGATCACCGGAGCCGGCAACAATGTCGTTGTGCTGTCGGGCGACGGAGGGAACCTACTGGTCGATTGCGGTGACGCAGCCCACGCGCAGGAGATCCTGAAAGTTCACGGTCCGATACAGACGGTCGTCAACACGCACTGGCATCTCGAATCCACAGGCGGCAACGACGCCATGGCCGCCGCTGGCGCGAAAATCGTCTCCAGCGTGAGCACCCAGCTCTGGATGACGCAGGAGATCATCCACGACTGGGAGCACAAAACCTATCCGCCGCGCGCCAAACAAGCCCGTCCAACCGAGTCCTTTTACGCTGCCGGCAAAACCACTTTCGCCGGCGAGCGAATCGAATACGGGCTCATGCCGATGGCGCACACCGACGGCGACATCTACGTGCACTTCACGCAGTCGAATGTGCTGGTCGCGGGTGACGCCGTTCAGCCCCGCCGCCTGCCGCTGCTGGACTGGCGCTGCGACGGCTGGATGGGCGGCATGCTGGAGGCGCATCGCACCCTGCTCCGCATTGCCGACGATCAAACCAAGATCATCCCTGGCTCCGGCGCCGTCATGACCAAGACCGACCTCCAGGCCAATCTCGATACCCTCACCAAACTCCGTGACCATCTGGTGAAGCTGATGAAGTCCGGCCTCGGCGCGAAGGACATGATCGCCGGAAAAGCGATGAAGGACTTTGAAGGTCAGCTCTCTGGCGACCCCGACATCTTCATCTACACCGCCTACCGCGGGCTCTGGGCCCACGTGCGGGAACTGGGTGGGATTGTCTAGCGCTTCCGCGCGGCGCAACAGAATATAATAGGGTCGGCGTCTTAAGATAATGCGCAACTTACTGCTCGCTTTCCTGGTGGCCGCCACCCTCTCCGCCGCGCCCCAGCAAGCCTCCCAGAAACCCGACGACGCCTCCAACCCGAACCGCGCCTTCGTCAACAAGTACTGTGTCACCTGCCACAATGCCCGCCTGAAGACCGCCAACCTCACCTTCGACCTTACCGACCTGAACCATCCCGAACACGACGCCCTCACCTGGGAACGCGCCATTCGCAAACTTCGCGGCGGCATGATGCCTCCGCCCGGAGCGCCCAAGCCCCCGTTCGAGCAGGTCAACGCCTTCGCCACCTATCTTGAAGACTCCCTCGACAAAGCCAGCGCCGCCAATTTCAACCCCGGCAGCGTCCGCATTCATCGCCTCAACCGCACCGAATACTCGAACGCCGTGCATGACCTCTTCGGCATTGACGTCAACTCCGCCGCCCTCCTCCCCACCGACGACATCAGCGGCGGGTTCGACAACATCGCACAGGTTCTCAAAGTCTCGCCATCGTTCCTCGACCAATACATCATGGCCGCGCGCGCGGTCGCCAAAGAGGCCATCGGCGCCCCGCTCACGATGCAGGACGTGAAATCCACAATCCGCGGCATCGATCCCTCCGTGCCTCTGCCACCCGGCGCGCATGACGGCATCACCGCGCAGTATGTGGCGCCCTATGAAGGCGACTACGAATTGCGTGTCACTGGCGCGCCCGTCGTCTTCACCGTCGACGGCGCCGGCGTCGACACCACAGGCCGCACGCACCTCACCGCCGGCGTCCACACGCTCGTCGCCGCTGATGTGCCGCATAGTTTTGCCGAAAGCGAAGGCGAGCTCTTCGGATTCGTCCGCGGCGCCGCGGGTACGGGCTACTCCAGCACAGGCACCGTAGTCGGCGGCGTCATCGCCAACGGCAACGGCGGGAGACGCGTGGATCGCAACGCTGGATCGGCCGTCTCCATCGATGGCCCCTTCAACCCCACCGGCAATTCGGTCGAAACCACAAGCCGCGCGCGCATCTTCGTCTGCCGCGCTCCCGATCCGAAAGAGGAACCCTCCTGCGCCTCGCGCATTCTTTCCAATCTCGCGACGAGAGCGTATCGCCGCCCGGTTTCCCAGCCCGAACTCGCGACGCTGATCCAGTTCTACAACGAAGGCCGTAAAACCGGAACCTTCGAAAACGGCATCGAGAACGCTCTCGTCGCCATGCTCGCGAGCGCAAAATTCCTCTATCGCGCCGAGCCGCCACCCCCGAGCGCCAAGCCCGGGGGCATTTTCAAGCTCAACAACATCGAGCTGGCCTCGCGCCTGTCGTTCTTCCTCTGGAGCACGATCCCCGATGACGAACTTCGCTCCCTTGCCGAGCAGGGCAAGCTTACCGATCGGGAAACTCTCGAGCATCAAGTCCGCCGTATGCTCGCCGATCCGCGCGCCAAGTCTCTCACCACCAACTTCGCTTTCGAATGGCTAAAAGTCCGCGACATGGACGCGCTGGAGCCCGACCCCTACGTGTATCCGTCGTTCAACGCCGCGCTCCGCACCGCCTTCCGCACGGAGATGGAGCTGTTCGTCGACAGCGTTTTCCGCGAAGACCGCAGCGTGACCGACCTCCTCAGCGCCAATTACACCTTCGTCAACGAGCGCCTGGCCGAACACTACGGCATCGAGAACATCTTCGGCGATCGCTTCCGCCGGGTCACGCTGACCGACCCCAACCGCTTCGGTCTTCTAGGCAAGGGCGCGGTCCTGATGGTGACCGCCTATCCGAACCGCACTTCGCCGGTTCTGCGCGGTGCGTATATTCTTGAAAACATCACCGGGACGCCCCCCTCGCCGCCCCCACCCAACGTCCCTCCCTTCAAGGAAAACAAGGACGGCGAGCAGGCGCACACCATTCGCCAGATCATGGAGCAGCATCGCGCCAATCCCACGTGCAACGCCTGCCACGGTGTGATGGACCCGCTCGGCTTCGCGCTAGAAAACTTCGACACCATCGGCGCCTATCGCACCATGGATCGTTTCACCCGTACGAAGATCGATTCCGAAGGCAAGCTCGCGAACGGCACCACCGTCCGCGGTCCGAGCGAACTGCGCGCTTCGCTCCTCCAGCATCCCGAACAATTCGCCCAGACGTTGACCGAAAAACTGACCATGTACGCGCTGGGTCGCGGCATCGAATACTACGACATGCCCGAGATCCGCAAGATCGTCAGAGAAGCCAAGCGCGAAAACTACAAGTTCTCATCCATTGTCATGGGCATCGTGAATTCGCCCGAATTTCAGTCGAGCGTAGTGGAATCGAACAAGCCGGAATCAGGCCAAGCCGATCCGAAGTCACCTCGGCAGGTAGCCGGTAATCAGGAGTCAAAGAATGTTCGTAACTAAGAAGCACTTGTCGCGCCGCAGCGTTCTGCGAGGAGCCGGAGCCGCCCTCTCTCTCCCGCTCCTCGACGCCATGATCCCGGCGAGCACCGCTTTGGCTCAGACCGCGGCCAACCCCGCCCCGCACCTCGGCTTCATCTACTTTCCGCACGGCGCTGTGTGGGACAAATGGATTCCCAACAAAGGCACGGCCGGTGAGATCAGCGAATTTCCCGACATCCTCAAGCCCCTCGACAAGTACAAGTCGATGACCACCGTAGTCAGCAATCTCGATAACCAGGCCGCTGTCGGACCCGTGCACGCACTCGCCCCGGGAACGTGGCTCTCCTGCGTTCACCCCGCCATCAGCCAGGACCCGCACGCCGGCACCACCATCGACCAGATCGCCGCGCAGCACATCGGTCAGGATACGCCTCTGCCTTCGCTCGAAGTCGCCACCGACAACCACGGTGGCGGCGGTTTCTGCGACCGCGATTACGGCTGCTCCTACGCGGGCACAAT
>JASHQT010000159.1 GCA_030039005.1 Bryobacteraceae bacterium
TGGCATAGCTGCTGATGGTGGTCGTGATCTCGCCGAAGTTCACCTGGGAGAGATTGGCAATGGGCGCGCCATATTGAGCGCGATTGAACACGTTGAACGCATCGGCGCGAAAGCGCACGCGGATACGTTCGGAAATGGCGACCTCCTTTGCCAATGCCAGATCCAATTGCGATATCCCGGGAGCGCGAAAGTCATTGCGGCCCAGGTTTCCGAACGTTCCGGAAGCGGGCGTAGAAAACGCAGCAAACTTGATCCAATCGCCCGGTGTGGATCCGCCCGGCGGCGTAAGAGAAACGCCGGGTACATAGTTGGGACGTCCTTCGCCGCTGATGGCGTAGTCGCCCGGCACCGATCCATTCGAACGGTTAATCGTGATGTTGACAGGCAGTCCGGTTTGAGCTGTTCCGAGCACGCTGAGCGTCCAACCGCCAAGGACGGCGCGAGCGGCTCCAGGATCGCTGAGATAAGGCTTGCCCGCTCCAAGGGGAAGCTGATAGATCACCGACAAGTTGAACAACACACGAACGTCGTCGTCGCTGGATGCCTTATCGCACGACCGGCAAAAGGAATCCTGCGGCGTATCGGACTCCCCTCCGCCGATGCTGCCGTCGTTGATGGAGTGCGACCACATGAAGTTCGACGAAAGCAAAGAAGCCGCTCTGAAACGCTCTGCGGGCGTTCAGTTGCAGTTTTTCAAACGTGCTGTTTCCGACGTCGCCGCGCCAGGAAACCGGACCGAACTCCGGATACGGCGCAACGCTGGTGGCAGGGTTTACCAGGTTCGTGTAGGTGGTGGTGAGAACATCGGTTCCTTTGTTTCCCAAATACGTGGCCGTCCCAATGATATTGAAGGGCAGCTTTCTGCTGGACCGATGCCGTCCAGCCCGAAAACGTAGTCGTCTTTGCGGTTGCGATCCAGATCGCGCGGGGAAACCACGCCCAGCCCACCCGCTTCGGCATAAACAAGGAACGGAGTGAGCGGGAAGGAAAGTGTGGGGAATGCGGTATCGCTGAAAGAGTAGCGCTCCACGGTGTTCGAGATGGGCAGATTTTGATCATCTTCCTGGCCGTCGGTGTGATAGATGCCGGCGCCTACACGCAGAACCGTATCTCCGTGCGCCCACGCGATGCCAAGACGCGGGTCGAAATCGTCGTAGCGGGGATGGAAGAAAGAGTCGGTGCGCGGGCAGTAGCCGCCGCACGTCCCGAAGTCGAATGGCACGTCATCGTGGCCGATGGCATGCAGGGCGTTGAAGAAGTTGTAGCGGATTCCAGCCGTCACGGTCAGGTTGGGCGTGACCTTCCATTGATCTTGCGCATAGCCGCAATACTGGGCTTTGCGCTGGCGCACCAGGGGCAGAATCGCGGTGTAGGAGGCCGAGCCCATTTGGTTGTCGAGAAAATCGGCGGTGGAGTTGTAGGTGAGCGTGCCGCTCTGCGAGGTTCCCTGGCTCATCAAAATCCAGCGGGTTTCGAACCCGAATTTCAGGATATGTTTGCCCTTGGCCCAGGAGAGGTCGTCGATTAAATCGAAAGTTTTCGAAGGATAGTCGGTTGTCGAAGCCCCAGTCAGCGAGCTAAAACCGGACACCGCGACGCCAAATGGAACCGGCGACAGATTCGCGGTGTGGTAAATCGTTTGATTCACGCCGAACTTCACTTCGTTGATCAACGCCGGGGTAAACACGTGCGAAAGCGCGACCACTCCGTTGTTGAATTTGGTGTCGTACAACGTTTTGGCGGTCAGTTGGCCGGTGGGAACGGATTCCACGGCTTCATCGGCATTGAATCGCACGAACGCGGTGGTGCGTTCGGAGAAATAATGGTCCAGCCGGACCATCCCTGAATCTTCGTTGTCGATCTGCCGGCCGGGCGCGTCGTAACTCCAGACGCTGGGGTTCGAAGTGGGCGCGGTGCCGGCAGGAAAAACCTGCAGAATAGGAATAAGGGCCGGCGAAGTCACCCGTTTGGGCCGCAAACGATGGACTCGGCACCAGCCCGATCTGCGTTCCATCCAGTCTTTGTTGCAACCCCTCATAGTCGGCGTAGAAGAACGTTTTCCCTCGTACGATCGGCCCGCCGAGTCCCCCGCCAAACTGATTCAGCAAAAAGGGATCGGGCGAAGGTCCGTCGAATGGCGAGCGCGCGTCGAGCACATCGTTGCGGAAGAAATCGAAGGCCTGGCCGTGAAAAATGTTTGTCCCCGAGGGGGAAACCACCGATACTTGCCCGCCCGCCGTTCCATTCTGCGTATCGGCGCCGAAATTCTGCGACTGCACCTGAAATTCCTCGATCGAATCCAGAGGAATATTCAGGCGCATGTACTCACGCTGTTCCTGATTGTAAACAGCGGTCGCATCCACGCCATCGAGCGTCAGATTGTTGTCGTCGAGGCCGTGACCGGCGAAGCGGTTGAGCGCCGGCGCCGTTATCGATCGCGCCGGGGACAAGCGATGTGAGCGTCGCCCAATTCCGGCCGTTGATGGGCAGATCGTCGATTTGCGCCACTTCGATCGCGGCTCCGATGGTCGCATCCACTTTGTCAAGTTGCACCAGAGCTTCGGTCACCGTGGTCCGCTGGCTGCCGCGCACCAATTCCAGGTGGGCGTTCAGGGTCCTGGTTTGTCCGACCACCTGTTCCACGCCTTCAGCGGTAAAGGGCGAGAAACCATCTTTGAAAAACTGGAGCGAGTAAACGCCGGGCGGAAGCCCGGGCAGGTCATAAGTGCCCTGTGATGTGGTCAGAGTCTCGCGTTCAAACCCCGTCGCATTCCCGGTGGCCCGTACGCGGCATTGAGGAACCCGATTCCCCTGCGGATCGGTCACGGTTCCTGTCATGGCCGTGCGGTCCACCTGCGCCAGAACCAAGCGATTAAATGGCTGGAAAAAAAGCAGTAGAAGAAAAACTGCAACCCGACGCAGGAAGGCCATGAGATCCTATAAGCCTTTCAAGTTTCATCTTGTTGCCAACGCCGATGGAACCTTACCGGAAGATGGATTTTCCCTTTTGTCACTTTCTTCTATCCTACGCCCCGATTTAAGACGGCTGCCGCCGTTAGACGGCCAAGTGAGTGGTGGAGCGCCATTTCGAGCCGGCCTCGCGCGGCTGAGTTGTAATTGTGATTTGTCTCGAAAAAAGACGCGGCCACAAATTGACAAAAAAGTAACGGGCACGTCATCCTGACGTCTCCTTTCGCTGCTAGACTCCCTGACGCATGGTGCATGCCGCGAGGCACGCCAAGCTCATGCTGAAAACAAATCGGGGAGGAAAACTGTAATGTCGCGAGAAACGTCTGGAAATGACTCTCGAAAAAATTCTCCAATCCAACCTCTGCTCGCCGGCCTGCTCGTGGCGGGACTGAGCACTTCGGCATTCGCGCAATCCGTACCGTTCCCGACCTACGCACCCGGCGAGAACGTGAACGCGAGCACCGGCCCGACCTACTCGCAGCCCTTGCCCTACCCGTGGGTCGTCAGTGATGGCACCATCATCACGCCCGCCGGCACCCAGGTCTACCTCGGCGTCACAACCCGAGCCAAGGCCATTGCTCTGAACCCCAATACCAGCACGCACACCGCCGCCGTCCTTCAAATGGGCGCCCCGCAGGCCGTCACGATCTTCAACACTGAGACCGGCGCCATCCTGCAAACCTACAGCGCGCCCTATCTGACAAGTACTGGGACAACTAAATACGATTCAGACGGCAGCAGCACCGGCATCACCTATACGCCGGACGGCCTGCACCTGCTGTTCAGCCAGGACGGCAATTACGGCCCTGCCAGCTACGTTACCATCGCCGCTGTCGATCCGAACACAGGATTGATCACATCCACCGGCGGCTCAAACCCCTTCCCCCAGCAGGTCAGCGTTCCGATCGCCATCAACAGCAACTACTCTCTCACCAATGTCACTTGCTTTTCGAATAGCCCTGGGGGGACCACAGGCAGCTTTAATATCCCGTGCGGCTACGCCTACTCGATTTTCTCGGACGACACCTTTACTTCCTATCCCATGGGCATCGCGATCTCGTCCGATGGAAGCACCGCCTACGCCGTGCTTGACAACAACGATACGCTGACCAAGATCAACCTAGCGTCGCCGGTGGAGGGTCCGCAGATCCGCGTCGGTAACGTCCCGCACAGCGTCGTGATTTCGCCGGATGGCAAGACCGCCTACGTCTCCAACGAGGCGGGCCGGATGGCTACCCAGAACGACTTCCAGTTATACTCTAACGGCACCCCGGTCGTCGCTCAATATCCGACCGGTAGCACGGCCGCCGGAACGGTTTCCGTGGTTGACCTGGCCTCTTTCACGGTCACCGGCAGCATCCAGACCGGCCTGCACCCAACCGGGATGGCCTTCTGGGGCAAGTACCTGTTGGTTGCCAATACTTACAGCGACACCATCTCCGTGATCGACACCACCATCAACCAGGTGGTGCAGACGATCGACCTTGGGCCGCCTATCGGCGTACTGGGCGGTCCCAATCCGGCCTACGGCGCTGGGCCGAACTCGATCGCTGTGGATGCCACGAACAACATCGCCTACGTGGCTCTTTACAATGCCAACGCGATCGCGGTGGTCAACCTCAACAGCTTCGGGTACGGCTTCGGGCCTTTCAACTTCAACAACTTCGGGTTGTCCGCCGTGCAGGGCCTGATCCCGGTCGCCTATGCGCCGAGCTCGGTAGTGCTGGACTCAACGGACAAGGTCCTGCTCGTTGCCAACGACAAGGGCATCGGCAGCACGGGCTATGGGGTGGCGCCCCCTCCGGCGAATACGGCAGAAAATTCATACAACCATTACTACGGCGTGTACGACTTCAACACCCACGAGGACCTTGGCACCGTCAGCATCGTTCCCATTCCGAACAACGCAACGCTCGCGGCGATGACGCAGAAGGTCTCCCAGAACAACCACTGGGATCTGGCGCAGAATATCCAGAGTGCCTCCGGCGGTTACCCGTTTGCCAAGCCCGTCGCAATTCCGGCGAAGATCGGCGATCCGTCGCTGATCAAGCACATCTTCGTGATCATCCGTGAAAACCGCACCTACGATCAGATCCTGGGCGACGTGGCAGAGGGCAATGGCGACCCCTCCCTGGCCGTCTTCGGCGACAACTCGACCTACGCCGAATACCCCGTCGTAACGCCTAACGCACACACGCTGGTGCAGCGTTTCCCGCTTCTGGATAACTTCTACGACCCGAGCCGCCAGTCGGCTGACGGTCACAACTGGATCACGCAGGCCATGGCGCCCTACTCCGACGACATCCAGTCGCCGGACTGGCTCCGCGACTATCCCTCCAACGGCGGCGATGCACTTGCTTATCAGACGAAGGGCCACCTGTGGGACGTGGCGGCCGCGGCTGGCATCAAGGTGAAGAACTACGGTGAGTACATCGAGTACAACACGTTCACCGTGCCGGGTTGCACTCCGAGTAACACTACCCAGGATGATACTTACAATGGGACGGTTCCCCCGAAAACTCTGCCCTTTACTGTTTCGGACAGTTGCGAACCGACGTGGACCCAGTTCTACAACGACACATTGGAATATGAGAATGGCTTGGAGCCGCAGCTCCAGTACTACAACACGATCGGCTCGGTCACCCCGCTCCCGAACCTGTACAAGATAACGGTGCAAAACTACCCGCAATTCGATCTGGGCATCCCCGATCAGTACCGGGTCGATGTCTGGAAACAGGACTTCGCCAAAGACGTGGCGGCCGGTACGGTGCCCCAGTTGGAATTCCTGTGGATCATGAGCGACCACACCACCGGCCCGCCCAACGCGACAGCCGAACAGGCCGATAACGACTTGGCCGTTGGGCGCGTTGTCGACATCATCAGCCACAGCAACGTCTGGGGTTCTTCGGCGATTTTCATCGAGGAAGACGACGCGCAGAATGGCGTCGACCATGTCGACGGTCACCGCAGCCCTGGCTATGTAATCAGCCCCTACGTAATTCAGAAGGTGAACCAGGATGGCACCGGGGCCGGAGTAAACGAAGAGAGCACCTTCTACACGCAGGTCAACATCACCCGCACCATCGAGCAGATCCTCGGTCTGCCGCCCATGAACCAGAACGACCTAGTAGCCTCGCCGATGACGACGCTCTTCGTCGACAACCCGCCCCAAAACAACTTCCTCGCGTGGACGCACGTGCCGAACCAGGTCCCGCTGTGTTACGGCGTTACGGGATATACGGCCCCGTCGAACGTCCCGCCCAGCCTCAACACTTGCAGCTCCGCAATGGCGGCCCTGCCGGATAGCCCTAAAGTCAAAGCTCTACGGGCTGGCTGGCTCAAAATGAAAACGGAAGTCTTCGCCGCCAAATATCACACTCCCGACTCCCTAGACGCGGACACCGTCAGCCACTTTGACTGGTACGAGGCCACCGGGTATAGGGTCCCCTACCCCGGTGAGAAGAAGGTTCGCCCCGCAAGCGACTTCAAACGCCGGGTGCATGTCGCTAAAGTTGACAAGGACGACGACGACCAGCTTTAATACTCGTCCCAAGCACAACGCCAACCGCCCTCTCCCCAGTCTCCTGGGAGAGGGCTTTTTATTCGTGCCGCGAACTTGCGTTTCCGCCCCAGTCCATCAGACAGGGCCGAGCCGTGACTTCCTCCACGATCACTTGCCTTTGCTCCAATTTTGCACCAGATTGTAAACGTCGATGCTGCCGATGCCGGTGGCCAGGCTGAAGGATGAGTCTGCTTTATAGGCCGGCGCATAAGAGTTACTGGACGTTGAAAGAACGCCGCCATACGTGGTTCCAAAAACGCGCCCATCGCGGCCGTAATCGAGTGTCCCCACGATGCCGTAGCAATTTTGGGTGCCGCCGCAATTTACGGCATTGTCGCCCATCGTGACGCTGTGAAATACGCTGGGAGTGCTGGCCGCCAGTGCGTAGTAGACGTAATTGGGATTGCCCTGGCTGCTGCCCGTCGATTGGTTCACTAGCGCTTGAATGCCTGCCACGACCGGGCTGGCAATCGACGTTCCGCCGACTCCGGTCCAGTTGCTGGGATCTCCCGTGCACGGGCTCCCGCCGTTGGTTAGGTCGGAGTAGCACATGATTGCGTAGTGCCCCCACAGACCGTTTGAGGCAAACATGGAAACATCCGGGATGTCGCGCACACCGTCGTTAGGTATGCCCGCAAGACCCTTTTGCCAGGAGGGTTTGGCGTAGCCTTGACACGTACCGCTGGCCACGCCGAAAATCGCAGGTACGCCGGTGGCGCAGTTGCTCGGCCCGCCACTACCTCCCACTACCTCCACCAGCCCGTTCTGCACGGCGAAGGAGCTCGCGCAAAGACCGTCAGGCCCGTAGGGAGTCGCATAACCGAGGATGCTGGTGATCAGGGCGCCTGCGCAAGAGCCGTTCCAAGGAATTTCGGGAATATAAGAAAGCGCGGAGCCGTAGGTGGCGGTGTTGGTGTTGCTCCAGTACATGCTGTCCGTGCCTGCATAGGTGTCGCCGAAATCAGTCCCGCCGACCGCCACATCGTACTGCGGGGAGGAAAACGCGCTGATCCCGATGCCGTGCGTTGCCGTGGGTTCGTCGGCATCGCAACTGGCCGCGCCCTCATCGCCCGCGGCGGTAAAGACCGAAATTCCCTCGGCGACGGCCTGCTCATAAAGCGTATTGAACGCAGCGTTCGACGCCGCTCCGTTGTAAGCTTCGCATTCGCCGTAGCTGATGCTGATGATGGCTGGAGGCTTGCTCTCGTTCACCAGATTTTGCGTTGCGATCAACAGGCCGTCGGTCGTTGTGTCAGCGCAGGCGCCGACCACAATGGCGGCGCTGGGTGCTGAGGCGCTGGCCCATTCCGCGTCCAGGATCGCTTCTATGTCATCGGGGTTCACGCCTGGATCTTCGCAGTTGTTCGTTCCGCTCGGCGGCGCGGGATGTTCCGTTACCAGCGATCCGGCGGTGTATTGCGCAAGGCCAAACGTTTGCCGGAAGATGGTCCAATCGTCGGAGCTGAATAAATCTGTGTCTTCGATGACCGCAATCGTCTGCCCCGTGCCCGTGATGCCCTTGCTGAAGAGCGGATTGTAATCGTAGATGGTGGCGAGATCCGCGGGAACTACAGCCCAGTTCGTGTAACCCTCGTACACAAACGTATACTTCGGGCGCACCATCTTGTGAGGCAGGAAATCATGCAGCGACACGACACCGACAATGGCCGGCGCCAACGCCGCCGGGATTCGCGGGTCGCTGAAGTTCGCGATGTGATGCGCGCCGTTGACGCTCAGGTTGTGAATGGTGGTGTGAAACGCATTGCGCACCTGGCCGGCGGTGCCGGAAAAATCGATGACCATTCCGCCGGGATAGATCGAATTAATTACGAACCCGTGCGATTGAAGCCACCCCGTGATGGTCTTCACGTCGGAGTCCGCAAGGCCGTACCTCGCGCCGAACTCCGCCGCCGAAAGCCACTGATGAAAATTCGGCGACTTAGAATCGTGCAGCTCCGCGATGAGCTGCTCCACCGACGCTTCCACTTGCGGCGCGCGCTTGAGCTGGAGCAGCATATGAGAGAGAGGAAGATCGTCGGACACCGGCCCCACATCGTTCGCCGCGGTTGCTTCTGGCCGAGTGTTCCCGCCGAGCGTCACCAACTTGTTTTCATCGATACTCTCGTGAATCAGGGCAGGAGCAGGATGGACATCTTGAGCATGGGTTGCCGCGGAAAGCAGGAGAAAAAACGCGAACGCGAGAGTCGTTTTGGGCAGACCCCGCCGCCTCTGAAACAGACGTGGCATTGAAACGATTGACGGACGAAACCGTACCCGCGTGTACGGGAAAATGTGGGATGCCGGGCGCAACCAGGAGCTTGCCTCTGGGGTTTTAGTTCTGCGGGGATGTGTTCGTGCGCGGTCATGAAATGTTAAGTTACGAGGGTTCATGTCTTTCAAGCTCAGCAAATTCCTGGTCCCCGTGGGGGTCCTCTTCATGGTGTTCATTGCGTACGGCCAGGTTCAGGATAGCAGCCAAAACGGTCTGCTGAATGGAACCTTTGCGTTCCGGCACGTCGCCATTCAGAACTTCGATGCAGATGGAGACCCCACCCAGGTCACGGCCAGCTATGGCACCATCCAGTTTGACGGCAAGGGGAACTACACGATCTCCGGCACCACGGTCGACAACACGGTTTCCAACGGTTCGCCCCAGGCCTTGAATGTCAGCGGCACTTACGCCATCGGATCGAATGGCGCCGGGTACGTGGCCAATCCTCTGTATCCGGCCAATCCCGATAATTACATGTACGGGGCTGTCTCGCAGGGCATTTACACGGGAAGCTCGACCGAGTCGGAAATTGGGAACAACGGGCTGAACGACATTTTCATCGCCATCCCGCTGGGCGCTGCGCCCACCAACGCGAGTTTCACCGCGCCCTATCAAACCGGGGTACTGGACTTCGCCGGCGGAACGAGCGCCGCGATCAAAAATGCCCTGTTTGAGCTGACCCCGAACGGCCAGGGCGCATTCGGTACGATTGCGCTTAACGGGCAAGCATCCAACCAGACAGCCACCAGCCTGACCCAGACCATCACGGGAGCGACGTACAGTTTCAGCAACGGGAGCGCGGCTCTGAGCATTCCCTTGCCGTCGGGCGTGAGCTCCGCCAATGCCCTGTTTACAGGCTCCAAGACCCTGTACCAATCAGGCGACGGCAACTTCATCTTGGGATGGACCGCCACGGGCTACGACATTTTCTTCGGCGTAAAAGCGCTGACGATTACAGGAACGAACAGCGTCAGCCAGGGTTTGTATTTCACGGCGGCCTTGGAAGATTACCCCACAGTCGAGGGAACGGATTCATATTACGGGTCCACCAGCAATTCAGGCGACAACGCGGGCGACGCCATCGTGCATCAACGCTTGAATTCGCCTTTCGGATTCGCGTTCGATTACGGCTTCAATGATCTGATCGATCTGAATCCGGACGGCACCACCGGCGCCGACCTCTATGGTTACAACTACATATTCGGTGACGGCGCGCAAGCGTTTGTCGCCATTGGAACCGAGGGATTTTTCTCGCTCGTGGTGGGCACGCACGCCGCGACGTTCTCGGGACCAGGCGTGTATCTAAGTCCGATTGGCGTGGTGAACGCTGCCAGCTACCAACCCATTACCGCTAGTTTGGCGCCCGGTGAGTTGATCACGCTCTTCGGCACGGGTCTTGCGTCGACGACCACGTCAGTTCAGGGCGGCGAGAGTTTCCCGACGAGTGTGGGCGGCGTCTCGGTCACAATCGACGACATACCCTGTCCGATTTATTATGTGAGCCCGGCGCAGTTGTCGGTAATTGTGCCTTACGAAGTCGCCTCGAATAAAACGGGACTAGCCAACATTCAGGTCACCAACAACAAGGTGGCTTCGAATGTGGTTCAAATGTATCTGACCGATTCGGCCCCGGGTTCGTTCTCGCAATCTGAAAATGGCCTCGGGTTCGCGGCGGCGCTGCACGCAGCCACGAACGAGCTGATCACTTCAGAAGATCCGGCCCAGCCGGGCGAATACATTTCCCTTTACCTGACGGGGCTCGGCGTGGTTGATCCGACTATCCAAGACGGAGCCCTCGGGCCGACTTCTCCACTCAGTTATTCGGACCTATACAATACAGGCAATCTGAACGTTTATTTTAATGATTTCGGCCCGAACGGATATTCGGCCGGAAATCCGGGCAGCATTGAATACGCGGGCCTCGCGCCCGGGCTTGCGGGGCTGTACCAGATCAACGTACAGGTTCCGGCTAGCGGGCTGGCTTCGGGCGACGACATCTATGTGGAGTTCGTCACCGATGCGGCCGATGTGAACCAGATTTACATCCCGTACGGGACCAGCCGCCGGGACTCGCCGGCCGGGCCCACCGCGCATCCACGCCTTCGGTCGCGGTCAGGACCGGGGTCGCGGCCTTCTCGTCGCCCGTTAGCCAACTAAAGCGCCCGCGACCGGCAACGTCTACGGATGCCGCGTGGCGCGCTTGAGGACCATCCTGGCGGCCGGCAGGGTGGCTTTCGGAGTTACTAGCCGGACGTCTCGATCTTCGGGCCCACGGTGCGCGCTCTCGATCGTTTCCCTCTTTCGGAAATCAAGCGCATAACCCGCTGCGCCAGTTCGGACGCCTGGAAGGGTTTCACGATGTAGTCGTCGGCTCCGTCGTTTGCGCTGCGAGCCACGTCCGTTCTTTGGCCGCGGGCCGTCAGCATGAGGATGGGCAGGTCCCGCGTGACGAAATTGCGGCGAACCCGTTTGAGGACTTCGAAGCCATCCAGGCCGGGCATCTCGACGTCGAGTACGATCACATCGGGAATGCGCTCTCGCAGCGCGGCCAGAGCCTGGCCTCCATCGCACGCGACGTCGCATTCGATGTCAGACTGCCGAAACACCTCCCTTACCAGGGCGATCACGTTCGGATCGTCGTCGGCCAGCAGAACGCGGGAGCGTCTCTTCTGGTTTTCGGATGCATCATCCAGTGCGGCTTGCGTGGCACTGCCGATGAGCCGCAACACTCTCAGCAAAACCTCGTCCGCGTCCCAGGGAGCGATCAGGAAATCGAAAGAACGCGGGGGCAGCATGGAGAGCGTCCGCAGCCAGTCGCGCGAGGTGATCAAGACGGCCGGCACGGCCAGCTGATCGATCGGCAGACTGGAGCCCGGCCCCCCGCGGTGATTGACGATGAGCGCGTCGTATTCGGTTTGCCGGACCGTCCAATCGCCTTCGACGTCCTCGAAAACGAGCCGCGGGTGAGAATGCTCCGCGGCGCTCCGAATCCGATGCGCTTCCTCCTGCGAAAGCCCGGCCAGTCCCACTCGCTGGACCGCCTCTGTGTCACTGGGCCTGCCGGACCCGGGATCTTTCAAGATGGCCTCCCCTGGATCCCGTCCTTCCCCAAGCAAGGAATCGCGCCGCTCAACGAGAAAGTCCGGATCGTCGGAAGCACCGCTGGAGCGAAGGCCCTTGGAGAACTCTCGAATGACAGGCAGGAACACGGCAGCGTCCAAGGGCTTGGGAATATGTCCGTCGCATCCGGCTTCTCGGGTCCTCTGGAGGTCGGAATGATGGGTGAAGGCAGTGAGAGCAATGATCACGGTCTTGCGTTGCGCCGCATCAAGACGCAAGCGCTTGATGAATTCCAAACCATCCATGCGCGGAATCTGAAGGTCCACGAGAATCAACTGCGGATGAAACCACTGCAGAAGCTCCATCGCCTCTTCCGTGCTGGCAGCGGTTTGGGCGATGTACCGGGCCGCCTTTAAAAGAGAGACCATCAACTTCGATTGCCCCTCGTTGTCTTCTACAATCAGGACTTCCACGGCAATCCGGCTCCTCCAGAACATATCGGCTACTGGCGGACGGCGGGCGAATACGGCGGATGGTCAAAGCGGGCAAACCCTTCGCTGGCCCTGCGAGCAGTCAACCGCCAGCGATCTCGATGCGATTCAGATAGTCCTCCAAATACGCCACTTGGCGCTGGATTTGGAAATCGTCGTCGCGTGCTGACGCCTCTTCGATGCACGCGCCGATTTCGGTCAAGGCCGGAATGCCATAGGCGCCGCCCGTACCCTTGAGGCGATGGCCGAAAACGCGAGTGCTGTCGTGATCGGCTCGTGCCAGAGCGCTCTTAGCGGCGGCCAGCGCTTCCAAGCAATTGGCGCGATAGAACCTCAGAAGGCTGGGTGGAATGCCTTGGGGAGGGTGAACAAGAATCTTTTCCATCGAACACCCCGAGGATCTCATCGGCCGCGACCGGTGAGAATATGAGACCAGCCGTCTTGCTCAAGGCCGGCGATGCGGGGCTGACGGTCGCCGCCCGCCATTGGGAGGCGCCCTCCGGAATTCCGGCTCGCGTGTTCGGCTGCCTTGGCTGAAGCTTGCTCGGCAACTTTCGCTTGCTATGATCTGAAAGGTGAATGAACGATCTGTGATGATCGTTGTGCCTTGCTACAACGAAGAACTCCGTCTGCCGGCGGAACAATTTCAACGATTTCTCTCGGAATCCGGGGTCAGTTTCGTGTTCGTCGACGATGGAAGCCGAGACAAGACCCTGGAGCGGCTGGAAAGCCTCCGTAACGGCCACGAGGACCGCGTATTCGTACTGGCTTCACCCCAAAATCGAGGCAAAGCCGAAGCCGTCCGCGTGGGTTTGAACTTCGCGCTGGATCGGAACGCGCAATACGCCGGCTACTGGGATGCCGACCTGGCTACGCCGCTGGATGCCATTCAGGAATTCATGGCGGTGTTAGACGCGCGGCCGGATCTCGAGATGGTGTTCGGCGCGCGGGTCAAGTTGCTGGGACGCAAAGTTCGCCGCAAAACCAGCCGCCATTACCTGGGCCGCGTATTCGCGACGGCGGTTTCGCTGATCCTGCGAATGCCGATTTACGACACCCAGTGCGGCGCCAAGCTTTTCCGCGTGGGGCTCCTGACCCGGGAACTAGTGGCGGAGCCATTCGGATCGCGCTGGGTGTTCGACGTCGAATTGCTGGCCCGTTATATCCGCCGGCTGGGTTCCGCGGAAACCGCCGCCCTGCGTATCTACGAATATCCCTTGCAGGCCTGGGAGGATGTCGGCGGCTCCAAGGTCAAAGCGCGCGATTTTCTCCTAGCCGTGCGCGATGTTTTCTGGATTTATTGGAAATATATGCGCAATGCTTGAGGATTATTTGTGCTGCGTTTCCCAATCGTAGCAAATGTTGGGATCGTCGTAGGGAATGCGGCCCTCGTCCTGCGGATCGTAGAAGCGATCGGTCAGATACACCAGTATGGCGGGAGCGGTTCCGATGACCTTATACCCGTGCGCAATCCCGGGCGGCACCAGGATCTGCCAGTGCCGCTGCGAACCGGCGTAGAGTGTATTGCGAACGCCGAACGTACTCGATTCCGGGCGCAGATCCACCAGCGCGATTTGCAGCATGCCCTCGAGCGGCGCCCAGCAATCGGTCTGCCGCAGATGGAAGTGAAAGGCTTTGACCGTGCCCGGATAGCTCAGCGCGGCCGAAATCTGCGTGCTCTCCTGGGGGAAAGCGGCGGGAAGGCCCTGGCCTAAGCGCGCGATCTCGAGGAAATACCCGCGGTCGTCCGGGAAAACCGTGTGAGGAGCGATGCGGACGCCGGCGATCAGATCCTTGGAATCGGGGGTCAGGATCACCCGGCCGATCCCTTTGTCACAGCTAGGAATGGCAATGCGGCCCGCGGATTGTTCGCGCGTGGGAGTGGTCATCGGCCCCCTTCCACCGATTCAACTGCCGCGGTCCGCTGGCGCGTCTCGGCGACCAAGTTGCCGGCACGCAGCAGAGAATCGAAAGTTCCCGCGTCGGTCCACCAGCCATCCAGATGCGCGTAGGTCATCGTGCCTTCCCGAATATAAGCGTTGTTGACGTCGGTGATTTCGAGCTCTCCGCGGCCGGAAGGAACCAACTCGCGGACCTTGTCGAACACCGTTGCGTCGTACATATAGATGCCCGTGACCGCGTAATTCGATTTCGGACTCTTGGGTTTTTCCTCGACGCCGACAATACGCCCGCCGCGAACCTCGGCTACCCCGAAGCGCTCGGCGTCATGCACTTCCTTGAGCAGGATCTTGGCGCCGCATTCCTGGCGCTTAAAATCCTCCGCCATATGGCGGATGCTGCGCTCGATAATATTGTCTCCGAGGATCACGCAAATGCGGCCGCCGTCGGCGAAATGCTCGGCCAGCGCGAGCGCATCGGCGATGCCCCCTTCCCCTTCCTGGTAGGTGTAATCCAGGTGCTTCAGTCCGAATTCCTTACCATTGGCGAGCAGACGCAGAAAGTCTCCCGAATTCCGGCCTCCCGTCACCACCAGGATTTCTCGAATGCCCGCATCCACCAGCGTCTGGATGGGGTAGTAAATCATCGGCTTGTCATAAACCGGCAGTAGATGTTTATTGGTGATCTTGGTGAGCGGCAACATTCGGCTGCCGGTGCCGCCGGCGAGAACCACGCCCTTCATTGCGCCACCACCCTTCGGCGGCGCAGCGCCCGGATGGCCCGGGAACCCGTTTTGAAATCGCGCATTCAGGTCAATTATACCTTGCAGCCGGAGCTTTCCCGGCCATCGTCGGCCACCAAATCAACCAGGAATTACCCGGCGGATATCTCCCGCAGCTCTTCGGCCCGCCGGGCATAATTGCGGTCGTGATAGCGCCGATACTCGCCGGTGCGTACGTGCGCCACCCACTCCGGATGGTCGCGATACCACTCGACGGTGGCCTGTAAGCCCTGCTCGAAACCCGTCTCGGGCTTCCAGCCAGTTTCGCGCATCAGCTTCTCACTGGACAGCGCGTAGCGGCGATCGTGACCCGGCCGGTCCGTGACATATTCGATCAGGCTGGACGGCTTTCCGGTGATGGCAAGAATCATGTCCACCACGGATTTGTTGGGGAGGGACCGATTGCCGCCGATATTGTAAATCTCGCCTTCGCGCCCTTTCTCAAGCAGCGTCAGGATCGCCCGGCAATGATCCTCGACGTAAAGCCAATCGCGAATCTGCTGGCCGTCGCCATACACGGGAAGCGGACGGTTATCGAAGGCGTGCGTGATCATGAGCGGGATGAGCTTCTCCGGAAACTGACAAGGGCCGTAGTTGTTGGAAGCCCGCGTGACGACCACCGGCAGCTTGTAGGTCTTGTGATAGCTCAAGGCCAGCAGGTCCGATCCGGCTTTACCCGCCGAATACGGGCTGCTCGGCTGCAGCGGGAATTGTTCATCGGCTTCGAGCGGCGGCTCCAGGCTGCCGTAGACTTCATCGGTGGAAATGTGGAGGTAGCGGGAGACCCTGTGGGCGCGCATGGTTTCGAGCAGGCTGAAGGTGCCGCGCAGGTTGGTCTCGAAAACCGGCTGCGGCGCGAAGATGCTGCGGTCGACATGGGACTCGGCGGCGAAATGCACCACCGCGTCCGGCTTCACTTCTTCGAAGACCCGCCTCAGGGCATCGGTGTCGCAGATGTCGGCCTGAAAAAATCGATAGTGCGGATGGCCCGCCACGGAAGCCAGATTCTCCAGGTTGCCGGCGTAGGTGAGCTTGTCGACGTTGGCGATTTCAAGCGCGGCATCCTCGATAGCCAGGCGGACGAAACAGGAACCGATGAAGCCCGCGCCGCCGGTAACCAAGATTCTCATAGAAACTCCATTCTACAGGGCCGCCCGCTCACGATCGCCAGTCGTGCGGTCGCGGTCCTGGCCGGGTTCGACTCGTCGAAGGTAATCCCCGCGCGAAAAATACTTTTCCAGCCAGCAGTACAGCGCGATAAAGAGGTAGCGGCTGCCCATCTCGCGGATCCTGAGCTTGGACACGCCCGAACGCCGGTTACGCCAGGTGATCGGGATCACGGTCCAGGAATAACCGCGCACGATGGTCTTGAGTGGGAGTTCGATGGTCAAGTTGAAATGGGGCGAAAGAAACGGCCGGCAGCCCTCTATCACCTTTCGGCGGTACGCCTTGAATGCATTAGTGAAGTCGTTAAGAGGAACGTGGAAAATGACCCGCAGAAACAGGTTGGCCAGGCGATTGAGCACCAGTTTGTGCTGCGGGTAATCGATCACCCCGCCGCCGCGTACGAAACGCGAGCCAAAGACGGCGTCCCAGCCCCCATTAAGCGTCTCCCAGTAGCGGACCACATCGCGGCAATCGTCCGATTCATCGGCCATCATCACCACCATCGCGTCGCCTCGCGCCTGCTCCAGGCCCAGGCTGACGGCCCGGCCGAAGCCGTGCTCGCCGGGATTGCGCACCGCGCGCAAAGTAGGTACCCGTTCGCGCGCCTGTTCGAGCGCCTCCCAGGTGCCGTCGGTGCTGCTGTCGTCCACCACCACGATTTCGTGCTCGATGCCGTGCAAACGCAGCTCGACGTAGAGGTGCTCGACGGTAGCGCCCACGCGGCCCTCCTCGTCCCGGGCAGGAATGACGATAGAGAGCAGGCGGATGGGTTCCTGCTCCTCCGGACTCGGACGCTTCATGCGGAACTGGTCTCCAGCCAATCGGGACGGCGTTCGGCGTGTTGGGCAATCTCTTCGACAATGCCCGATAACGGAAATTCGACACGCCAGCCGAAATCGCGCAGGGCATCGGAGGAATCCATCACCACCCACGGGACGTCATAAGGACGCGGCGCCGGATCGGCGGAGGGCGCATGCTTGCCGAAACGTCCGTCGCACCAGGCCGTCAATTGAGCGAGCGATATTGCGTTCCCAAGACCTCCTCCCGCGCAATAGACGCGCTGGCCGGCCGATCGTGTGCAGTTGATTTGAACATCGGCGAGCGCGGCGAGATCGCGCGGATGAAATATGTCGCGCGTCTGCTGGCCCGTGCCGGCGAAGCCGATGTAGCGCAGCGGGCGGCGGCGCGCGTGGGCATGGATCCAATAAGAAAATACGCCTTGATCGGGCGTGCCGAACTGCCCCGCCCCGGCCAGTACGCCGCAACGATTGATCCACACGGGAAAATCGAAGGCGGCGCCGTATTCGA
>JASHQT010000160.1 GCA_030039005.1 Bryobacteraceae bacterium
TATGGATTCAGAACCTCACCGATTCCCCTGTTCCCATCAAAGGCATTCGAAATGAGCAGTCCCACAATGCCCTGTGGTAAGAGGGCATCTTGCATGTCCTCGTAAGGGATCTTTTGCGTGGCCGGAACCGCGCCCGCGGCGCCGAGCCACCGCAGTGAACGTTGGCTGTACTCTATCGACGGAAGGAGCTGTACTGAACCAGCCGCAAAGCCGATGGCTAAAATCAGAGCGACTACAGCAAGTGGCCTGGGCCAGCCTGGTGAAGCTGGTTCAACCGCGGCATTGAAGACTAGCCACTCAAAGATCCCCGCTGACACCAGAACGAGAACCTGCATAATCACCATATGCAATCCGCCGGCCAGAATCGACATCCCGAGAGCAAGTCCGCCATAGCAAGCGTTCAGTACGGCTTTGGGCGTCTCACTGGCATGCGTTGCCTTGGTGAAGAACAGAAGAATAACCGGTAGCCAGATGGAACTTTCAAGCAAATGCGGCCATCCCAATTCGCCGACGATGCCTCCCAACGAAAAGCAGACTCCTCCAAAGAAGCTTGAAAAATGGCCCAGCCCAAACTCGCGCAGGAGGAGGAACAAGAATGCTCCGGCCAAAAGATGCATTCCCGCCCACCAGCAGTTATATAAGAAAGGGGACATCACGTGGTCGTGATTTAGGGGAAACAGGACCAGGAGCAAATGCAACGGATAAAACACCGCGGTCTGCATTTCACCACAAAAACTGTGGCCGCCGAAGGTATTTGGATCCCAAATCGGCAGCACGCCGTGACGAACGCTGTTAATCCAGTACCGTAGCCACGAATAGGCTTGGTTCACGCCTTCTTCGTTGGTAAGAAGTGAAAACTGATCTGTTAAAAGAATCTTCCAATAAAAAACAATCACGATCGGAACAAACAACATTATCCAACCGATAGTTCTGTTCCGGGCTAGGCTGCCAATGATCGCGTGTTGAATCCGTGACAACCACCTCTCGTTTGAGCCAGTGGTTTTGTTAGATAGCAGGCTTTGACCCACAAATTGATTATGCAATGCGTTGCTAATCGGTACAATCCGATCAACATCGTGGCCGCCATCACATCAAAGATCAATGAGCCCCCTTAGCCCGCAAATCAGATCCGCCGCCCTGGTAAACCAGAACCGTTCCTCCCCCGGCAGCGGCTTGTCAAGCACCTGTCCTCTGCGGCAGGTCGATCGGGCAATACTGATCAGCCTAGGGTTGATCTCATTTTGAGAATCCTTACTGCCGGCTGCGAGAACGCAACAGCTCTTCCACTTTGGCCGGCAAGGCATCGGGAGGGAACGGCTTGTTGAGGAAACCCGCCGCGCTCGCTGCCGCTCCGCGATCGAGCAGGGCATGGTCTGTGTACCCTGACACGTAGAGCACCGCCAGGCCCGGCCGCCGGAGCGAAAGCTGTTCGGCCAATTCCGGCCCATTGATCTCCGGCATCACGACATCGGTGACCAGCATGTCGATCGGACCGTCGTGCCGCTCAGCGAGTTCTAACGCGGCGCGCCCGTTGGCAGCCGACAAGACCTGGTGCCCGGCTTCGCTGAGCAGGTCCTCCGCCAGCAGGCGCAGCGCTGCCTGATCTTCGACCAACAAAATGGTGGCCATCTCTCGACTCCCGAGCTCCGCCGCCGCGGGAGCCGGCTCCGGGCGAGCAGACTCGGCTGCGGGACAATAAATCCGGAACGTGGTGCCGTGCCCGGGTTCGCTGTGTACATCGATCCATCCCTTGTGCTGGACCACGATGCCGTAAACCGTGGAAAGTCCCAGGCCGGTTCCCGTGCCAGGGTCCTTCGTGGTGAAGAACGGCTCGAAAATATGCGGCTGGATTTCGGGGTCGATGCCCGGCCCGGTGTCGCTGACGGTCAGGCAGCAGTAACGGCCCGCCGGACGTATGTTCCCCCCGCCCGCATCTTCCCGCGCGCGCACTACGCTATCGGTCTCGATGCTCAACCGGCCGCCTTTGGGCATGGCGTCGCGCGCGTTTACCGCCAGGTTCATGATGATTTGCGAAAGCTGCCCGGCATCGGCTTCCACCAGACAGGGCTCATCTTGCGTGCGAACCGAGAGCTGGATATCCTCGCCCAACAGACGATGCAGGATGTCCTTCATGCCGCGCACCTCCGCGTTCAGATCCAGGATGCGCGGCTGGGTCACCTGCTTGCGGCTGAAGGCCAACAGTTGGCCGGTGAGCGCAGCGGCGTGCTCGGCCGCGTGCTGGATCTCACGGAGGGAGCGGCCGATGGGATCTTCAGCTTCCCTCGGGTGCGCGGCGGCGTCCGGCTTGCGCTGTGCGGCTTCGAACTTCCGCTGCGCGGCTTCGAACTTCCGCTGCGCTACGGTGGCGTAACCCAGGATCACGGTCAGCAGATTGTTGAAGTCGTGCGCGATCCCGCCCGCCAGCCGTCCAATGGCCTCCATCTTTTGCGAATGCCGCAGTTGTTCCTCCAAGGCTTTGCGTTCGGTGATGTCGGTCGCCAGCACCAGCCAAGCCGGCTGGGAACCGAAGCGCATTTTGCGGAAGCGCACCTCGGCGAAGAGGGGCGCACCGGACTTTCGGGCGTGGCGCTCTAACAAAGGCTTCCCGTGATCTTCAGTGCCGCGCCGCGTATCGCCGCTCAGGATCAACTGATCCGCCGTCATCGCCAGGAATTCGGCCTCGCTGTATCCGTAAAGTTCGATCGCCGCGGCGTTGACCGCCAGAAAACGCCCGCCGTCAAGATCGCGCACCCACATCGGCAGAGGGCTCAGTTGGAATACTTGGCGGTATCGCTGCTCGGCCTCCGCCAGCTCCGCGGTCCGTTCTTTCACCCGGGCTTCCAGGTCGCGATTGAGGCGCAGCACTTCGTCGTTGGCCGCCTGCAATTGCCGCGGGCTCGGTAGCGCGATCGCCTTGGGCGCGAGCCATAGCAACAGGATCGCGGTGGGCAGCGACGCCAGCGCCGTCACCGCCTTCACAACGCCTTCCAGCCGGTAGACCGGGTGCCAGAGCGTCACGATCCCGAATACGTGAGTGGCTCCGCAGGAAAGAATAAAGACGCCGAATAACGCCGCCATCCAGCGAAAATCGAAGTCCCGCCGGGCCCGAACCAGGTAAATCAACGTAAAAGGAATTAGAAAATAAGAGAGCGCGATGAGACCGTCGGATGTGACGTGTAACCATAGGATATCGGGCTTCCAGCCGAAGCAATAGCCATGCGGCATGAAATCCGATTCCAGAAGACGCCGAACGAATTCCAGCATTGGACCTCCGGAATTTAGTATCTATCAACCAGCAATAGGATTTCTTGTGGAACTCACGGCATGCGGAATATGTTCTCGCCGTAAACTTCCAGAATCGACCAGACGTTAGTGATGCGGAACAGATCCCCGATGCGCGGGCTAAGATGGATCAGGATCAACCGGCTGCCCGAGGCCTTGGCGGAGACGTACAGGCTCACCACGGTCCCCAGCCCCATGCTGTCCATCTGCACGAGCTCGGTGAAATCCAGGACGATTTTCTTCGATTGCGGGATCAGCCCCTTGACCTCGTCGCGAAGAATCCCTGTCAGCCCGGCGGTCAGTTTCCCGGTGCAGTGAACGATCATGGCATCGCCTTCGGCATAGGTGCGAAGGCTCAAAGCGGGAACCGCCGCGTCGGCCTGGCCTGCTGACATCCCTGCTGACATCGATGACGCTCCTTGTGCCCGACATTGTAGCCGATCTATTTTGACGCCGCCGCGATCACCTCATAAGGCCGCATCATTTCGTTGTCCTCGTGTTCCAGCACGTGGCAGTGCCAGACGTAGCGTCCGGCGTAGCCTTCGAAGCGCACGATGATGCGTGTGACCATCTTGGGATCGGCGCGGACCGTGTCCTTCCACCCCGCTTCCTCGGGGGCCGGTGGCACCACCGGGCCTGTGTAGCGAACCTCCCCGGTGGCTTGATAAAAGAATGGCTCGAAGCGGCGCCGGTCCAGGATTTGAAAACGCACCAGGTGCAGATGGATGGGATGCGAATCGTCCGTCGTGTTGATGAAGGTCCAGATCTCGGTGCTGTCGAGCAGGGGATTCTCGGTCACCGGCATGTGCCAGGGCGTGTTGTTCAGCAGCATCTGCATGGATTCGCCCTTCAGCGTCAATTTTTCGATCAGCGCCAGCGGGCGCGTTTTCACCGCCGCGGATTCCGCCGTTTTCGGCACGGGCCGGAGCACGGCGGGGAGCGTACTGGTGTCGGCGCCTTTCGCCTGTCCGACGCGGAACTGCAGCACTTGAAATGCATCGTTCTCAAGCACGATCCGTTCGCCCGCATGCGAGGCGAAATCGAGGATTAGATCGGCCCGTTCGCCCGGCGCGAGCAGGGATCGTTCCAGTGCCACCGGCGCAGCCAGAAGCCCTTGGTCCGTTCCAATCTGAATCAGTTTTTGGCCGTTGGAGAGCGACAAGTGGAAGAACCGGCCGTTGGACGCATTCAGCACGCGGAAGCGATACTTGCGCGGCTCGACGTCGAGGAACGGAAAAGCTTTTCCATTGGCGATCATAACATCGCCGAAAACTTCGGGGACCCAGGGGTGCTCCGGATCGCCCGAATCGGGGTAATCGAGCTGGCCGTCCTGTTTCAGCAGCCTGTCGCAGATCACGAGCGGGATTTCATACGGCCCTTTCGGCAGATTCAGCCCGTCTTCAAAATCGTCGCGGACAATATAAAGTCCGAACAGACCCGCATAAATATTGAGCCGGTTGATGCCCATGGCGTGATCGTGATACCAGAGCGCCGCGGCTTCCTGAGCGTTGGGATAAAAATACGTTCGCGACTTTCCCGGCACGTACCAATCCTCGGGGAACCCGTCGCTTTCAGGTGGTGCCTTTGCACCGTGGACGTGCACCACGCCGCGCACTTCGGGCTTATCGGCCTCAGCGCCGTGCAAGGTGTGATCGATCGGTAGGAAATGCTTGGCGGGCAGTTCGTTCGGCCACTCGATCGCGAGCGGATGCCCGCTGCGGGTTTCGAACGTGGGACCAGGCGAAGAGGCCCCGTAACACCACAAGCGCGTAGCCGGCAGGTCGCGATGCAGTTTGCATTTCACCTCGCGCATCGGCACGCGGTAATAGGGAACATTGCCGGGGACCTTGCCGGCTGCTCCGGAGGGCCCGGCGCGCAATCCAACAGGCTTCGCGATCTCCGGAATGGGCAGAGCATCGACGAACTTGGCGAGCGATTCCGGATGGAGACCCGGCGCCGCGGAAGCTTTACGACCCGTAATCGCCGCCCAGCATGCCGCGTGGCGGACAAAGCTCCTGCGAGTCATTTATAAAGTGTAGATGGTTTACCGGGCGCGCGAAGGCTCGAACGCCCGGCTCCAATACAAGATCGGTATCCTTCGTTTACTTGGTGCCGTCCGCCGCCTTGAGCCACTTCGGCATGCGCTTGGCGATTTGCGGCGAGGCGCTCTGTGACGGATTCGTCGGCTCTCCGCTGGATTCGGAAAGAACGAGCGGCGTAGTATTGGGAGCCGCGTCGAAATCGAACATGTTGTCCAGCGGCCCGGCGATGGCGTCGAACGAACCTTGAATACGCTCGCCGTTCAGCCAGTTGTCCTCGATGAAGCGAACGATGGAGCTTTGATCCGTTACCGTATGGTCCACGAAATTCTGCTTGGCGTACGGCGAGATCACCATCATCGGCAGCCGAGGGCCGTAGCCGCAGCGGCCTTGCGCATGGGTGGTACCGGTCGCGGTGCCGGCAAGCGCCTCATTCGCCGCGCCGCAGGTTCCGTTGCCGGTGACCATGTCGGCCGCGGTGACGGACTGATTCACCAGCGGCGGCATCACGTGGTCATACCAGCCGTCGGAGTCATCGTAGTTGATGACGATAGCCGTGCTCGCCCAGAATGGCGTGCTCTGGAGGAAATTGATCACGTGGACGATGAACGTCTGCTCGTCGATCGGATCGGAATACCCCGCATGGCCATCTTCGAATCCGGGAGCCTTCAGATAGCTCACCGCCGGCATGTTGCCCGCGCTGACGGCGGTGTAGAAATCGTTGATGTCGTATTGGTGATTCGCCGCGTCTCCCTGCTGGCCGATCATCGCGGTGGACGTGGGCCGTGCGTGGTTTAGATTCTGCGTCGACTTGTAATATTGGAACGGCTGGTGGTGAGGAATGTAGTCGTCTTTCTTGGTGTTCGTGATCAGCGAAGTGGTGCTGCGGTTGCAACCGGTCGTGCCGTTGGGATTGGTGACCGTGAGGTCGAAGCCGCCCTCGAAGAATCCCCAGCTCAGGCCCGCGGCATTCAATAAATCGCCGATGTTTTTGCCGCTCATGCTGAACGTTTCCCCAGTGGTGGTGGAGCAAACGTCGCCGGCTGGATCGGCGTCGCTGATCACGGTATACCCGCCGCTTCCGTCTTCGATGATGGAGCCGGTTCCGTTGGTGTTATTGATGGCGCCGTTGAGCTGGCCCGAGACCACGTTGAGCGCGCCGTCGGTGGAAGGTCCGTAGTTGCTGCCATAAGAGTTGTCGCTCATGGCGTAGTGCTGCGCATAATTCCACATCGCCGTCACCGTGTTGCCGTCGTAGTAGCCCATCACCAGACCGGTTGTGGATCCTTGCGGAATGTTGCTCGGCGGCGGACCCG
>JASHQT010000161.1 GCA_030039005.1 Bryobacteraceae bacterium
GCGTCCGCAAACGAACAGCAGCTACCAGGTCTCGACTTACCAGGTTTCGGCGAGGCGCACGAAAGTCCGCAGGGCTACGCCCGTGGGACCTTTGGCCAGGTAGGGCTTGGCGTCATCCAACCAGGCGGTGCCGGCGATGTCCAGGTGCACCCAGGGTGTGTCGCCCACGAAATCGCGAATGAACCAGGCAGCGGTGATGGAACCGCCGGAGCGTCCGCCGATATTGTGCAGATCGGCGAACGCGCTTTTCAGCAGCTCCTTGTACTCTTCGTCCATGGGCAACTGCCAGGTTTTTTCGCCTTCGGCTTTGGCGGCGGCCAGTAGCTTCCGCAAAAACTCTTCGTTATTGGTAAACGCGCCGACGTTCACGTTGCCGAGCGCGACCACGATAGCGCCGGTCAAGGTCGCCGCGTCCACCAGGTGCGTGCAGCCCAGCCGCTGCGCGTAAGTCAGCGCGTCGATCAGGATCAGGCGGCCTTCGGCATCGGTGTTCAGAACTTCCACGGTTTTGCCGGAGAGCGATGTGACAATGTCGCCGGGCCGCTGCGCGCGGCCACCGGGCATGTTCTCGACCGCCGGAATCAGCGCGGTGACCGGAATCGCGGGTTTCAGTTGCGCGATGGCCCGCATCGCGCCCAGAACCGCGGCACCGCCGGACATGTCGTAGCGCATCTTCTCCATGCCTTCGGACGGCTTGATGGAAATGCCACCGGTATCGAACGTCACGCCCTTTCCGACCAGACCCAGATGATCCTTCGAAGCCGGAACGCCGGAAGGTTTGTAACGGATGACGATCAAGGCCGGCGGTTCGGCGCTACCCTGCGCGACGCCCAGCAGCGCTCCCATGCCGAGTTGGCGCATGCGGTCCTGATCCAGCACTTCGCATCCGAGTCCGTAATCGGCCGCCATTTTCGTGGCGCGATCGGCAAGCAAGGTGGGCGTGAGGAGATTGGCTGGCTCGTTAGCAAGATCGCGCGTGAAGTTCTGCGCTTCACCCAGAATGCGCCCGCGTTCCAGCGCGGCCTCGGAACCGCCCAGGACGGAGAACGAAATGATGCGCTTGTCGTTCTTCTTCGGATCGGTCTTATAGCGGTCGTTCTCTACGTCGCCTAAGATCGCGCCCTCGACCGCGGCAGCCACGAAATCGTCCGAGCGCCATTCGGGGTCCAAAGTCAGCGCGATGGCGTGGACACCTTTCGACTTGAGCGACCGTACCGCCGCGCCGGTAAGCTTGCGCAGCTCGGAAGCGTCGAACTTTTCGCGCTTGCCGCCGCCGGCGAGCACCAGCCGCTTGGCTTTGAACCCGGCCGGGCGATGCAGGATCGCGATTTCAAGTGCTTTCCCGGTGAATTCGCCGCTGTCATACAGCTCCTTGATGGGATCCCCAACGGCAGCCTCTGGAGGAGACGCCTCAAAGCCCACGACGATCAAAGCATCCGCATCCACTTCGCCCAACTTTCCAGGCTCCAAACGGATCTCCATCGCTTCTCCTTATCTTGTCTTCGTTATCTTTCTTCCCCGGTTGGTCATCTTCTTCTGCCGATGGCGGCGCGCGCCTCGGCCTCCATCTCGCGCGTGCGCTCGGCTTCACGTTTATCGTGCAATTTCTTACCCTTAGCGACAGCAAGCTCCACTTTGATGTGCCCGCTCTTCAAGTACATCTTGGTGGGGATCAGGGTGAGCCCTTTTTCGCGCGTTTTTCCCAACAACTTGTCGATCTCTTGCCTGTGGAGCAAAAGCTTACGGCGCCGCATGGGCTCATGATTCTCGCGATTGCCATGCGAATATTGGCCGATGTGAGCGTTGAGCAGCCAAGCCTCGTTGTCCTGCACCTCGGCGAAGCTGTCTTTGAGCTGGATGCGGCCGTCCTTGGCGGCTTTGACCTCGGTTCCGGTCAGGGCCAAACCGGCTTCCAGACGTTCGAGCAGATGGTAATCGTGCCCGGCGTGCCGGTTGTCACTCAAAATCTTGATTCCGGTTTCCACAGTGTTGCTTTTTTTCTCATCAACGCCAGGAAAGCTAGCCGCGTCAAGCGTTTATGTGGGAGTTTCCGAGTGCGGCTCAGGCCCATTGTAGCATAGGCGTTTCTTAACAATAAGATGCTTTCTTTTAATAAGTTATGCGTCATGACGCTGGTGTGCGTGGCGCTTGTATTCGCGCCCGTCGATGGCCTTCAGGCTAAGAACCGAAAAGGCGACAGGTACTATAAGCTCGGAGTACAGGCCGAGGCTAGGAAGCAATACGATGTGGCGCTCGAGTACTTCAAGAAGGCTCTGGATGCCGATCCGCAAGAGACTACCTACGAACTGGCGACGCGGCGCGCGCGGTTTGAAGCCGGCCAGATGCACATCGACAACGGCAACAAGCTGCAGCACGCCCAAGAGTTGGAACAAGCGCTCGCGGAGTTTCAAAAAGCCTTCGCCGCCGATCCTGGCTCGATGATTGCGCTCCAGGATATCGATGAAACCAAGAAGTTGATCGTCCAGAAGCAAAAGAATCCCAACGAGACGCCGATAACGCCGGCCGAGAAGGCGCAGAAACAGAGCCTGGAGATGATCCAGTCCCTGCAACCGGTACCGGAATTGAAGCCGGTGACCAATCAAATCAGCCTGCTCAAGATGAACAACCAGCCTCCCAAGGTGCTGTATGAGACGGTGGGCAAACTGGCCGGAATCAATGTGTTGTTCGATCCGCAGATGCAGACCGGCAAGAACGCCAATCTCGATCTGAACAACGTCACGTTGCAGGAAGCGCTGGATTACATCGCGCTACTGACCAAAACCTATTGGAAGCCGGTGGGCAGCAACGCGATTTTCGTTACCGAGGACAGCGTCACCAAGCGGCGCGACTACGAAGACGAAGTGGTGAAGGTGTTTTATCTGAAGAATCCCACTTCTCCGCAGGAGTTTCAGGAAATCGTGACCGCGGTGCGCTCGGTGACGGACGTGCGCCGGATGTTTCAGTTCAACGCCGAGAACGCCATCGTGGTGCGCGACACGGTGGATAAGGTGGCGCTGGTGGAGAAGCTGCTCCACGATCTGGACAAGCCCAAGCCGGAAGTTATCGTGGACGTGATCGTCCTGGACGTTGCGAGCGACGTAAGCAGCCAGATCGGCGCCGGGCTGGTTTCGAACGGAACCAACGGCCTGGCGCTGCCAATTCAGTTTTCACCCACCAATCCGATCACCTCGTCGACCACCAGCGGCGCGACAGGAACAGGGGGGACGGGTGCGACCAGCACCACCACGACCACTACCACCACGGGCAGCACGAGCACCACCGGCAGCTACGTGTCTCTGTCGCAACTGCACCTGAGCACCAACCAGTTTTCCACCACGCTACCCGGCGCTATGTTGCAGGCGGTGATGTCGGATTCCAGAACCAAGATCCAGGAGTCGCCTGAGCTGCGTGTCTCCGACGGGCAAAAAGCGACGCTCAAGATCGGCGAAAAATACCCCTATGCCACGGGTAGCTTTCAGCCGGGCGTCGGCACGGTGGGCGTGAGCCCGCTGGTCAGCACGCAGTTCCAGTTCGTCGACGTCGGCACCAACGTGGAGATCACTCCGCACGTGCATGGCGATGCGGAAGTCACGCTGCATGTGAGCATCGATATTTCGAGTATCTTGACCACGCTGAACCTCGGCGGCCTGAGCCAGCCTGTGATCGGGCAAAAGAAAAATGAGGCCGATATCCGCCTGAAGGACGGCGAAGTGAGCTTACTGGGCGGCTTGACGTCGGACCAGGATACCAGCACGGTGGCCGGCATCCCCGGCCTGGTGAATATTCCCATCTTGGGCAAATACCTGTTCGGCAACGTTGAAAAGGACCGCTCCAAGGAACAATTGATGATCGCCCTCATCCCGCACATCGTGCGCAAGCCGGACATCACGGGCTTAGATATGAAGGAAGTGGCGGCGGGAACCGACCAGGATGTGAAGGTGACCTTCGGGCCAAGACCGGAGGAGACGCCGGCGGCAAATCCCAGCGCGGCCAATCAGCCACCTTCGAACGTGGCGCCCGCGGCGACTTTGCCCGCGGTGACCCCGGCGACTCCCGGCGGCGCAGCGGCCTTGGCTTTCAGTCCGGGAACCGTGCAGGCGAAGTTGAGCAGCCAGGTGAAGCTGGTCTTGGAGGCCCAGAACATGGCCGATTTGGCCAGCGTTCCTGTGAAGGTGCGCTGGGATCCGAAGGTGCTGCGGTTGGAGATGATTTCGCCCGGCGCTTTGCTCACCGAGGACGGCAAGATTGTCGCGCCGAGCCTGGATATTCGGAACGACACCGGGGACGCAAGCATCGAAGTGAGCCGCGTGGCGGGAGCGGCTGGCGTCAGCGGCAGCGGTCCACTGTTGCAGCTTACGTTTACCGCGGTCGGCAAGGGTACCGGCAACGTGACGGTGACCGAGGCTGGGCTGAAGAACTCCAAGCAGCAGGCGATCACGGTTCAGCCGCCGACGGTGACGGTGGAAGTGCAATAGAGGCGTAAAGTAAAAGTAGGCTTGTGATGCGGCGTAGGCGTAAAACACAAGGCGGGCTGACGCTGGTGGAGCTTATTGTGGCCTTCACCATCATGATGGTGCTGACCGCCATGGCGGTTCCGCTGGCGCGCTACCGGGTGCAGCGCGACAAGGAGCGGGACCTCGAGCGCGCCTTGACCCAAGTCCGCAACGCGATCGACAAATTCAAAGACGATATGGACGCCCAGAAGAT
>JASHQT010000162.1 GCA_030039005.1 Bryobacteraceae bacterium
GAGAAGAACGACGGCGTGATCTCGATCCACGGCCGCGGCCTCGACGGTTTGCACGAACCCGCCGGTACTCTGGACGCCGGCAACTCCGGTTCCACCATTCGCATGCTTTCCGGCATCCTGGCTGCGCAGCCCTTTACATCCACCATCGGCGGCGATGAATCCCTGTCCCGGCGTCCCATGCAGCGCATCATGCAGCCACTCGCCCAAATGGGCGCGAGCATCCAGGCGCGCGACAACCGATTTCCGCCGCTCACCATTCACGGCGCCAAACTCCATCCCATCGATTACACGTTGCCCGTCCCGAGCGCCCAGGTGAAGAGCTGCGTCCTGCTGGCCGGCCTCTTCGGCGAGGGCCGTACCACCGTGCGTGAGCCGCTGCGCACGCGCGATCACACCGAACTCGCGCTGCGCGAATTCGGCGCCGACGTGGACGTGAACGGGCTCTCCATCAGCGTCACCGGCCGGCCCAAGCTCCAAGGCCGCGAGCTGCGCGTCCCCGGCGATCTTTCCTCGGCCGCATTTTTTCTCGTCGCCGCGTTGATCGTCAGCGAATCCGATCTCACTATTCGCGGCGTCGGCCTTAACCCCACGCGCTCCGCGCTGCTCGACTTCCTTGCCGAAATGGGCGCGCAAATCAAAATTCTGGATATGAGCTGCTCGGGCGGCGAGCTTGTCGGCGACGTGCTGATCCGCAAATCGCGCGGCTCCGGCAATGTGCGCGGCGGCCTGCTCGAAAAAGCCCGCACCGCCGCGTTGATCGACGAAATCCCCGTGCTCGCTGTGTTGGGCGCCGCAAGCGAGGAAGGCTTGATCGTGCGCGATGCCGCCGAGTTGCGCGTCAAAGAAACCGACCGCATTGCCACCATCGCTGAAAACTTCAAACGCATGGGCCTCGACATTCGCCTGCACGAAAGCGGCTTCGATGTTCCCGGCAAACAGCGATTCCACGGCGCTGAAGTCGATTCGTTCGGCGATCATCGCATCGCCATGGCCTTCTCGGTCGCCGCGCTCGCCGCCGGCGGACCGTGCACGATTCAGGGCGCCGAAGCCGCCTCCGTGTCTTTCCCCGAATTTTTCGATACACTACATCGAGTCGCTCATTAGATTCCGATGGCTGTCCCAGACTTAACGCTGGAAGGCTTGGTTCACGATCTGAACAACGTGTTTCAGACCATCGCGGAAAACGCCGAGCTGCTCGAAGACGATCCGAAGTGGGAAGAGATGGCGCACAAGCTCCAGCGTTGCGCCGGCCACGGGCACCGCATCGCGCACAGCATCCTGGAACAGAATCGGACCACCACGGAACTCGCGCCCGTCCTCCAGAACGCCTCGCAGTTTTGCCAGGACACTCTCGAAAGCGCGAACCGCCCCAAGATGGAGTTCTGCTCCGATCTCGAACCCGGTTTTCGCTTGAAAGGCGATGAAGCCGGCTGGGAGCGCGTCTTCGTGAATCTCTTCCTGAATTCGGCGCAGGCCGGCGCGCGCAAAATTCGCATTTGCGCGCACGCCAATCAGATCGTGGTCGGCGACGACGGCCCCGGCATCTCGCTCGAGTTGCTCTCGCGCATCTTCGAGCCGCGCGTCTCGACAAAATCCATCATTTCGGGCCTCGGACTGAACGTGGTGAAGTCGATTATCGAACAGAACGGCGGATCGGTAACCGCGGGAAACGGTCCCGCGGGCGGCGCCGTCTTTACATTGACTCTGTAGGCCACTCGGCGGAAGCTTTGTTCTCCGCCGCGCTGTACGCTTCGTCCAGAATCTCCACTACGTGCGCCACGCGCTGTCCTTGCCCGAACTTCTTGACGCCGGCGCGCAGCTCCAACATGCATCCGGGATTCGAGGCCGCGATCACCGGCGCCCCCGTGGCGTTCACGGAATCCATTTTTTTCTTGAGCAGCGACATCGCCATGCCGGTGTGGACCACGTTGTAAATTCCCGCGCTGCCGCAGCACAGGTCGGAGAGCTGCATCTCGCGCAGCTCCAGACCCGGAATCGACGCGAGCAGTTTCCTGGGCGCCGAGCGCACCTTCTGGCCGTGCGCGAGATGGCAGGAATCCTGATACGTGACGGTCAACGCAAGCACGCGCATCGGCGGATTCAACTCGATCGAAGCCAGAAACTCGTTCACGTCCTTTACGAGCGCTGAAAATCGCAGCGCCTTGTCCGCGTATTCCGGATCGTGTTCCAGCAGCTCCCCATATTCCTTGAGCGTGGACCCGCAGCCGCCCGCATTCGTAATAATCGCATCGTAGCCACCTTCGAGCAACGCATCGATATTGCGCCGCGCGAGCTTGCGCGCTTCTTCGCGAATCCCCGCGTGCACGTGCAGCGCGCCGCAACAACCCTGATTCGCCGGAATCGACACCTCGCATCCGTTCTTTTGCAGCACTCGCACCGTAGCCTCGTTCAGCCGCGCGAAACTGATGTTGGCGATGCAGCCGCCGAGAAACGCCACGCGATAGCGGCGCTCACCCTCGGCTGGAAGAGTCCGGCCGTAATATGCGAAGAAAAACGGCGTCTCGATCTCCGGCGCTAA
>JASHQT010000163.1 GCA_030039005.1 Bryobacteraceae bacterium
AATTTGCTGGCGCTCAATGCCGCGATTGAGGCAGCCCGCGCGGGCGAGCATGGCAAGGGGTTCGCGGTGGTGGCGGCGGAAGTGAGGAAGCTGGCCGAGCGCAGCCAGAAGGCGGCTGGGGAGATCAACCAGCTTTCGTTGACCACCGTACGGGTGTCGGAGAAGGCGGGAGAGATGCTGGAAAAACTGGTGCCGGATATTCAGAAGACGGCGGAGCTGGTGCAGGAGATCACGGCGGCGTCGAAGGAGCAGGATGCCGGAGCCGAACAGATCAACAAGGCGCTGCAGCAGCTAGAGAAGGTGATCCAGCAGAACGCTTCCGCCGCCGAGGAGATGGCCTCCACCACCGACGAACTCACCAGCCAGTCGGACCAGTTGATGAGCGCGCTCGGTTTCTTCCGTCTCGCGGACTCCGGGCAGGCCGCGGCGTCCCACCACGCCGGCGCCAAACCGCACGCCAGGTCCGACGCCGCGCTCGGAAAACTCAAAGAGGCGGTGACGCACGCGCCCGCGACGCACACGCCGGCTCCAGCCGTAAAGAAAGCCGCCAAAAGCGGTGTGGCCTTGAAGATGCGCGAGTCGGGCGACCAGGTGGACAAGGAGTTCGAGCGCTACTGAGTTTGCAGGGTGGCCCGAGCGGGCCACGCCTGGAACTTGGGGCTTCCGGAAAGGAGACAACTATGAGCGCAACCGAGATCACCGAGACGCGCCAATACCTGACCTTCAAATTGGGCGACGAGGTTTTCGCCACCGACGTGGCCAAAGTGCGCGAAGTACTCGATTTTACAACCATCACCAAGATCCCACGCACACCGGACTTCATGAGCGGGGTGATCAACCTGCGTGGCAACGTGGTGCCGGTGGTGGATCTACGGCTTTGTTTCGAGATGTCCAAGACGGAGAAAACCGTCAACACCTGCGTGGTGGTGGTGGAGATGATGCTGGAAGGCGAGCCGACGGTCATCGGCGCGCTGGCCGACTCGGTGGAGGAGGTCATCGATTTGGAGCCCGAGCAGATTGAACCGGCGCCCAAAATCGGCACGCAGATCCGGACGGATTTTATCAAGGGCATGGGGAAGCGCGACGTGCAGTTCATCATGATTCTGGATATCGATCGCATCTTTTCGGCCGAAGAGCTTTCGGCGGTGCGCAACGCCGAGCTCAACAAACCGCCGGTGGAAGTGCATGCCTGAGGGTGCTGCCCGAAGAGGTTGAAGGACGCGTTGGCTAGAGGGGAGCGAGAGCGTGCCTGCAACAAGTGCAAGTGCGAGCAAAGACAGCCTCTCGCACGCCGATTTCGAGAGGCTGCGCCGCCTCATTTACGACGAGTGCGGCATCCGTCTTGGGCCGGACAAGAAAACGATGCTGGAGATACGCCTCAAACGCCGTTTGAAAAGCCTGGACGTGTCCTCCCTGCGCGACTACTGCGAACGCGTATTTGCGAGCGAAGGGGGGAGAGGCGAAGTCATACACCTGATCGACGTCGTGACGACGAATAAAACCGACTTCTTCCGCGAGGCCGGTCATTTCGAGTATCTCGCGTCGAAAGCTCTTCCGGATTTGGCCGGCCGCTACGGCGCCAGCCGCAACGCGCTGGTGTGGAGCGCGGGCTGCTCGACCGGAGAAGAGCCGTACACGCTGGCGATCGTGTTGAGCGAATACGCGCAAAGCGCACCAGGATTTCGCTTTCGCGTGCTGGCCACCGATATCTCCACCGAAGTGCTCGAGAAGGCGCGGCTGGGTATCTTCAAGCGCGAAGTAGTGAAACCGGTGCCCGCAGCCTTACAACGGACGTATTTTATGCGCAGCCGGGATCGCGAGTCGGATCTGGTGCGTGTGGTTCCGGAGCTGCGCGCGCTGATCGACTTCGAGCGCTTGAATTTGATGGACGCCGATTTCGAGCTGCCGCAGGCGCCGGAGATCATCTTTTGCCGGAACGTGATCATTTATTTCGACCGGCCTACTCAGGAGCGGCTATTGCAGAAACTAACGAGGCGTCTGGCGCCGGGAGGCTATTTCTTCGCTGGACATTCCGAGTCCCTGCAAAACATGGATCTACCTTTGACGGCCGTTGCGCCATCGGCCTACCGGAAGGTGGGATGATGCAGCCCTCGGCCGTGCTTCCGGACCTCAATCTCCAACCGGGAGAGTTATATTTGACGCGCACGCCGGCAATCCTGCGAACGATTCTCGGATCGTGCGTGAGTGTGACGTTCTGGAGCCCGCGTCTGGGCGCTGGCGCGATGTGCCACGGCGTGCTCCCGCGAGCGCCGCAGGCCTGGCCGCTGGGAATCGACCCTTCCGAAGGGCATCGCTACGTGGACTTCAGCATACGTTATCTGGCGCAAAAGTTCGACGCTCTGGGCGTGCATCGCGAGGAAGTGGAAGTGAAGGTGTTTGGCGGCGCGGATGTACTGCCGCTGCTGGCTGAACGCGGCGACCGGCCCACGGTAGGCGCCTTGAATTGTGACTCCGCCGTGGAGGTGCTGGCCGCAGAAGGCTTCACGGTCGCGGCATCGGATTTGGGCGGGACGCGCGGCCGGAGAATTCATTTTCACACCGGAACGGGAGTGGTGCTGGTGTACCGGCTGGAGGCCTGGACGGGCAACGGGGGCAAACGAAATTGCAGTAAACCAGGCGCGGGAGCGACGGCATGAACGCACCGGTTCGGGTTTTGATCGTCGACGATTCCGCCGTGGTGCGCCAGACTTTGGGCGACATCTTCTCGTCGGACCCGGAGATCGAAGTGATCGGCACGGCCTCGAATCCGTTCATCGCCGCCGACCGCATCGCCGAACAGGTTCCGGACGTGATCACGCTGGATATCGAGATGCCGGGCATGGACGGATTGACGTTTCTGCAGAAGATCATGACGCAGCATCCGATTCCGGTGATCATCTGCTCCAGCTTGGCCGATGAGGGCGCGCAGAGCACGCTGCGCGCGCTCGAATACGGAGCGGTGGATATCATTACGAAACCGCGCGTGGGCAGCAAGCGGTTTCTCGAAGAATCCGCGGTGCTGCTGTGCGACGCCGTGAAGGCCGCGGCGCAGGCGCACCCGCACCCGTATTCGCCGGCCCGCACCGTGGAACCGAAGCTGACAGCCGATGCGATCCTGGCGCGTCCCACGGGCGCGATGCTCGAAACCACCGAAAAAGTGGTGGTGATCGGCGCGTCCACCGGCGGGACCGAAGCCCTGCGCGCCTTGCTCGAAGCGCTGCCGGGGGACACCCCGGGCATCGTCATCGTACAACACATGCCGGAAGCATTCACCCGCGCGTTCGCCAACCGCCTGGACAGCCTGTGCCGGATTACGGTGAAAGAGGCGGAGTCGAACGACACCGTACTGCGCGGGCGCGCATTAATCGCACCGGGCAATCATCACACACTGCTGAAACGCAGCGGGGCGCGCTACTTTGTCGAGATCAAGGACGGGCCGCTGGTCTGCCGTCATCGGCCCTCGGTGGACGTGCTGTTCCGCTCGGCGGCGCGCTATGCGGGGGGCAATGCGGTGGCTGTGATCCTGACGGGGATGGGAGACGATGGCGCGCGGGGGATGCTGGAGATGAAAGAAGCGGGTGCCGCTACGATCGCACAAGACGAAGCCACTTCGGTGGTGTTCGGGATGCCCAAGGAGGCCATCAAGCGCGGTGCCGTGGATGTAATTCTACCGCTGCCCGCGATCGCGGGCTCCATTCTTCATCACACGCTGTAACCGGAGCGTCATTCGCTTCGGGTCCAAACGCTGTTCTATACTCGATGGGAATCGGAGGTCACCGCGTCGATGACGAAGGCGGAAGTTCGCGCACGAATCGAGCAGCTCGCCATTATCCCGGCGGTTCGGGCCGCCACACCGGACGACGCGCTGTTCGCCGCCGAAGCCGTGAGCGACGGCGGTCTTCCCATCGTGGAACTCACCATGACGGTGCCCCAAGCCACGGAGATCATAGCGCACCTGGTGAAGAAGCACCCGCGCATGATCGTTGGCGCCGGGACGGTTCTGGACCTGGAGACTGCGCGCGCGTGCCTGGCGGCCGGGGCGAAATTCATCACCAGTCCGGGCCTGGATTTGGAAATCGTGGCTTTCACCGTGCAGGCGGGCGTCATCGCCATGCCCGGGGCGATGACGCCGAGCGAGATCATCGCGGCGCACAAAGCCGGCGCCGATTTCGTCAAAATCTTTCCCTGTGCGCAAGTGGGCGGTGTGGACTATCTACGGGCCCTAAAGGCTCCGTTTCCCCACATCGCCTTCGTGGCCGCGGGCGGCGTGAATCAGCAAACGGCAGGCAACTACCTGGCCGCGGGCGCGGCCGCCGTCGGCATTGGGGCTGACCTGATTCCGCCGCGCGCCATCGCGGTTCGCGAGGACGGGTGGATTCGGGAGCTAGCGCGGAGATACGTCAAGACCGTGCAATACGTGCGCCAACCCAATTAGTTTGGGTTGGCCGCGACGATCTCATCGATTTTCGCCATCTTGCCGTTTGCAAGGTGAACCACTGGACGCCGCGCACGCGATAGGACTGGCCTAGCCAGCGAATCCTCAACTGCACGTCATCGGTGACCGAACGGCCGAAGGTATCGAAATCGCCCTGGATGATGGCGTGGAAAACTACATGCAGAATGGTCGGCGGCGCTCCGCGATCCCGCGATGCGGCGGCGCCGTTTGTGCGCGCGGTCCAGGTGCACAGAATACCTTAGCCCGCGATCAGATTCAGAAGTTGCTCTTCGCCGATGACCTGGATGTCCAATTCCCGCGCCTTGTCCAACTTCGACCCCGGATCGGCGCCGGCGACGACATAATTGGTCTTCTTACTGACCGTGCCGGTGACTTTGCCGCCCGCGGCCTCAATCCGCTGCTTCGCGTCGTCCCGGCTCAAGTTGGGCAAGGCCCCGGTCAGCACGAAGGTCAAACCCTGAAGCGGCCCGGCTTTGGCCCGGCGTCGTTGATATTCGAACTGGAGCCCGGCGGCACGCAGGCGCTCGATGAGATTCGAATTGCGGCGCTCGCGGAAAAATTCGAAAATACTTTCGGCCACTTTCGGCCCGACCTCTTCGGCTTGTTGCAGTTGTTCCAGGCTGGCATTGGCGATGGCGTCCAGGCTGCCGAACGCCTCGGCGAGAAACACAGCCGTGCGCTCGCCGACGAAGCGAATGCCCAAGGCAGTGAGGACGCGGGGTAGAGGATTTTTCCTTGAATTATCGATGTTGCGGATTACGTTGCCCGCCGATTTGTCGCCCATGCGCTCGAGCGTCAGGAGCTTGGCCGCGGTGAGATCGTAGAGATCGGCCACGTTCTTGACGATGCCACGGTCGACCAACTGGTCCACCAGCGCGTCGCCCATGCCGTCGATGTTCATGACGCCGCGCGAGGCGAAGTGCAGGATGGATTCCTTCAGCCGCGCCGGGCAATTTGTGTTGACGCAGCGCCGCGCCGCCTCGCCTTCTTCGCGAACGATATGTCCGCCGCAAACCGGGCAGCGCGCGGGCATTTGGAATTTCTTGCGGTGCGCGCCTTCGGCCGAGACGCGAACGACTTTGGGGATCACGTCGCCCGAGCGCTCGATGACCACTTCGTCACCGATGTGAACGTTCAAACGCTCGATCTCATCTTCGTTGTGCAGCGTGGCGCGCGAGACGGTGACGCCGCTCACTTCCACGGGTTTCAAGTACGCGACGGGCGTTAAGGCGCCGGTGCGGCCCACCTGTACTTCGATGTTCTCTACGGTGGTGACCGCTTGGCGCGCCGGGTATTTGTAGGCGATGGCCCAGCGGGGCGCCTTGGCGGTAAAGCCGAGCTGGCGCCACTGGGGGATGGAATCCAGCTTCACCACCACGCCGTCGATTTCGTACGGCAGTTGCTCGCGCTCGGCCTCCCATTGCGCGCAAAATTCGAGCACCTGGCGGATATCGTCGCAAAGCCGGCGATGGGAATTGATTTTGAATCCCATTTTTTTCATTGCTTCGAGCGCTTCCCATTGGCTTTCCATGGCGGGCTGGCCCGCGCGCAGCAGAAAATACGGGTAATAATCCAAACGGCGCGAGGCGGTGATCTGCGGCTCTAAAACGCGCAACGATCCGGCGGCGGCATTGCGGGGATTGGCGAAGCGCGGGAGGCCGCGCTCGTCGCGTTCGGCGTTCAGCCGCTCGAAGGCTTGACGGTTCAGCACGGTTTCGCCGCGAACCTCGAACTCGTCGAAGCGGCCTTCGACGCGCAGAGGGAGCGATCGGATGGTGCGGGCGTTCTCGGTTACCTCTTCGCCGGTGGTCCCATCGCCGCGCGTGACGGCTTGAACGAATTGACCGTCGCGATACAGGGCAGCCATCGAAAGCCCGTCCATCTTGAGCTCGGCAACATAGCGATACGGCGCATCACCGAGCAAATCGCGAACGCGGCGGTCGAAGTCCAGAAGTTCGGTTTCGTTGAGCGCGTTGTCCAGGCTCAGCATCGGCGAGCTGTGCTGCACCTTGACGAATCCTTCGCGGGGTTTGCCGCCCACGCGCTGGGTAAGCGAGTCGGGCGTGACCAGCTCCGGGTGTTCTTTCTCGAGCGCCTGGAGCCGGTGCATCATCGCATCGTATTCGGCGTCGGTGATCTCTGGGGTGTCCAGGACGTAATAGAGATGTTCGTGGCGGCGCAGCTCGTCGCGGAGTTTTTCAGCTTGCTTTGCCGCTTGCTGGGCGGGGTCTTGCATGAACTTCGATTTTACGGCTTCCAAGCTCTTACGGCTTCCATGCTGTGCCGCGGATCACTTTGCCGGGAAGCGCGTTGGTCGTTTTTCCGCGATCGATGACCGGGACGCCGTTCACCAGCACGTACTCCATGCCCTGGGAAAGCTGGTTGGGATTTTCATACGTAGCGCGGTCGGTAATCGTATCGGGATTAAACACCACAATGTCGGCCCACATGCCAGCCTTGATGACGCCACGTTCGGCTAGACGCATATTCGAGGCGGGTAGCGCGGTGAATTTGCGGATCGCATCGGGCAAGGTGAGTGCGCCGTCTTCGCGGACGTATGTGCGCAGGATGCGCGGAAACGTTCCGTAGGCGCGAGGGTGCGGATGCGCCTGGCCGAGTATGCCGTCCGGCGCGGTGCCTTGAGAATCGTTGCACACGCTGACCCAAGGCTGCTGGAGGGCGAGGCGCACGTCGGGTTCGGACATCCCGAAGACCGCGACCTCGGTGGCGGCATGGTCTTCGATCAGCAGATCGAAAACTGTATCGATGGGATCCTTGTTCCAAAGCTTGGCGATCTCCGCGATGGTCTTGCCTTGGAGCGGAAGCAATTTGGGATTTTGGACGACGCTGACCAGAATGCCCTCCGGCCCGGTGACTTCCAACCACTCGTTGTCCCAGGTGGAGCTGGGCGTGAGCATATCCTTGCGAATGCGCGCGCGCGTGGCCGGATCCTTGAGCCGTTCGATGAGCTTGGCATCGCCGCCGTCGTGCGCCCAGGGCGGAATGAACGCGGAGAAGCTATTGAACCAGGCCGTGTACGCGTAGGTGTTGGCCGCGATGTCGACGCCGGAACGGCGAGCTTCATCGATATGCGCCACGATTTCGGGCATACGGCCCCAATTGCGGCGCCCGGCGGCCTTCAGGTGCCAGATCTCGACCGGGATGTGGGCCTCGCGCCCGATACGAATCGCTTCATCGAGAGCGGGAAGGATGGCATCGCCCTCGCTGCGCATATGCGTGGCGTAGATGCCGCCGAGTTTTCCGGCTTCCGATGCCAGGGCGATCAGTTCTTCGGTGCTGGCATACGGCGCGGGCGCATACTGCAGCGAACTGGATACGCCGACCGCGCCGTCGTACATAGCGTCGCGCACGAGCGCCTGCATGCGATCGAGTTCGGCGGGCGTAGGCGCCCGATCGACATCGCCGATCACCGCGCGGCGGACCTGCGTGGCGCCGACGTAACTGGCGAGATTAATGCCCATACCCTGTTTTTCCAGGTGCGCGAAGTATTCGCGGAAGGTATTCCAGGAGGGGTCGATGCCGAAATGTTCGTACATGGAGTGATCGGCGGCGCGAATTGCATCGGTAAGCGGCGCAGCCGTGCCACCTTCGCCGGTGATCTCGGTGGTGATCCCTTGGTAGATCTTGGACGGCAGGTGTGGATTCACCAGGATGGTAAATTCCGACTGCCCCAACATGTCAATGAAGCCTGGAGCCACCACCATCCCCGCGGCATCGATGGTTCGCTTGGCGGCGGCCGCATCGAGATGGCCGATGGCGGCGATATGGCCGTTGCGAATGGCGAGATCGGCGGCGTACCAGGGCGAGCCGGTGCCGTCAATCACATGGCCATTTTGGATCAGCAGGTCGTAGTGCGGCGAGTCCTGAGCAAGCAAACTCAGTGGCACCACGAGCAACAGCGCGCACTTCACGTACTTACTATGGCACTACGGCCGACGACGTTGCACCGGCGTCCCCAGAGATGACTATTACTGCGCCCAGGTGCAGGAGAAACTGGTCCCGTCGCTCGAAAGGGCTGAGCACGTGGAGGTCTGGGGACTGCTGGAGCTTCCCACTTTGTTGATTTCGACCTGATTCACCCCCAGGAAACTTCCAATAGCTCCGCTGTTGGAGGAGTCCGTGGCGTAATTCGTGTAGAGCACATGTGTGCTGTCGTAACCGAAGAGGCCGGTTCCGAAATCGGCCAAGGGCAAAATGCCGTTGGAGTTGGTGCAGCAGGGGGCTTCCGCGATCCATTCAGCCGAAGAGCGCGCGGCTCCCCGAACCGTAGAGCTCGTGCTATACGAGCGGCCGGTGGTGACATTCGTAATTGTCGCGGTGAATCGAGTGCCGCTGTAAACTACCGACGCCGAAATCACATTCCCGGCGCTGACGGGCACGGTGAGGATTTCGTACATCGGATTGGGATAGAACTCAAACCACGCAAAATAGCCGGCCTGGGCGCCGGCACAGTAAGCCAATGTTCCGGTTTGCTCGACGGAGTTCGAGTTATAGCCGTCCAGGCCAACCCAAAACGCCGCGTATTGATCGCCTTTGACGCCTGTACAATTGACCGCTGGCACAATCCAGGAAGCCTGAGCCGAAGTGAATGAGGAGCCGGTGACGGCGTAACCGCTCCAGTTGGTGCTCTCGGCGGTGCCATTGCCGGGCTCAAACTTGTCGCGGATCAGGTGCGAGTGATGCGGTGCGACCTTCACCCTGGCGTCGGGCGAAAAGCTATTGCTCTCAAATTGAGCGAAGGCAGGTAAGAAGGTGAGCGCACCCAGCAGTACGAAACGTGTCAAGAGCATCTATGGCTTCTCCTCGAAACGGAACTGTTGTGGTTTTGGATGAGCGCGCAGTCTGACGATGCGGACTCAAGATTCCCGGAAGGCGAGAAAGATGGTCCTTCAGACTCCTTACTTGCACCAAAATCCAAATGAACGATTGGAAGGAGTATACGGTGTCGCCGAGGGAATTGGAATCGGAGAATCGCCTGATGCGCGGACTACAGTGCTAAGGGCGTCTCCGCCACGAGAAGCGGAGACGCGCCGGAACCTTCGAGGATTGGACCAACGGGGTCGGATTGCTTAGTGCGCGCCCGGGCTATTCACGACGATCGGGTTACCGACTAAAGCCGTACCGGTCGCCGAGTTGCCCAGATAGACGTGCGTCACGCCGGTGGAACTATCGAAAGTCTCCAACGAGAAAACCAGCGAGCAAAGCGCCGCCGAGGGCAGCGAGCGCGTCAACTGGACGCTCGCCACGAACTCGCCCCGAACATCGGACGACGCGAGCTGAAGCTGGCTGAACGTCAGTGGTATGGAAGTCACCTGAGAGCCGGTGGTGGTGAAGCTGGTGGGCTTCCCGATCACGGAGCCGCTCGCGTTAGTAAAGGTGACCGTACCGGTGCACGCGGGAGCCTCCGAGGCGCTGGAGGTGCTGGTGGAGGTGGGCATCGGTGCGATATTGACCAGGTTGATCTGAGCGGTTTCGGTGCTGGCCAATCCCACCGGGGGAAAATTGTAATCGCGCGTAAAGGTAGCGGACGTCTGTCCGAACGCACAGGCGCCGAATACGGATGCTATTACGAAAAGACTTCCGATTTTCATATATAGACTCCTCTGTCAACGGCTTTAATCAAGCCTTCATAGTGGGACGCCGCAGCCAGCGAATCGGTTTACAGCGAACCGTACCTTAGCTCGGTCGCCGGGCCGTTCTTACCGCTTAGCGCGGGCCACCAAACATGTGTTTGGGGTCCTTGTTGTTGTCCTGGCACAGATACTCGTACAGTTCCTGATTAGGCTGCCAGCGGATGATCCAGCCCCCGGTCCAGGGCTGGGTATAAGCGCCCGGATCGTCGACGGTGGCCTGGTATTTCAGCGTGTTGTAGTCGGTGCGGGTGAAGCGCTCGATCAGGTGCAGGGCTTCGGTATGCGGGATGCCCTCGCGGGTTAGCCAGAATCGTTCGTTGAAGCCGATCGTATCCACCACCAGGGTGTCGCCGTCCCAGTGGCCGACGGAATGGCCGAAGAATGTGGGATCCAAGTTCTGGGGATGCAGCCGGCCGTCCATGTAAATCACACGCCAAGTGTGCGGGCCGCCCACCTCGATCATGTAGATGCGCTTCTCTTCGGGCACCTGGACGAACTCGAATCCGTACGGGGTATGAAACAGGCGCGGGCCGCCGGAAGGGAGGCACCGCGTGTGCGGGTCGTCCTTGGTGGTGGTGGCTTGGCGGTAGTTGTAAAGAGCGCGAGCCCAGGGGAGGAACGGAACCTCGCTGACCTTGAGATTGGTGGGCAGGTTCATGCGCGGGTTGTCGATGCCGTGGGCATTGGTGGCGAGAGTGGATCCTGCATTGCCTTCCCAGACGCCTTTTTCGCCGGGCAACGGTCCAAGATTGACGCGGCCGTCGGGCCAGTGCGGGGTTGGACGCGCGGGGCCGGTGTCGCGCCTGGTGTCGAGCCGTCCGCCGTTCAAGCCGGGCGACGGTTCCTCCTGCGCGGCGGCCGTGCTCGCGAGCGCGAGCGCGATTCCAGCGATTCCGATAATTCGAAGCACAAACTGCATGGTGCGTGGCTTTACGGGTTGGCCTTTTCGGGCGCCTTTTCGCTGGAGGCCGCGCCCAGCTTCTTGCCGGTGGAAGCCATGGTGACTGAACGTGCGTTGGCCTGCTTGCTCCCATCCTTGGCGAGCGTTCCCTCGACGATCACTTCATCGCCGACCTTCATGGTGTTGCGCGTCCAGCCGCTGCGCTCCAAGCCGTTGGGTGGCCCCATTTCGAGCGCCCAATTGGCGATGTTGCCGCTGTCGTCGGTCACATCGAGATAGAAATAGACGTGCGGATTCATCCATTCCACCTTAGTGACGATGCCGCGTAGCGTGACCGGCTTTTTGCTGTCATACTCGGCGGAAAACGAATGGTGCGCGGCGGCCGGCGCCACCAGAAGGACTAAGCCCAAAACAATTGGGAATAAATTGCGTGCGATAGATTTCATCGAGCCCTCCCCACCTGCCAAATCATTATATGTGAATCTCCTTATCACTTGGAGCCCGAAGCGGAACCCAGCGAAGTCGGACCCACCATGTGCCGCTCGTCTTGTGAGTCATCCTGGCAAAAATATTCCTGAATGTCGCGGCCGGCGACCCAACTCAGCGTCCAGGAGCTGGACCACGGCCGGGTGTACGTACCCGGATCGTTTACCGTCACTTCGTACTTCAGTGTGTTGAAATCGGGCCGCGAGAAGCGCTCGGTGAGACGCAGAGTTTCGGTATGCGGCAGGCCACCACCCGAAAACCAGAAGCGCTCATTGAAAGCGTTCGATTCCACCACCAGCGTGTCGCCATCCCAATGGCCGGAGGAGTAGCCCCAATACGTGGGCGTAACGTCTTCGCTATTGGGCAGTGCGCGGCCGTCCAGGTAAATCAGCTTCCAGTTCCGATTGCCGCCGCCGGACATGACGAAGATGCGCTGGCGTTCGGGCTGTTCGAGAAACTGCACGCCATGCGCGGCCTGAAACAAGCGTGGCCCCGCGGGAGGCAGGCAACTGAGCATCGGATCGTCCTTGAGCAGCGTGCGCTGGCGATATTCGTACAGGCCTTCGGCCCAGGGCTGAAATGGGGCGACTTTGTGGGCATCGGCGATGTTCGCCAGCAATCCGTTTTCATCCATCCGGATTTTTCCGGCTGTGCTGTCCACTAAGCTCGGCGCGCTCGGATACGCCCAATAGCCACTTTCGCCAGGAACCACGCCCAGCCGGGGATGACCGTCGGGCCAGCGCGGGGTAGGTTTCGAGGCTTCCTGCCGGGGCCTTTCGGTTTCCGCTGGTTCGGACAAACGCTTGCCGCCCGGCAGTGTGATGTTGCGGCCGCTCACAAAATGGCTGCCGTCGCGTGCAGGCCAGCCTTCCACGCTGACCGCATCGCCGACCTGCACGACATCGCGCGACCAACCGGCTCTTCCGAGATCGAGCGGGCTGGCCCACTCGACGCCCCAGTTCGCAATTGCTCCGCTCTTGTCCGTCACGTCGAGATACAGCAGCGCGTGCGGATTGTCCCATTCGAATCGCGTGACGATGCCGCGCAGCGTGACATGCTTCTGTTCGTCGAACTCCGCGCGCAGCTCATGATGCGCGAACAGGGGCAGGGCCGCGGCGAACGCGGCGAGCATGAGAAGAAAACGGCGGACGATCAATGTTTCCTCCCGTGATACTTCACAAGGTAATCCAAGATCATCGAAAACTCTTCGTCGGTCACCGGCGCGCCTTCGGAGATCATGCCTTTAATCAGTCCGCTCCACTCTTCGCGGCTGAGTTGCTTGCCCTGAAGCCGGTCGAGGTTGTGGCAATAGGTGCAGACGTCTTCGACGAGTTCACGCCCGCGATCCTTGGGCGCAGTCCCCGCGGAAGCTAGCACCGCCGTCAATACTGCGACCCCAAGCACCATACCGCACTCAGTCCCGGGTGAGCTTGCAATCGCCCTTGATGCCGTCTTCGGCCCACGTGCCGGTGATGGTGCGATGGTAGGAGCCGATATCTTCGAGCTTGCCGTCGATCACGATGTGCTTGTGATCCTTGGTTTCGGCCTCGAAATGTACGGTCCAATGCTCGGCGTCCAGATCGGCGACCTTGAGGGGCGCCGCGTTCCGGCCGGGATTGATAGTGCCCTCGATGGTTTTCGAGTTCCACTTCATGAAAATGAACACCGGAACTTTTTTATCCGGCGTGGGATGCCATTCGCCGTGCCAGGAGCCGGTGAGCGGATGACCTTCTTGCGCGAGTAGTGCGGCAATGACGGCGAGAGTCAGGAGACAGATCCGAAAAATTCGCAAGCGTTATTTTATATGCCCGCCCGGCGGCAACGCAAGGACGCTAGCGCCTCATTTCATCCAGGCTCTACTTTGTGGCCGTGTTGGCGTCCTGGGGACTCGGCAACGGCTTGCGGGGCAGCATATCGGTCCGATTGGCGGCATCGTACACAACCGACGCGATCACCGCTGACGCCTGCATCAAGTCCGCGGCGATGGCGTGGTCGTAAGTATCCATGTCGGAATGATGCGTGACGCTCGAATAGTCCAGTGGATCCTGTATGAATTGGAAACCGGGGAGCCCGACTGCGTCAAAAGACAAATGATCGGTGCCGCCGGTATTGCGAATGCTGATCGTACTTACTCCCTGATCGCGGAACGGCGCCAGCCACTCCGCGAATAGCGGGCGCATGGCATCATTTCCTTGCAAATACACGCCGCGGATCTTGCCGCTGCCATTGTCGAGGTTGAAATAGCCCGACAGCTTGGCGTGCGCCGAGGCGAGCTTCATGGTTTTGGGGTCGCCGAAGTGTTCTTTGACGTAGGCCTTCGAGCCCAGCAATCCCTGCTCCTCGCCGCTCCACAATGCGATGCGAATCGTGCGGTCCAGGTTGAGATTCAAAGCTCTCAAGATGCGCACAACTTCCATCATCACGGCGCTGCCCGCCCCATTGTCAGTCGCCCCGGTTCCGGTGTGCCAGGAGTCGAAGTGCGCGCCAACCATCACGAGTTCGTCTTTGTGCGGGCCGGCTCCGGGAATCTCACCCACGATGTTGTAGGCTCCGGCGTCCGCCTCTGAAGCGCGAGCCTGGAGTGTCACTTGCATCTCCACCTTGGTCTTGTTGTCCAGCAGCCGAACGATGCGGTTGTACTGCTCCGAGGTAACCACGAACGTCGGCGGCGCGAACGGGTGTGAAGCCTCCTGTGATCCGGCGGCCTCGGCGAAATCGATGCCATCGCGGGCGCGACGGTCGTCTTGGACCACAGCCAGCACGCCCTCGTCGAGTAAAAACTTGTTGCGCTTATCCCGCACCGCGTTTCTCCGATTGCGAAGTTCGTCCTGAGCCTGGGGCGGAAGGCTGGCATTGAAGCGACTGCGCTCTTCCGGATCTTCGGGTGGCGTGAGGTTGTTGAGGTCGATCTTCATGGGCTGCACAGGGGCGGGCGCCGTTGCAAGGTCGGCCAGCTGCGCATCCGTATAGCGCTGCAGCGCGGGTTTACCTTCCGGCTCGGCGATATTGCGCAGGGTTTCGGAAATGAGAATCACTTTACCGCCCAGCTTGCCCCTGTATTTCTGCATGTACTGGTCCAGGTTCGCCTCGGCCTTGTCCACGTCTTGACTGGTGGCCAAGGGAGCGAAGAGCGTCTCGCCCGGAACCGTGCCCTTGATGCTCGAGGTCCACGCCAGCGGCCAGGCTGACAACAGCGAGTAACGCGGCTGCGTCATCTCAAGCGCGAACCTTTGAAGCGACCAGCTTCGGCCGAAGTCGCCCCAACGTTCCTGGTGCACGTTCTCCAGGCCGTATTCGCGGAGCCGCTCGGCGGCCCAATCGGCGGCCTCTTTGAACTCGGGCGACGCAGTCAGTCGCGGACCGTATCGGTCGGTGAGCAGTTCGAGTGTGTCCATCACTTGGGAGTGCTCGAAGGCTTCGGATTTAATCCGATTCACGATGGCGAGATCGACCGAGTCAGCGGCCAGGGCCGGAACCGAGAGAACAAGGGCGAGGGTAAAAGCGCGCATGGGGGTATTATGGCATCGGCCGACGGAGCCAGATCGGCCTCCAGTGACCAACTGCTGCCGCTGACGGCCGACGTGAGTCGCATTCACCTGTGGGGGGAACGCTGGTTACCGCAAAATTCCGGTGTGTCCCAACGAGTAGCGTCCGGGCTGCGGATACACGCAGAGGCCGTGCGGACCGCGGCCTACGGGAATGCGCGCCAGCAGCTTGCCGTCTTGCGTGTCGATGGCGTAGACCTCGGAATTGTAGCGGCCGGAGAGCCAGAGCACTTTTCCGTCGGCCGAGACGCCGCCCATATCCGGGCTCGCTTTGCCCGGCAGTTGCCATTTCTCGATCGCCTTGCGCGAGGCGAAATCGATCACGGAAATGCTGCCTTCGCCGCGATTGGTGACGTAGAGATCGCGCGAGTCGCGGCTGACGTAAAGCCCGTGCGCGCCCTTGCCGGTGGGAATGAAACCGATCCGCTTCAGATGGTCGCCATCCAGGAGGTAGACGCCGTTGGCCTTCATGTCGGCGACGTAGAAAACGGTTCCGTCGGGCGAGAGCTTGACATCCTGCGGCATTCCCCCGCGATCGAGCGCTAGGCGTCCCAAGACTTGTTCGGTGGCGACGTCCACCTTGATCATCGCGCCGCTGAATTCGCAAGTAGCGAGCAGATACTTGCCGTCGGCGGAGAAATCGATGTGATCCACGCCGCGGCACGGGACCGGCACCGAATGATGCAGCTTCATCGTCGTGGCATCCAGGAAATTGAGGCGCCGGCGCTGTTCGGCGACCACGATGGCGTACTTTCCATCGGGCGTGTAATACATGTTGTAAGGATCGCGAACCGGAATTTTCGCGCCCCGCTTACCAGTCGCGGGGTCGATTTTGATCAGGCTGTTGCCTTTGTCATCAAGCACCCAGAGTGTCTTCAAATCGTAGGACGGCACCACGTGCTGCGGCTGGCGCCCGGTGCGGAATTGATCGATGACGCGATAGGTCTTGGGATCGATCACCGTCACCGAGTTACTTCTGGTGTTGGGAACGTAGATGCGCGGCGGATCGTTCTTCACCACCGGGCTCAGGTTGCCTGGACGGTCAGCGGCGTAGATATCGTGCGGGTCCAGGTTGGGCGGCATGCCGGGAAGCATATTCAATGACGCAGGTGGGGCCGTGTCCGCGCGGCTGCGCGATGGGTTGCCGTGCGCTTGTTTGGCGCAGGCGGTGAGGAAAAAATTGGAAATCAGAAAGGCTGAGGCAAGAAGCGTCGTTGGCAACGGCGTAAAGCGGAGTTGCACGTTGCTTATATGATGCAAAAATTCGGGTGAGGGTTACGCCCTATTCCACACGCAAGGCGTCAATCGGCGAAATCAGGCTCGCGCGAACGGCGGGGATCAACGACGCGACGAACGCAGAGGCAGCCAACGTCAAGATAGCGGCGAGCGTCAGCGCGGGATGATTGGGGTCCATGCCGTATAGCTGCGTGCCGAGCAGCCGGTCGAGAGCGAAGGTCAGAGGCACGCCGAT